>NZ_PCQC01000024.1:0-79845 GCF_002979955.1 Pseudomonas sp. MYb2
GGCGTCCCCTAGGGGACTCGAACCCCTGTTACCGCCGTGAAAGGGCGGTGTCCTAGGCCACTAGACGAAGGGGACACGCTACCCGGAACACATGGTGTGTGTTTCGGTGTCCAGATCCGTATCCGAAGACTTGGTTCTGGTTTCACTCAGCCCCGCCCGAAAGCAGTGCTGTTTAAAATTGGAGCGGGAAACGAGACTCGAACTCGCGACCCCGACCTTGGCAAGGTCGTGCTCTACCAACTGAGCTATTCCCGCATTGGCGTCCCCTAGGGGACTCGAACCCCTGTTACCGCCGTGAAAGGGCGGTGTCCTAGGCCACTAGACGAAGGGGACACACTACAACATTCACTTCCTGCCGCGCTTCGCTGTGTGCTTTACGCTGCAAGTGGCGCGCATTCTATGGATGGATTGAGAGGTCGTCAACCCCTTGATATAAATTTATTTAAATCAATGACTTCGACCTGCTTTGCAGCTGCAATCCGGCTTTTCCGTCGTCCGACGATTGACGCCTATATTCCGCCACTCGCCAAGACGTTATAGTCCACCGCACAGTGATGGCAATCTGAACCCGCAGCGCCAGCATTCATATAAGCAGCGCGCGGCCGATACAGATTGAACCTGCCGAACCAACCAGTCGAGCGGCGCTAGGCGGTTAAATGCCCAGCCACTACACTCGCATGCGAACCCTATAAAGAGGTCTTACCGGTGACACCACTCATGATCACCCTGCTAGTCGTAGCCGGGATCGCAATTCTGATCGCCATTGGCTACATGAACCATGTGGTGGAAAACAACAAACTGGAGAAGGCCCGCACCAAAGTCGAACTCAACGACCGCCTGCGTCGTTGCGGCGAACTGACCGAAACTTTCCCCGGTCAATTCATGACCCCGGCCTTGAAGCTGCTGCTGACGCGCCTGGAACTCAACGTTTGCCAGCGCCTGTTGAGCCTGGAAAAAACCAGCGCCACTACCAAGGCACGCATCACCGAACTGAGTGGACTGGTCGCCCAGGGCGAGTCGATCCCGGTCAACAACCCACCAGCACCGATCATGACCGAAGCCAAGGCCAAGGACGTACGCTTCCTCCTCGAAGCCCTCCACGGCCAAATCACCCGCGCCGCCCACGACGGCTTTCTGCCACCAAACGAAGCCAAACACTGGGTTCGTGAAGTGCGCCACATCCTGGTGTTGCTGCACATCGAGTTCTTCAACAACCTCGGCCAACAGTCCCTGCAACAAAACCAGCCCGGCCAGGCTCGCCTCGCCTTCGAACGCGGCGTGCAATACCTGCGCAAACAGCAGGATCCACAGATGTATGCAGAACAACTGCAATACCTGGAAAAACTGCTCGCTCGCGCCAACGCCCAGGTCATGGACAAAATCGCCCCGGTCGAAGGCGAAGAAAACCAACTCACCGCCGGCCTCAAAGACGTCGAAGCGGATGCAGACTGGAAGAAAAAAGTGATCTACGACTGATCGTCGATGCAGGAAAAGAAGCCACCGCCGAGGTGGCTTTTTTGTGGGTGACCGATGAGGATCGGGTGAATGGACGACCGCCATCGCCAGCAGGGTGACTCGCCGTAAGGGCGAAACCGCCAGCCGCAGCAACCGCAGAACCGGACACTCACCCAAAACCCCAAGAGCATGGTCGGCCCAAAGGCCGCCAAGCCCAAAGCGTCAAAGCGTCAAAGCGTCAAAGCCGAAAATGCCCAACCATCCCGCGCAACTCACTCCCCAACTGCGCCAGCTCAACACTGGAAGCCGCATTCCCGCGCATCGCCATCGATGACTGATCCGCACTGGCACGAATGCTCGTCACACTGCGATTGATCTCCTCTGCCACCGAACTCTGTTCCTCCGCTGCCGCCGCAATCTGTTGATTCATCTGCTGTATCAATGAAACCGCTGCCGCAATACTCCCCAATGCACTTTCCGTCTGCAGTGCATCACTGACCGCAAGCTTCACCAACTCACCACTGCTCTGAATCTGCTGCACCGAAGCATGCGCCGCCGCCCGCAAGGCGCTGACCAACCGCTCGATCTCCTCGGTCGATTGCTGTGTACGCCGTGCAAGCGCGCGAACCTCATCGGCCACCACCGCAAAGCCCCTGCCCTGCTCACCGGCGCGCGCCGCTTCGATTGCCGCGTTGAGCGCCAGCAGATTGGTCTGCTCGGCAACACTCTTGATCACCTCGAGTACCGTGCCGATATTCTGAATCTCGGCACTGAGACTCTCGATGCTGGTACTCGCAGAAGTCGCCGAGTCCGCCAACTGCTCAATGCGCGCCATGCTCTGACGCACTACCTGCTGACCCGTCTCGACTTTGTCATCCGCCGTCTGCGCCGCCAACGCGGCCTCTTCGGCATTACGCGCGACATCGTGAACAGTCGCCGTCATCTGGTTCATCGCGGTGGCAACCTGTTCGGTTTCCTCCTTCTGACTGCTGACTTCAAGATTGGTCTGCTCGGTCACCGTCGACAGCGACTGCGCAGAACTGGCCAATTGCTCGATGCCGGCCTGCAAGCCGCTGACAATCGTGCTCAGTCCTGCGCCCATCTGCTGCATCGCCAACATCAACTGGCCGATTTCATCCCGGCGCGTCACGCCAATCGTCGCGCTCAAATCACCGGCGGCAATCTGCTGGGCCACCTGAATCACGCTGCGCAACGGCGAAACAATCAGCCGGGTTATCACCCAGGCTGCGATCAACCCGACCACCAGTGCCAATGCCGAAGAGCCGATAATCAGCAATGAATTCTTCTTCAGTTCCGCCTGCATCGCGCCATCTTCAGCGACATACGCCTGATCCACCCGCTCCATCACTTGCGCGGCACGCTGGTGCAATTGTTCGTAAACGGTTTTTTCCTGCGCCAGCAACCCGGTGTATTCGGCCAGCTTGTCGTTGAACCCGGCGATGTGCCCGGACACCTCATTGAGCACCGTCAGATACCCCTCATCCTTGACCGTGGACTTCAGCTCTTCGGCTTGCGCCTGCGCCTGCGCGGCCTGCTCGATACTGCCCTTGCCGGCACTGTCGGCATCGCCCTTGCGACTCTGATCGAGACGAATCCGTGCTTCGTTCATGGCCTGCAACATCAAGCGTGATACCTGGCTGACCTGACTGGCCTGCTCGATAAACTGCGCACCGTCCTTGCCCTCGGTGTCTTTCAAGGTATAGGCGCCATCATCGGCCAGTCCGGCCTGCAACACATCGAGGTTGTTGGCCACGCTGGACACCGACCAACTGGCCATTTCCAGCGCGAGATCCTTGGCCTGGGTCAACGAGACAAACTCGTCGAACGCCTTGCGATAGGCATCAAGCGACTGTTCGACATCACTCATCACCGGTACATTCGCCGGCGACTGCGCCTTGAGCTGGTTGGCCAGGGCAATAAGAGCAACAACACCTTCGCGCAAGGCATCGGCGGTTTTCGGATTGCTGCGCAAAGCGTATTCCTGCTCCAGCAGGCGTACGTTGAGCAGGCCACTGTTGAGCGAAGACATCTGCTTGAGCCCATTGAAACGCTGACTGATGGTTTGCAGGGACCAGACACCCATTGCTGCCACCAGCGCGGTCAACAGCAGTACGAGCACAAACCCGACACCCAGTTTTTTCGCCATACCGAGGTTGGCAAAACGTCCTTGCACGGCCGAAATCATTGCGCGAAGCCCCTTGCCAAAGTGTGTGGACGAAGATTCGCAATGGCCATGGACCGGCACAAGTCTCTGGCGTCGGAATAATGGCAAAAAGCTACGCCCGCGTCGTTTTCAGAACGCTTGAGGTCGATCCACGCGGGTGCTGCGGAAAAACTGCCGTGCACGGGGGTCGCAGGCGTATGCGACGTTGATACGCTGCCACTCGCACACCTCGCCACCGGGACTGAATGCTCCCGACGCGGCAAGCGATACACCACTGCCCAGCGCCTGTCGACGCAATCGGGCAGGATCGGCAGATGGCGAACGCGCCCAGATGAACAAGCCACCGCACGGTTTTCCGAACACTTCCCACTCGGCGTCTTCCAGTACTTGCAACGCGGCTGCACGGTCGACACTCAAGCGCTGACGCTGACGATGCACCAGCTTGCGATAGGCGCCACTGGCCAGGAGACGAGCCAGTACCGCCTCATTAAAGCCTGAAGACCCCGCACTGCTGATCATCTTGATCCGCGCAAGCCGTGCGATCAGCTCAAGATCGGCGAAAACGAAGCCCACCCGCAATGAGCTGCTCAGGGTTTTTGAGAAACTGCCGACGTAAATCACTCGTTGATCAAGTGCCGCCAACCGTGTGCCATTGCCGTTATGCAAATCGGCGTAGACATCATCTTCGATCACGCGCACATCACCGGCATTGCACAGCTGCAGGACCTGCCGGGCTACGGTCGGACTCAAACAGGAGCCGGTGGGATTGTGATGATGACTGTTGATAAACATTGCCACTGGCCGGAACTGCTCCAGCACGCGCGCCAGCGCGTCGATGTCAGGCCCGTTCGGGGTGCGACGAACTTCGAGCAAGTGCACGCCGTGCAATCGCAAAAGATCGAACAGCTGCACATGTCCCGGGTTCTCGACCACCACGTAATCGCCAGCCTTCAGCAGGGCGCGCACAATCAGGTCAAGGGCTTGAGTCGCACCGCAGGTGGTCATTATCTGCGCGGCGCCAGCCTGAACATTGATCATTTTCAGGCGTTTGACGATCTGTTCGCGCAGCGCCGGCAGCCCCAGTGGCGTGCTGTAGTTGAACAGACTGCTCATGTCGGTGCGAGCGACCTGACCTATCGCATAGCTCAAGTCATCAGACTCACGCCAGTTTTCAGGTAACCCGCCATCGCCGAGATTCAACGTGCCCGGTAAACCGCAAACACTTCCCGCCTCTGGCCGAAGCCGATCGATACTCGCCGGTACAGGCGTATTTATCGCACGGCGAGGCGCTGCTGCCACCATGAATCCCGAACCTTGGCGCGGCGCCAGAACGCCTTGTGCCACGAGTCGATCACAAGCCTGAACCACGCATGACTGACTGAGCAAATTGCTGCGTGCGATTTGCTGTACTGAAGGCAACCGTGTGGCAGGTGGCACATCACTTCGCACGATCCAGTCGATCACTCCGTCAACAATCTGCTGTACGACTGGCACCATTGCCTGTCGGTCAATTCTCAATTCCATGAGCACGCAAACTCCTGTCCGTTTTGCTGGCGGCAGTAAATCACAGCCGCGCCGGACAGGCTGTGCGACAACGCCGCCAAAAGCGACCGTTCTAACCATTTGATACACATTGTTTAAGGGGCTTCACGGAACTGAACGTGATCCACAAAAAAGCCCGCAACGAATGCGGGCTGTCTTTCCTGCGCTCTGTTCAGAATGCGGTGACACCGCCATCCACAGCCAGCGAGTGGCCAGTGGTGAATGCCGCACCGTCGCTGCACAGGTACAACACGGCACTGGCGATTTCCTCGACTTTGCCGATGCGGCCGACCGGGTGCATGGCGTTGGCGAACTCAGCCTTTTTCGGATCGGCCTCATAAGCGCGACGAAACATGTCGGTATCGATCACCGCCGGACACACCGCGTTGACGCGGATTTTCTTCTTCGCGTATTCGATGGCGGCCGATTTGGTCAGACCAATCACCGCATGCTTCGACGCCGCATAGATGCTCATCTTCGGCGCCGCGCCCAGCCCTGCCACCGAGGCGGTGTTGACGATCGCTCCGCCGCCCTGCGCCAGCAACAGCGGTAGTTGATACTTCATGCACATCCAGACGCCTTTGACGTTGACCCCCATGATTGCGTCGAACTCATCCATCGAGCCGTCGGCCAGTTTGCCTTTTTCAATTTCGATGCCGGCATTGTTGAAGGCATAGTCCAGACGGCCGTAGGTATTGATGACCTCGTCCATCAGATTTTTCACTTCGCTTTCGATGGTCACGTTGCAACGCACAAAGCTCGCTTCGCCACCGGCTGTACGAATCAGCGCGACCGTGCCCTCGCCCCCTGCCGCGTCCAGGTCGGCGACCACCACTTTCAGGCCTTCGGCAGCGAACGCCTGCGCGGTCGCACGACCGATACCGTTGGCCGCGCCGGTGACTACGGCAACCTGACCGGAAAACGTCATGCTCATTGTTGTGTCCTCGAAGGGATAGATGCAGGGGATGTGTGGCATCGCAGCATAGCCATTGAGGCCGGCCACGCGTCAGCACTATCCAATGGCTGTTTATGTGGCCATGCATCGCAGTGATAAAACTGTGCGGGTGATCATCACTGCACTGGATCGGCGTGCATTCGCCGCGTCAGCCAACCTTGCGAGATCGGCGCTGAAGGTCTATCAACAAGGCTTCATTCAATTCGAGTGCCTGCCATGACCTCCCAGACCAATCGCCAGTTCCTGCTCGCCAAACGCCCGGTGGGCGCCGCGACCCGCGAGACCTTCACCTATCAGGAAATACCGGTCGGCGAACCGGCGGCGGGACAGATTCTGGTCAAGAACGAATACCTGTCGCTCGACCCGGCCATGCGTGGCTGGATGAACGAGGGCAAGTCCTACATCCCGCCGGTTGGAATCGGCGAGGTCATGCGCGCACTGGGCGTAGGCAAAGTCGTCGCCTCGAACAACCCAGGGTTTGCCGTCGGGGACTACGTCAACGGTGCCATTGGCGTGCAGGATTATTTCCTCGGCGAACCCAGAGGTTTCTACAAAGTCGATCCGAAACTGGCGCCGCTGCCGGTGTATCTGTCCGCGCTGGGCATGACCGGCATGACCGCTTACTTCGCCCTGCTGGATGTCGGCGCGCCGAAGGCTGGCGATACCGTTGTGCTTTCAGGCGCGGCAGGTGCGGTAGGCAGCATTGCCGGGCAGATCGCCAAGATCAAAGGCTGCCGCGTGGTGGGAATCGCCGGCGGTGCCGACAAGTGCAAATTTCTCATTGATGAGCTGGGCTTCGACGGCGCCATCGACTACAAGAACGAAGATGTGATTGCCGGCCTCAAGCGCGAATGCCCGAAAGGCGTCGACGTGTATTTCGATAACGTCGGCGGTGACATTCTCGACGCAGTGCTGAGTCGCTTGAACATGAAGGCGCGTGTGGTGATCTGCGGCGCGATCAGCCAGTACAACAACAAGGAAGCGGTCAAAGGCCCCGCCAACTACCTGTCGCTGCTGGTCAATCGTGCGCGGATGGAAGGCTTTGTGGTGATGGACTATGCCGCGCAATACGCCAGCGCCGCGCAGGAAATGGCCGGATGGATGGCCAAGGGGCAACTCAAGAGCAAGGAAGACATCGTCGAAGGCCTGGAGACCTTTCCAGAGACGCTGATGAAACTGTTCAGCGGCGAGAATTTCGGCAAGTTGGTGTTGAAAATCTAAAATCACCACAAAACAAACGTAGGAGTGAGCCCTGCTCGCGATAGCGGTGTGTCAGTCAACATTAACGTTGTTTGACACACCGCTATCGCGAGCAGGCTCACTCCTACAGGGTTTCGCGGTGTCTGATCAGGCGATTTCGGCTACAACCGAAGCCAATGCCTTGGCCGGATCCGTCGCCTGGCTGATCGGACGGCCGATCACCAGATAATCGGAACCGGCATCCAGTGCCTGACGCGGGGTCAGAATGCGGCGCTGATCGTCCTGCGCACTGCCCGCCGGACGAATCCCCGGGGTCACCAGTTGCAGCGATGGGTGTGCGGTTTTCAGTGCAGTGGCTTCCAGCGCCGAGCACACCAGGCCGTCCATGCCAGCCTTCTCGGCCAATGCGGCCAGACGCAGCACTTGCTCTTGCGGTTCGATGTCCAGACCGATACCGGCGAGGTCTTCACGCTCCATCGAGGTCAGTACGGTGACGCCGATCAGCAATGGCTGCGGGCCACTGCGCTTGTCCAGCACTTCACGGCAGGCGGCCATCATGCGCATACCACCCGAGCAATGCACGTTGACCATCCACACGCCCATCTCGGCAGCGGCTTTCACGGCCATCGCGGTGGTGTTGGGAATGTCGTGGAATTTCAGGTCGAGGAATACTTCGAAACCCTTGTCACGCAGGGTGCCGACGATTTCCGCGGCGCAACTGGTGAAGAGTTCCTTGCCCACTTTGACCCGGCACAGTTTCGGGTCCAACTGGTCGGCCAGCTTCAGTGCGGCGTCACGGGTGGGGAAATCCAGGGCGACGATGATAGGAGTCTGGCAGGCGGACATGAATGGGCTCTCAGGCAGGTCGAAATCGGCGCGCATTGTAGCGGAACCGGCGGCGGCGCGGCACCCGATGATCGGTAAATCGTCGCGCTGACCGTGATCAGCATAGCGTCCGCTGCTATTGTGTCGACTCCGATACACAACCGACATGCCGCCAACACGCGCCCGCGCTAGCCTCGCCAGCCGCAACACGCCCTTACATCAGCACTTCCCGCCTCACGGCAGGACGCCTATGCTGAAACCACAACCTCGCAGCCCATCTTTGTGGTTGGCGGCCTACTGGCAGATGAACAGCCCCATGCACAACACCCAAACGACCGCGACGGATGAGCCAAAAGACGACAAGCGCTGGAGCATCCGCGCGCTGATCGTCGACGACGACGTGCCGATTCGCGAGCTGATGATCGATTACCTCGCCCGCTTCAACATCCACGCCAGCGGCGTCACCGACGGCGCGGCGATGCGTCAGGCGCTGCTCGCCGAGCATTTCGATGTTGTCGTGCTGGACCTGATGCTGCCCGGCGAAGACGGCTTGTCGCTGTGCCGCTGGCTGCGCGCCGAATCGGACATCCCGATCCTGATGCTCACCGCCCGTTGCGAACCGACCGACCGCATCATCGGCCTGGAACTGGGCGCCGATGACTACATGGCCAAACCCTTCGAGCCGCGCGAACTGGTGGCGCGCATTCAGACCATTCTGCGTCGGGTGCGCGATGATCGTACCGAGCAACGGGCCAACATTCGTTTCGACAACTGGCGCCTGAACAGCGTTCTGCGCCAGTTGATCGCCGACAACGGCCTGGTGGTGCCGCTGTCCAACGCCGAATTCCGCCTGCTCTGGGTCTTTATCGAACGCCCGCGCCGAGTGCTCAGTCGCGAACAACTGCTCGATGCCGCGCGCGGCCGTTCAATCGAAGCATTTGACCGCAGCATCGATCTGCTGGTCTCGCGCCTGCGCCAGAAGCTCGGCGACGACCCGAAAGCCCCGCAGTTGATCAAAACCGTACGCGGTGAGGGATACCTGTTCGACGCACGGGACATCGGCTGATGCGAGCGCGCTTCGACACGCTGTTCGGCCGTCTGTTTGGCGTGCTGTTCGTGGCGATTGTCCTGGCGCACTTGCTGGCGTTCACCTGGTTCCGCCTCTACGGCCCGCCACCGCCACCACCGCCGCCAGAGTTTTCCCAGGGTGTCGAAGGGCAACGGCCCATGCCGGATCCACGCTATGCGCAGCGGCCACCGCGCCCCTGGTTCGGTGGCCCGGTGGTGCCACTGACCTTTCAATTCATCACGCTGATGATCGCGGCGTGGTACGGCGCCAAACTGCTCAGTCGGCCGATCCAGCGTCTGAGCGACGCCGCTGAGCGCCTCAGCGAAGACCTCGACAGCCCGCCACTGGACGAGTCCGGCCCGCGCGAAGCACGGCAAGCGGCGCACACCTTCAACCTGATGCAGCAACGCATTCGCGAGCAGGTGCAGCAACGCGCGCGCATGCTCGGCGCGGTTTCCCACGACCTGCGCACACCGCTGTCACGTCTGAAACTGCGCCTGGAAAACATCAGCGATGAACGACTGCAGGGCCAGATGCGTCAGGACCTCGACGACATGATCGGCATGCTCGACGCCACGCTCACCTACCTGCATGAACAGCGCACCAGCGAAGCGCTGCAAATGATGGATGTGCAGGCACTGGTCGAATCGCTGGCGGAGAATGCGCAGGATCAGGGCGCCGACGTGCAGGTCAGCGGCCATTGCACGCCCTTGCCCGTGCAGCCGATGGCACTGCGCTCGTGCATCAACAATCTGATGGATAACGCCTTGCGCTATGCCGGGCAGGCGCAAATCGAATTGCAGGATCAGCGCGAGCAATTGCTGATTCGCGTGATCGACCACGGCCCGGGAATCGCCGCCGACAAACGCGAAGCCGTGTTTGAACCGTTCTATCGGCTGGAAGGTTCGCGCAATCGCAATTCCGGCGGTGTGGGGCTAGGGATGACCATTGCTCGCGAGGCGGCGCAGCGTCTGGGCGGCCAGCTCAATCTTGAAGAAACCCCGGGCGGCGGCCTTACCGCCATCATTCGCCTGCCACGCCCCTGAGAACGCCACCGACTCACTGTGGGAGCGAACCCGCTCGCGAAGGCGTCATCTGATCCAACATCTTTTTTGGATGTACTGGCCTCTTCGCGAGCAGGCTCGCTCCCACAGGGTTTGGCGGTGTTCATTCTGCCGTGTGTACCGTCCGGTACAAACCCCACATACCCCGGACAACTCGCACCCTGACCCTGCATAAGCCGGTACACCCGCCGGTTTGCGATTCCAGGGAGTGAGCCCGATGATCGGTAGCGTCAGCAACTACACGAGCTATACCAGCACCAGCAGCACCGCCACGCAAAATTCGCGCAGCCAGCAACTGCAAAAAGAACTGTTCGCCAAGCTCGACAGTAACGGCGACGGCGCAGTGGATCAGGACGAACTGAAAAGCGCCCTGTCGCAGAAGTCCGACGACGGCCTGCTGGTCAACCTGAGCAAGCAGTTCAGTGATCTCGACAGCGACGACAGCGGTAGCCTCAGCGCCGAAGAAATGACCGCCATGGCGCCGCCCCCGCCGCCACAGGATCAAGCACCGAACACCGACCTCGCCGACGCCCTGATCAGCGCCCTCGACATCGACGGCGACGGCGCCATCAGCAGCGACGAACTGAGCAGCGGCCTGACCAGCGCCGGCAGTACCGCCGACAGCAACGAACTCTTCTCCGCCCTCGACAAGAACAAGGACGGCACCGTCAGCCAGGACGAACTAACCGCCAGCCTGACCCCACCGCCACCACCGCCACCACAAATCAACAGCGACGAACTGTTCAGCCAGCTCGATGCGGATGGCGATGGCAGCGTGACGGCCACGGAATTAAGCAGCGCTGTGCAGACCAGCAACAGCACCTCATCGACCAGCACCGACACCAGCGCAGCGCTACTCAAAGTGCTCGATAGCGACAGCAGTGGTGACGTGAGCAGTGATGAGCTGAAAGCGGCTTTACAGGCCGGGCATGAACGACCGGACGAAGAACAGACGGCATCGACCCAGAGCACGGCAGAAGCGCTGAATCGCATGATTGCCAATTTGAGCAAGCAGTACTCGCTGGAAAACACTGCGTCGGTGGGCAAGTATTTGAATGTGGCGACTTGAGTCGACGCCCCTCACGCTAACCCTCTCCCATAGGGAGAGGGGACTGATCGGGGTGTTTGGGAGAGGTACACCGACGTGAAACACCGAGTCGAACTCAGATTCTGAAACAGATCAAAAGCCCCTCACCCTAGCCCTCTCCCATAGGGAGAGGGGACTGATCGGGGTGTTTGGGAGAGGTACACCGACGTGAAATACCGAGTCGAACTCAGATTCTGAAACAGATCAAAAGCCCCCCACCCTAACCCTCTCCCAGAGGGAGAGGGGACTGATCGGGGTGTTTGGGAGAGGTACACCGACGTGAAATACCGAGTCGAACTCAGACTCTGAAACAGATCAAAAGCCCCTCACCCTAACCCTCTCCCAGAGGGAGAGGGGACTGACCGAGGTGTTTGGGAGAGGTAAACCGACGTGAAACACCGAGTCGAACTCAGATTCTGAAACAGATCAAAAGCCCCTCACCCTAGCCCTCTCCCAAAGGGAGAGGGGACTGACCGAGGTGTTTGGGAGAGGTACGCCGACGTGCGATACCGCGTTGAACGCAAATCAAACGCCAAACACCCCACGCTCTTCACCACTCAATAGGCCGAGTGTCAGCTCGCCTGCTCTTGATCTTGATCTTGATCCACGGGCGACGTCGGAAGGCTGAGCGGAGGGATTGATCCGGGGGTGGGAGCGCAGCGACCGTTTGGCGAAGCCAAACACAGCGAGAGGAGGTGCAGCGCAGCAAACCGTAGGCGCTGCGCCCGGATTGATCCCGGAGCGAAGGAACCCCGAGCCCCAGCGAGCGGGCCGCACGCAGGAGCAAGCCTTTTCGGTTACCTTTTCGGCGTTTGGAAAAGGTGACCCGCCGTAAGGGCGGAACCCTAAGCCGCCGTTACCGCAGCAATGGATATACACCCAAACCCAAAACCCAAAACCCAAAACAGCTACCGCCGATCCTCAACCCGAGACTGACTCTTACTCCAATCCGTCAACAAACTGTAAGCCACCGCCAACAACGTAGGCCCGATAAACAACCCGATAAACCCAAACGCAATCAACCCGCCAAACACCCCAAGCAACACAATCACCAACGGCAAATTGCCGCCTCGGCTGATCAGATACGGCTTGAGCACGTTGTCCACGCCACTGATGATGAATGTTCCCCATATCCCGAGAAACACCGCCATCCCGTACTCACCCTTCCACGCCAGCCAAGCCGTCGCCGGCACCCACACCAACGGCGGCCCCATCGGAATCAGACTCAGCAAAAACGTCACAATCCCGAGCACCAGAGCCCCGGGAACGCCGGCAATCAAAAACCCGATCAACGCCAGAATCGCCTGCGCCGCCGCCGTCCCGATTACGCCGTTAACCACCCGCTGCACCGTACCGGCGACCAGTTCGATGTAATAGCCGGCGCGATCACCGATCAGGCGCTCCAGCAGACTGTGCACAAACGCCGCCAGTCGCGGGCCGTCGCGGTAGAAAAAGAACACAAAGACAATGCTCAGCGTCAGCTCGAGAATCCCGCCGCCAATCTGCGCACTGCGCGCCAGCAACCAGTTGCCGACCTGACCCAGATACGGCTTGATCGACACCATCAATGCCGCGCCCTGCTGATCGATGCTGTTCCAGAGGCCGACGAGCCGTTCACCCACAAACGGCACAGTAGCCAGCCATACCGGCGCCTCCGGCAGGCCATCAACCTGCACGTCCTTGATAAACGCCGTGGCATCGCGCACATGATCGGCCAGGTTGAACCCCAGCCAGACCAGCGGCGCCGCCACCAGCAACATCCAGCCGAGGGTCAAAATCGCCGCAGCCAAAGCCTCGCGTCCCTTGAGCAAACGGGTCAGCAGGCGCATCAGTGGCCAACTGGCGAACGCCAGCACCGCGCCCCAGAACAGCGCCGACCAGAACGGCGCCATCACCCAGAAGCTGGCACCAAACAACACCAGCAGCAGGATCTGCACCAGCAGGCGATCGTTATTGAGCATGTAAGGTCTCGAAAAAGTCAGTCAGGCCAAGAGTAGGCGAACACGCCGTGCGTGCTCGCTCGCCACAGCTTATCGCAACAGGTCGATGCGCAGGCCTTTACCCTCGACAGTGCCGGTTTCCATCCGCGCAGCGCGCACGCCCTGATTGATCAGGGCCTGACGCCAGGCCTCGGCCTTGGGCCCGGATACCGTGACGCGCAATGTCGTGTCGAGGTTCAGGCCACGGGAGATCAGGCGCAGCCAGGTGTCATCCGGATCATCGACTCGATCGGGGAAATCCAGTTCGCCGGTGCTTTTGAGTTGACGCAACAGGGTCGCCGAGGTCGGCAGCAACTCGCCCAGCGGCGCAATTGCTTCGAACTGTTCAACATGCAGATAGGCTTTGCGATTGCCGCGAGTGATGCTGTACAGCGCCACCAGCGTGTTGTCTCGCGGCGCTGCCAGTCGCAACAGCAGATACGCTTGCTGCTCGTCAGCACCGTACAACTTGGAGTTGCCGAATACCTCGTTGGCCCACAGGCTGCTTTCACCACAATCACGGGCCTGGCACCAGAACAGCAACTCGGCGTCCTGCTCCTGCAAGGCTTCGCGGGCAGCGGTAAAGGCTTCGGTGGCGGAATGTTCGGGCGGTAACTCGTAGGTCACCGAAGTGATTTGGCCACGGGCGGTGACCTGGCCGTCGAAACGTAACTGGCCGCTGATCTTGCGGATAGAGCCCAACGGATAGATGCGCTCCAGCTCGGCCGGCGGGCGATAGTCGACGATTTGCGCATCGGCCAGCCGTGGCACGATCTGCAGATCGTGACTGCCCGGCACGTCGGCAGCGAAAGAAACGGAACTGAAACAGCACAGTGCCAACAGACTGAGTGACCGCATAGTCAGGCTCATCGGATCGGAGTGACTGTGTGATTCGGGGTCGCAGCGGTATAAAGATCCATCGTGGTTGTCTCCCATTTCAACCCGCCCAGCCTCGACAGTTGCCCACGGCAAGTCAAGGAATGGCGAAGAACCGATTGAAACAGTCTGCGACAAGACCCGCGCCTGGCTCGTCGTTCAAGTGCAGATGGTGCCCGCCCGGCAGCTGTTCCTGGCTAAAGGGTAGCCGCTCCAGCAGTTCGGAGTGTTTGGCCAGCATGCCATCAGCGGCAACCACCAAATGCGCCGGGCAACTGACGCGCAGGGCGAAAGCCATTGCCTGCTCCTGGGTCAGGCGCAGCGGCGACGGCAAAGTCAGGCGATTATCCGTGCGCCAGGTGTAGCCGCCCGGCACCGGCATCAATCCGCGCTGCGCCAACAGTTCAGCCGCCTCACGACTGACCGCGACCAGCCCCTTCATGCGCGCTTCGATGGCGCGGTCGAGGGTGTTGTAGACCGGTTTGCGTTTCTCACGCAGATCCAGTTGCGCCTGTAAGGCCATGCCCATGCGCTCGGCTGCGTTTTCGCCTTTGTCTGTAGGAGGAATGACGCCGTCGATCAACGCCAGATGGCTGATACGCTCCGGCAACGATCCCGCCAATACCATGGAAACGATGGCCCCCATCGAATGCCCGAGCAGGCCGAAACGCTTCCAGCCCAGTTGTTCGGCGACTTGCAGCACGTCATGGGCGTAGTCCCACAGCGCATAACCGGCGCCGTTCGGTCGATGCCCGGAATGCCCATGCCCGGCCATATCCAGGGCAATGATGCGTAAACCTTTGAGCTTCGGCGCCAGCCGCGCGAAGCTGTTGGCGTTGTCGAGCCAGCCGTGCAGCGCAATGATCGGCAAACCGTCCTCGGGACCGAACAAATGCGCCGCCAGCTCGATATGCGGCAGGCTCAGGCGCACTTCTTCGAAGGTCGGGCTCATGCGCAATCCTTGTCCTGACGGTTTTCCCAACGGGTAAACAGGTTCTTCAACAACCGCGCAGTGTCTTGCGGACGCTCCAGCGGGAACATGTGCCCGCCGGGCATGCTCAGCGCCTCGCCTTGTGCCAGGCGCGAAACGAAGCGGGTGTGATGACGCATGACCACGCGGCTCTTGTGCCCGCGCACCACCGCCAGTGGCACCTGTAACTGCCGGGTGCGACCGGGGCTGGTGTGCGGCACACCACGATAGATGCTGATTTCAGTGGCGGGGTCGAAACGCAGGCGCAGCTTGTCGCCGACCTGGTGCAAGCCGTATTGCAGATAGGCATCGAAGCATTCCGGGTCGAAGCCCCGGAACAGCGTTTTACCGGCGAAATAGCTGCGCGCACTGTCGAGATCGGCGAACTCTTCACGTCGGCCCAATGTGCGCCCCGCCGGTGTCAGTTTGTCGATGAAACCCAAGCGCTTGGCGGCACGGATCACCCACTGATCGGTGCGGGTCAGCACTGGCGAGTCGAGCATCACCACGCCGCGATACAGCTCAGGGCAACGCAGCGCCGCGTGCAGGTGCAAAACACCGCCGAAAGAATGGCCGACACCCCATACCGGTTGATCCTGCTGCTGCAAATGGTGGATCAGCTCGTCAACCAGGTTGTACCAGTTGTCATCCGCCGGGAAACGCGGGTCATGGGCGTGCAGCTCCAGATGCGCGACCCGGTACTCGGGCGCCAGCGCCGCGAACAACTTGCCATAGGTGCCCGAGGGAAACCCGTTGGCGTGGGCGAAAAAGATCGGTTGCGACATACCGGAAAATCCATGAGCGGGAAACGTGGTGTTGATTGTCCGTAAGACCGTGCCTTACAGCAATGACCGTAACTGCCAGGAATGATGACAGTCCGGTCAGGGCTATGGTGAGTCAGCCGGATCGCTACCCCCTCACCCCAACCCTCTCCCCCAGGGGGGCGAGGGGGAAAGGGAGCCGATCTCCATACTATTGCGAATTTGTATTCGACTCGGTATCTCAGGTCGATGTACTTCGAACAACCCACTCGGTCAGTCCCCTCTCCCTCTGGGAGAGGGTTAGGGTGAGGGTGGCTGCTCACCCAAAGGCACCACCGCCATGGTCAGCCGTGACACACAACTGGCCTTGCCTTCGTCACTGGTCAAACGGATATCCCACACATGGGTGGTGCGGCCAATGTGAATCGGCTTGGCCACCGCAGTCACCCGGCCACTGCGCAAGCCGCGCAAATGGTTGGCGTTGATTTCCAGCCCCACGCAATAGAACTTGCTGGCGTCGATGCACAGGTAGCTGGCCATCGAACCCACGGACTCCGCCAGCACCACCGACGCGCCGCCATGCAGCAAGCCGTAAGGCTGGTGCGTGCGATGGTCGATGACCATGCTTGCAGTCAGCGATTCTTCGTCGAACGCTTCGAAGCGGATGTCGAGCACTTCGCCGATGGTATTTTTCTGGATCGCGTTCAACTGCTCGATGTCGGGAGTAGTACGCCACAAGCTCATCGCAGACTTCCTTTGTTGTTGTAGTGGTCGCTCAATCCTGCCACAGCACCGCCTCGCTGCGCTCGCTCCATTCTTCGAAACGCGCGCCATAGGTGTCTTCGATGACGTTGCGCTTGATCTTCAGCGTCGGCGTAAGAAAGCCGTTCTCCACCGCCCAGCTGTCCTTGACCACCACCAGGCGGCGCAAGCGTTCGTGCTTGTCGAGCACCGCATTGACCTCTTCCAGGAGTCTTTCCAGACTCGAATGCAGGCTGGCCCGGCCCTCTTCCTGATTGACCGTCGACAGCACGCACAACCCCAGTGGCGCGCTCAGGCCATCGCCGACCACGCACACTTGCTCGATCCGTGAATGCACGGCCAAACGGTTTTCGATCGGCGCTGGAGCGACGTATTTGCCCTTGCTGGTCTTGAAGATTTCCTTGAGTCGCCCGGTCAGGCGCAGACGCCCTTCGGCATCCTGCTCGCCCTTGTCACCGGTACGCAGGAAGCCGTCCTCGGTGATCGTTTCGGCGGTTTTCTGCGGTTCCTTGAAATAGCCGAGCATGTTCGCCTGACTGCGCACCTGCACTTCACCCAACTCATCGATGCGCACTTCGACATCCGGGCACGGTTTACCGATCCAGCCTTGTTTGTATTGCCCTGGCAGACAGATGTGCGAGTAACCGCAACCCTCGGTCATGCCATAGACCTCAAGCACGTCGAGACCGAGTTTCTGATACCAGGCGAGCAGGGTCTGCGGTACCGGCGCCGCACCGGACAACGCCACGCGCAAGGCGTCCAGCCCCAGCCCGGCGAGGACTTTGTGCCCGACCCGCTTGCCGATGAACGGCAGGCCGAGCAGGAAATCCAGGCGTTTCGCCGGAATCTTGCCGTACACGCCCATCTGGAATTTGGTCCAGATTCGCGGCACGCCGAACATCGCGGTCGGCCGTGCGCGCTGCAAATCGGTGATGAACGTATCGAGGCTCTCGGCGAAGAAAACCGTCTGCCCGGTATAGATCGAGGCCAATTCAACGAACATGCGCTCGGCGACATGACACAGCGGCAGGTACGACAGCAGCCGATCATTCTCATTGAGGCCGAACAGCTGCGTGCCGCGCGTGGTGGCGAAGCCGAGATTGGCGAAACTGTGCATCACGCCTTTGGGCAGGCCGGTGGTGCCGGAGGTGTAGATGATGGTTGCCAGTTGCTCGGCGGCAGGACGCGGATCGTCCTGGATCGGCGAACTGCGTTGCAGGTCTGCCCAGTTGAAATCGAATTCGCCAGGTGGATGCAGCGGCAGGCTGATGGTCGGCAAATCGGCCGGCACGCCTTTGGCCATGCCCGGCCAGTCATCGAGTTTGCCGATGAACGCCAGGACGCTTTCCGAATGATTGAGCACCTGCGCTACGGAGTCGGCGGTGAGATTGGGATAGAGCGGAACAGAAACGTGCCCGGCCATCCAGATAGCGAGGTCAGCGATGATCCAGTGTGCGCAGTTTTTCGAGATCAGGGCGATGTGGCTGCCGTGCGGCAACTCACGGGCACGCAACCAGTGCGCGGCGCAGCGGGCCTGATGGCCGACGTCGGCCCAGGTCAGGGTCTCGACCTGCCCGCCGCCAGTGGGCTGCACCAGAAAGCGCTGGCGCGGATGCCGGGCTTCACGTTCATAAAACACGTCCAGCGGCAATCGGAATGCGGCAGACATGCGACTCGCTCCTGTGATTTTGGTCTGGAGCAAGCGTAGTCAACCAAGCAAGTGCTTGGTTGGAAAATTCAAACAAATAATTTCATGGTGTACGCGGTACCTGTAGGAGTGATCCTGCTCGCGATAGCGGTCTGTCGGTCGACATAAATAGCGACTGATAGACCGCTATCGCGAGCAGGCTCACTCCTACAGGGGTCGGTGTTTACAACTTCACGGGTGTTTGAGGCTGTTAAGGGTCATCGAGCCGATCAGCAACTCCGGGCTTTCCAGCTCAGCCAGATCGGCGGTGCTGACCCGCTCCGGAGGATGTCCGGCGCCATGCTGCAGATAGCTCAGCAAATTGCCCACCAGCGGGTTGTGGCTGACCAGCAGCACGTTGCTTACCGACACCAGTTGATCGGTAACCTTGTCCGGGTCGACCTCCGGAGTCAGCCACTCGACCGTGCGAATCTCCGGTTCGAACCCGAGCGCTTCGCGCACAATCTGTGCAGTCTGCTGCGCCCGCAGATAAGGGCTGGCGTAGATCGCAGTAAGCGGCTGGCCAATCAAATGGGCAGCGCTGCTCAAGGCTTCTTTGCGACCGTGCTCGGTCAACTCCCGTTCGGAATCGGGGCACGAGCCGTAAGGCACGGCCTCACCGTGACGCAATACCCAGAGTTTCATAGCTTGGGTTCCTCATCTCGAACCGGATGCGGTGTCGGCGGCACGGCGTGCGGCGCTTCACCTTCCGGGGTACGCGGCGCTGGCCAGTCGGCGAAAGGCCAGGGTTTCTGGTCGCTGTGGAAACTGCCGAAGCGGCCGATCTGCGCCAGAAACTGGCTCAGGCTGTCGCCGAAGTTCATCAGGCTGGCGCTCGGTGCGCCATAGATCAAACGATAGATCAGTTGCACCAGCACCACCGCGCCGAGGATGAACTGCGCCACTTGCCAGACCAGCACGTAGACGATCATCCACAGCACCCGCAGGAGGATGGATTCGTACTTGGCTTCGGTTTTCGGATCGTTCATGGCTTGCTGCTCCCGGCTCACTCAGTTGAAACCACTGGTGGAAATAAAGTCGACGTCGGTTTTTGGCTCGGCTCGCATCAATAGACCGATCACCTGCTCCAGCGTGCGTCCTTCGAACAGGATCGCATGCAGCCCGGCGACCAGCGGCATGTACACGCCGACCTCCTGGGATTTGGCCTTGAGCACTTTGAGGGTGTTGACGCCTTCGGCGACTTCTCCGAGGCGCGACACCGCTTCGTCGAGGCTCAAGCCCTGACCCAGCGCGAAACCGACCTGATAGTTACGACTCTTCGGCGACGAACAGGTGACGATCAGATCGCCGACACCGGCCAGACCGAGGAAGGTCATCGGGTTGGCGCCCTGATTCACCGCAAAGCGGGTCATCTCCGCCAGTGCGCGGGTGATCAGCATGCTCTTGGTGTTCTCACCCATTTCCAGCGCGACCGCCATGCCGGCAATGATCGCGTAAACGTTTTTCAACGCCCCGCCCAGCTCGACGCCGAAGCGATCAGCACTGGCGTAGACGCGGAAAGTACGACCATGCAACGCGGCTTGCACCTGCTTGCAGAGTTCTTCGTCCTCACTGGCGACCACCGTGGCAGTCAGCGCGTGCTCGGCAATCTCGCGCGCCAGATTCGGCCCGGACAACACGCCGATGCGCGCCTGCGGGGCGATCTCTTCGAGAATCTGGCTCATCAGTTTGAAGGTCTGGGCCTCGATGCCCTTGGTCAGGCTGACCAGCATCTTGCCGCTCAAGCGCTCGGCGTGGGCCGCGAGCACCGTGCGCAGCGCGCTGGACGGCAGTGCGACAAAGCACAAATCACAGGCGTCGAGGGTTTCCTGCAGGTCGGTGACGGCGGTCACGCCCGGCAGAATCTTGATGCCTTTGAGGTAACGCGGGTTTTCGCGATTGACCCGGATGGCCTCGGCCTGCTCGGGGTCACGCATCCACTGCCGGACTTGATGGCCGTTCTCGGCCAAAAGGTTGGCCACGGCGGTACCGAAACTTCCGCCTCCCAGGACCGCAATCGGGCGCTGTTCAGTCATATGCAATCCGTTAATCCATACCAGTGGCGATGGCGGCATTATACGGGGCAGCCCGGTCGCGGCCAGCCCCAGCAACAATTACCGACACTTGTAGGAAGAAGACCAATAAAACCTAGGAAAATGCTACTAACGTGAATGGAAAAGTCACGGTGCTCGGTTAACATGCGCGCCAAATCTTTACGATCAAGGCTGCGTCGTGTTTTTCGCTCCTCGCCCTCCCCGTTCGCCCCTGTTGCTGGCGCTGTTGTTCAGCCCGCTAGTGCTGGCGGACGACCTGTTCATGGACAACCAGGCACTGCCACAGGTGCTGACGGCCACGCGCCTGAAACAGACACCGGCAGAAGTGCCGGGGAGCATGACCGTACTCGACAGCGAATTGATCAACGCCAGCGGTGCCCGTGACATCAGCGAACTGCTGCGCCTGGTGCCTGGGATGATGGTCGGCAACATCAGCGGCAATCAGGCGGCGGTCAATTACCACGGCACCAATGCCACCGAAGCGCGGCGCATGCAGGTGCTGATCGACGGCCGTTCGGTGTACCGCGCAGGTCTGGCCACGGTGGACTGGAGTGACATCCCCGTGGCCATGGAGGACATCGAGCGCATCGAAGTCTTTCGCGGCCCGAACACCGTCAGTTATGGCGCCAACGCGCTGATGGCGGTGGTCAATATCATCACGCGCAACCCGGCGGATAGCCATGGAACGCGTCTGAAATATACCCGCGGCCAGCGTGGCATCAATGATTTCTATGCCAGCCAGGGCACCGGCTGGAATGGCGGCGATCTGCGCCTGTCGCTGTCCGGTCAGGAAGATGACGGCTTCGACAGCGATCGCAGCGGCGCCGATTACCGTGACAGCCGCCGCTTGAACCGTTTCAGTCTTGCGGTCAGCCACACCCTCAGTGATAACCAGAGTCTCGACTGGCAGGTCAACGCCAAAGACGGCACCAACCAGCGGCCCTACACCTATCGGCCGGTGTTCTCCGGGATTACCGCCGCCGGGAACAATTCTGACGTAGTCGCCAAGGATTACGCCGGTTCGGTGCGCTGGAACCTCGACATCAATCCCGAACACAGCCTTTATATACAAGGCTCGGCGCAACACTGGGATCGCCAGCAAACCTGGCGCGCCTGCGATGCCGAGGTGTCATTCAGCCCCGAGTTGACGCAACTGTGGCAACTCAACCCCAATTACACCGAACGCCTGGCGCGCAACATCACCCGTTTCACCGGCCCCGGCGCAGCACCGGGCACACCGCAGGAAATGGCTCTGGCCAATCGGGTGCTGGATCAATGGCGCAATGGCGCCAGCCAGACCTTGTGCGGCGACATCGACCAGAGCGCCCGCGAATCGCGCTACGACCTCGAATTGCAGGACACCCTCAGCCTGTCCGACAGCCTGCGTCTGGTCAGCGGCATGAACTATCGTTACGACCGCGCCGATTCCGAAACCTACTTCAATGGCACGCTGGACGACACCACCTGGCGTGCGTTCGGCCAACTGGAATGGCGCGCCACTGAGCACTGGTTGTTGCAGGGCGGCGCGATGTTCGAAGACACGCAACTGATCGGCAGTTCGCTGACGCCGCGCTTTGCCGTCAATTATCTGATCAATCCGCGCCACGGCTTGCGCGCGGTGTACTCGGAAGCAATCCGCTCGCCGGACATGTTCGAGAACAATGTGAACTGGAGCTATCAGGTCAACAACCTGCGGCCCTCGGCCTACGGACAGTCTTCGGCGCGCTACTTCGTCAAGACGCGCGGCCCGGGCGATCTCGATCAGGAACACATGCGCTCGCGTGAACTGGGCTACAACGGCTATTTCGCCGAACTGGGTCTGGCACTCGACGTAAAGCTGTTCTACGACGAAATCACCGGGATGATCAGCGAGCCATTACGCAACAATCAGTACATCGCCAGCAACGCCAACAGCTCACGTTTTCGCGGTACCGAAACCCAGCTCGACTGGCGTGTGAGCAGGGCCGACCGCTTGCGTTTCACTTACGCTTTTGTCGATGCCGAGGCGAGCAATCCGCTCGATCAGCAATTCACTTCGCGCAACAGCGGTTCCGCCGGCTGGCTGCGCGACTGGGGGCACGGCTGGAACAGCGCCCTCTTCTATTATGGTGACAACGCGCTCAATGGCTACCGCTTCGAACGGGTCGACACGCGCATCGCCAAACGCATCCCGCTGGGCAAGGCTCAGCTGCAATTGGCCGGCGTGTTGCAACAACGTCTCGACCATGAGCCGACTACCTTCGTCGACAACAACTACGACGAGCGCCGGGTGATGTACTTCAGCGCCGAACTGGAGTTCTAGGATGCGTCACGGCCTGTCACGGAAGACGCCAACCCTTGGCCACTGGCTGGCCGGGGTCTTTCTGTTTTTGACTGCGTGGCTGCACGGTGTCGCGGTCCAGGCCGCGGACATTCTGCTCACGGGGGCCGAGGAAAGCCCCGGCGTACAAGCGTTCGTTCAGGCTCTGAGCGAATTGCGCCCGACCGACAACGTGCGTTTCCAGCCGCTGGACAGTCTCCCGGCACCGGGCAAACTGCCGGCCAGCCTGCGCCTGATCCTCCTCGATCTGCCAAGCCTGGATTGGCGCCTGCAAGAACCCCAAGGTCCGGCAACGCTGGTGCTGCGCATCAGCCGCTTGCAAGCGCGCCAGCGTTTTGGTGACGCAGAACCTGCACACCTGAGCCTGCTGTGGAGCGATCCACCACTGAGTCGGCAACTGCAATTGATCCGGCGAATCTTGCCGCAGGCACGGCGGGTCGGCGTGCTGTTCGATCAACACAGCGAGTTTTTGCTGAAAGAACTGAATCTGGCTGCACAACCGCTGAATCTGCAAATCGTCAGCCAGCGCTGGGACAACACCCTTGACAGTCGTCCACTGCAAGCCGTGCTGAAAAACAGCGACGTGCTGCTGGGCCTCGACGATCCCGATCTGTACAACCCGAAGACCGCGAAGAACCTGTTGCTCAGCAGCTACTCGCGGCAAGTCGCGCTGGTCGGACCCAACGTCGCTTTCGTCCGTGCCGGCAGCCTGGCCAGCAGCTACAGCGATCAGAACGATTGGCTGGCAATCCTTGATCAATTGCTTGACCAACCCTCGGCTGCTTGGCCGCGAGCGCTCTATCCCGCACGTTTTAATGTTTCAAGTAATGCACAGGTGGCTCGTTCATTAGGTATCGAACCGCTGAATGATGCGTCTGTCGCCAGAGCGCTGGCCGAAGGAGAACGCCGCCCATGAGTTTCCGTCGCCGCTGGGACATCAACACCCGCACCCAGCTGATCAGCCTGGGCCCGGCGCTGTTGCTGACCTTGCTGTTGATCAGCTTCTTCACGTTTGTGCGCATCCAGGATTTGCGCCAGGAGCTGAACCACACCGGCCAACTGATCGCCAACCAACTGGCCCCTGCCACCGAGTACGGAGTGATTTCCGGCAACAATGAAGTGCTGGAGAGCCTGCTCAAAGCCACACTGGCTACGCCCAATGTGCGTTTTCTTGAAGTGCAGGACAGCGCCAACCGGATTCTGGTGTACGTCGAACAACCGGCTGACACCCACAATCGCCCGCATCAGGTCGAAGTGTTTCAGGCCCCGGTGCGACTGCAGCGGATCTCCCTGCACAATGATTTCTTTCAGGACGGCAAAGTCAGTAATGGTGCGGCCGCCGAGGATTATCTGGGACGCGTGATCGTCGGCCTGTCCAACGATGCCTTCAGTCAGCGTCAGCAGGAAATTCTGCTCAAGGCCGGGATTCTCGCGCTGTTCGCCCTGCTCTTCACTTTTGTCCTGGCTCGGCGTCTGGCCGGTAGCCTGTCGCAGCCGATTCGCGACATCGGCGATGCGGTCAAGGCGATTCAGGACGGCGACTACAAGACCCCGTTGCCGATTGTCGACGACACTGAATTGGGGGCTTTGTCGCAGCACATCAACAACCTCGCACAGGCGCTGGAACAGGCCAGCCGCGAGCAGCATCAAGCCATGGCGCAACTGATCCAGACCCGCGAAGAAGCGGAAAAGGCCAACAACGCAAAATCCGACTTCCTGGCGATGATGAGCCATGAACTGCGCACCCCCATGAACGGTGTGCTGGGCATGCTGCAGTTGCTCGAAACCACCGAGATGACTGAGGAGCAGATCGAGTATGCAGCCCTCGCGTCGGAGTCCACCGAGCACTTGCTGAAAGTCATCAACGACATTCTCGACTTCTCGCGCATCGAGCGATCAGAACTTGAGCTGGAGCACATACCGTTCAACCTCACCGAGCTGATCGGTGCCTGCGCGCAGTCGTTCCAGCACAGCGCGGTGCAACGCGGCCTGGCGCTGAATCTGCGGATCCCGGACGACATGCGCAGTTTGCAGGTGCAGGGCGATCCGACGCGGATCCGGCAGATTCTGGTCAACCTGGTCGGCAACGCACTGAAGTTCACCGAACAGGGTCGGGTCAGCATCGAGGCGCAGTGGCAATCGCTGGATCACGAATTGCTGTGGTTCACCTGCTCGGTACGCGACAGCGGCATCGGCATTTCTTCCGAAAGTCTGGAATTGATGTTCAACGCTTTCCAGCAGGCCGACAGTTCGATCTCGCGGCGCTATGGCGGCACCGGCCTCGGCTTGCCAATCGCCCGCACCCTGGCAGAACGCATGGGCGGCACTTTGCGCGCGCAGAGCGAGGAAGGCCGCGGTTCGGTCTTTACTCTGGAGATCCCGCTGGCGCTTTATAAGCAAGCGCTACCGCCATTGGCCGCGCCGCGCGCACTGAACGGCAAAGGACAGGGTGAAGGGCGCAATGTCTTGCTGGTGGAAGACAATCCGGTGAACCAGACGGTTATCGAAGCGATGCTGCGCAGTCTGGGCTTTACTGTCAGCGTCGCCGTCGATGGCGCGCAGGCCGTACGCAGCGCTGAAGAAAGTGATTTCGAAGTGATTCTGATGGATTGCCGCTTACCGATCATCGATGGCTATGAGGCGACGCGACAGATCCGCCAACTGCCGGGACGCAGCGACGTGCCGATCATCGCACTGACCGCCAACGCGTTGCAGGGTGACCGCGAAACCTGCCTGGAGGCAGGCATGAACGATTATCTGGCGAAGCCGTTCAAACGTAATGATCTGCAGCAGATTCTGCAGCGCTGGGTGTCGTAGTGTGGGCCTTTCGACCATCTGCGACTGGCGTGAAAAGCGAAAGTGCGGCAGTCTTAGGCACCCGAACAAGCCTCAAAAGGGGCTTGAATAAAAATTTCAGTGCACAAGTGTACATTCATGTCCTTGGTGCTGTGACTTTCACCACAACGCAATAGTCTATGAGTAGGCTGCCGGTTCGAGGCATGAACGCGTCGAACGGTCGGGAAGATTTGCCCCACCTGCCGCATGGGATTATTGAGGAGCTCGCATGACCAAACAAAACGCCTTTACTCGGGAAGATCTGCTGCGCTGCAGTCGCGGTGAGCTGTTCGGCCCAGGTAACGCGCAACTGCCCGCCCCGAACATGCTGATGGTCGATCGCATCACCCTGATCAGCGAAGAAGGCGGCAAGTACGGCAAAGGTGAATTGGTCGCCGAACTGGATATCAACCCTGACCTGTGGTTCTTCGCCTGCCACTTCGAAGGTGATCCGGTGATGCCGGGCTGCCTGGGCCTGGATGCCATGTGGCAACTGGTCGGCTTCTTCCTGGGCTGGCAAGGCCTGCCGGGCCGCGGCCGTGCGCTGGGTTCGGGCGAAGTGAAGTTCTTCGGTCAAGTCCTGCCGACCGCCAAGAAAGTCACCTACAACATTCAAATCAAGCGCGTCCTCAAGGGCAAGCTGAACCTGGCCATTGCCGACGGTTCGGTGTCTGTTGACGGTCGCGAAATCTACACCGCCGAAGGCCTTCGCGTCGGCGTGTTCACCTCCACTGACAACTTCTAAGGGTTATTCGCATGCGCCGCGTCGTTATCACTGGTCTGGGCATCGTTTCGTGCCTGGGCAATGACAAAGAGACCGTCTCCGCTAACCTGCGTGCAAGCCGCCCTGGCATCCGGTTCAACCCGGAATATGCCGAAATGGGTCTGCGTAGCCAGGTTTCCGGCTCCATTGACCTGAACCTTGAAGAGCTGATCGATCGCAAGATCTATCGCTTCGTCGGCCACGCAGCGGCTTACGCCTACCTGGCCATGAAAGACGCCATTGCTGACTCCGGCCTGACCGAAGAGCAAGTGTCCAACCCGCGTACCGGCCTGGTGGCTGGCTCCGGTGGTGCTTCCACGCTGAACCAGATGGAAGCGCTGGACATCCTGCGCGAGAAAGGCGTGAAGCGCGTTGGCCCGTACCGTGTCACGCGGACCATGAGCAGCACGGTTTCCGCTTGCCTGGCCACGCCATTCAAGATCAAGGGCCTGAACTACTCCATCGCTTCTGCCTGCGCCACCAGTGCTCACTGCATCGGTACCGCCATGGAACAGATCCAGATGGGCAAGCAGGACATCGTCTTCGCCGGTGGCGGTGAAGAAGAGCACTGGAGCCAGTCGTTCCTGTTCGACGCCATGGGCGCTCTGTCCAGCAAGCGCAACGACACCCCGGAACTTGCTTCCCGTGCCTACGACAAAGACCGTGACGGTTTCGTCATCGCTGGCGGTGGCGGCATGGTCGTGGTTGAAGAGCTGGAACACGCTCTGGCCCGTGGCGCGAAAATCTACGCCGAAATCGTTGGCTACGGCGCAACGTCCGACGGCTACGACATGGTTGCCCCAAGTGGCGAAGGCGCGATCCGCTGCATGCAGATGGCGATGTCCACCGTTGATACCCCGATCGACTACCTGAACACCCACGGCACCTCGACTCCGGTCGGCGACGTTGCGGAAATGAAAGGTGTGCGTGAAGTGTTCGGCGACAAGGCACCTGCGATCAGCTCGACCAAGAGCCTGTCCGGTCACTCCCTGGGCGCCGCTGGTGTTCACGAAGCGATCTACTGCATGCTGATGATGGAAGGCAACTTCATTGCCGGCTCCGCCAACATCGACGAGCTGGACCCTGAAGTGGCCGATCTGCCGGTGCTGACCAAGACCCGCGAAAACGCCACCATCAACACCGTGATGAGCAACAGCTTCGGCTTCGGCGGCACCAACGCCACGCTGGTACTGAAGCGCTGGGAAGGCAAGTAATTCCCCCTGCTTGAGCCACACATGAAAACGCCCCGACTGGTTCGGGGCGTTTTTTTTCGCCTGCAGAAATTAGCCGGGACACTACCGGTCCGTGTTGTTGATCGTTCCCACGCTCTGCGTGGGAATGCAACCCCCGTGACGCTCCGCGTCACTGGACGCGGAGCGTCCCCAGAGGCGTTCCCACGCGGAGCGTGGGAACGATCAACAATGGGTTTCGGCGCTTCTGGAAATGAAACTTCTGTCATGAAACTTACCGCCCTGCGACCGAATGTCGCGGATTACGCGGGCTGCAGCACTGTTGCAAAAAACGCAACAACACCTTGCACAAATCAGCCGTTTACTTAGCAAGCTAACAAATCATATAACAGAGTCCTGCACACGCCTTGCTGCAGATAACTTGAGATTTGGAGCTAGCAGATGACTGTAAAAGTAACTGAACGCGACGATTCACACATGTCCCACGAAGGCGTAGCCGCCGGTATCCGCATTTGGGATGTGCATCAACAAGACTTGCTGGTCGGCATGTTCCACAACGAGATCGATGCCCACAACTATAAGGCCGAGCTGGAAGTGCAAGAACAGCAACGTGATCTGAAATCCGCCTGATTCAACCACAGCATTGAAAACGACAAACCCCGCCATGAGCGGGGTTTGTCGTTGTTACAGCTTTATCGGTTTACCACATCAGATCATCAGGGATCTGATACGCCGCGTACGGATCGTCCTCGGTGCTGACCTCTTCGGTCTGCACATTGAGCTGAACGATACGTTGCGGATCGCGCTCCTGGATCTTCAGGGCCGCTTCACGCGGAATCACTTCGTAACCACCGGCATGGTGGACGATCGCCAGCGAACCGCTGCTGAGCTTGTTGCGCATCAGCGTGTTGACCGAGAGGCGCTTGACCTTCTTGTCGTCGACGAAGTTGTAGTAGTCCTCGGTCGTCAGCTTCGGCAGACGCGAAACTTCGATCAACTGCTTGACCTGCGCCGCACGCGCCTTGGCCTCGGCTTTCTCTTTCTGCTGACGGTTCAGTTCCTGATCGCGCTTGACCTTCTCGGCCATGGCTTCCTGGGCAGCACGCTGCTGCGAGTCGTCCAGTTCGATCTGGCCTTTATGCGCCAGACGTTGCTGCTTCTGCTTGTCCTTGCTGACCTGCTTGGCCTGCTTTTGGTTGACCAGACCTGCTTTGAGCAACTGGTCGCGAAGGGAAATACTCATCGGGCTTACTCACTTGGGCAGTTGCTCAGCCGCAGCTGGGCGCATTCTTTTCCTGACGTTTGGCTTCGCCCCACAGGGCGTCCAACTCTTCGAGGGTGCAATCTTCTATGGGACGGTGGGTGTCGCGCAATGCCTGTTCGATAAATCGGAAACGTCTTTCAAACTTGCCGTTGGCACCACGCAGCGCGGTTTCCGGATCGACCTTCAGATGCCGGGCCAGATTGACCACGGAAAACAGCAGGTCGCCGATCTCGTCGGCCACGGCAACGGGATCGTTTTCCGACATGGCTTCGAGGACTTCATCGAGCTCTTCGCGCACTTTGTCGAGCACCGGCAAGGCATCCGGCCAGTCGAAACCGACCTGCCCTGCGCGTTTCTGCAACTTGGCCGAACGCGACAATGCCGGCAGTGTGGCCGGCACATCATCGAGCAATGACAGCTGCTCGGGCGCGGCGGATTTCTCGGCGCGCTCTTCGGCTTTAATCTCTTCCCAGCGCTGCTTGACCTGCTCTTCACTCAAGCGCGGCACGTCGAGCGGCGCGTACAGATCGCCAGTCGGAAAGACATGAGGGTGACGACGGATCAGCTTGCGGGTGATGCTGTCGATCACCCCGGCAAATTCGAAACGCCCTTCTTCCTTGGCCAACTGGCTGTAATACACCACCTGGAACAGCAGATCGCCCAACTCGCCCTGTAGATGATCGAAGTCGCCACGTTCGATGGCGTCGGCCACTTCGTAAGCTTCTTCGAGGGTGTGCGGAACGATGGTCGCGTAGGTTTGCTTGATGTCCCACGGGCAACCGTACTGCGGATCGCGCAGACGGCTCATGAGGTGGAGCAGGTCTTCAAGGCTGTACATCATATTTCTGTCTCACCACAAAACCACTGTGGGAGCGAGCCTGCTCGCGATAGCGGTGTATCAGTCACCATTAATGCTGACTGACACGGCCTCATCGCGAGCAGGCTCACTCCTACATTGGTCATCTTCAAGGCGTACGGTTACGCCGCGTTTCGATGATGTTCGGCAACTGCGAAATCCGCCCGAGCAATCGTCCCAGCGCATCCAGACCCGGGATCTCGATGGTCAGGGACATCAGCGCGGTGTTGTCCTCCTTGTTCGAGCGGGTGTTGACCGCCAGCACGTTGATCCGCTCGTTGAGCAGCACTTGCGACACATCACGCAGCAGACCGGAACGGTCGTAGGCGCGAATGATGATGTCCACCGGATAGGTGAGCACCGGCACCGGGCCCCAGCTGACCTGAATGATCCGCTCTGGCTCACGCCCGCCCAGTTGCAGCACCGAGGCGCAGTCCTGACGGTGAATGCTCACGCCACGGCCCTGAGTGATGTAACCGACGATCGCATCGCCCGGCAGCGGCTGGCAGCAGCCGGCCATTTGCGTCATCAGGTTGCCGACGCCCTGGATCTGAATGTCGCCGCGCTTGCCCGGTTTGTAGCCGGTGGCTTTGCGCGGGATCAGCTCCAGCTGTTCGTTGCCGCGTTCCGGCTCGACCAGTTGCTGCGCGAGGTTGACCAATTGCGCCAGACGCAAGTCGCCGGCTCCGAGGGCGGCGAACATGTCTTCGGCGGTTTTCATGTTGGCCTTGTCGGCCAGCTTGTCGAAGTCCACCGCAGGCAGACCGAGGCGCGTCAGTTCGCGTTCGATCAGGGTTTTACCAGCGGCAACGTTCTGGTCGCGCGCCTGCAATTTGAACCAGTGGACGATCTTCGCCCGCGCCCGCGAGGTGGTGACATAACCGAGGTTGGAGTTCAGCCAGTCGCGGCTCGGCGTACCGTGCTTGCTGGTGATGATCTCGACCTGCTCACCGGTCTGCAGGCTGTAGTTGAGCGGGACGATGCGCCCGTTGATCTTCGCGCCACGGCAGTTGTGACCGATTTCGGTGTGCACGCGGTAGGCGAAGTCCAGCGGCGTTGCGCCTTTCGGCAAGTCGATGGCGTGGCCGTCGGGGGTGAAGATGTACACCCGATCCGGTTCGATATCGACACGCAGCTGTTCCGCCAGACCGCCGATGTCGCCCAGCTCTTCGTGCCACTCGAGCACCTGACGCAGCCAGGAGATTTTCTCTTCGTAGTGATTCGAACCGGATTTGACGTCGGTGCCCTTGTAGCGCCAGTGCGCGCAGACACCGAGTTCGGCTTCTTCGTGCATCGAGTGCGTACGAATCTGCACCTCAAGCACCTTACCCTCAGGGCCGATCACCGCGGTGTGCAGCGAGCGGTAGCCGTTCTCTTTCGGGTTGGCGATGTAGTCGTCGAATTCCTTCGGGATGTGCCGCCACAAGGTGTGGACGATGCCCAGCGCGGTGTAGCAGTCGCGCATTTCCGGCACCAGCACACGCACCGCACGCACGTCGTAGATCTGGCTGAATTCCAGACCCTTGCGCTGCATTTTGCGCCAGATCGAATAGATGTGTTTGGCCCGGCCGCTGATGTCGGCGTCGACGCCGGTGGCCTGCAACTCGTCCTTGAGCTGGGTCATCACGTCGGCGATGAAACGCTCACGATCCAGCCGTCGCTCGTGGAGCAACTTGGCGATCTGTTTGTATTGATCCGGCTCCAGGTAACGGAAGGACAAGTCCTCCAGCTCCCATTTGATATGACCGATACCGAGGCGATGTGCGAGCGGCGCATAAATGTCGAACACTTCCCGGGCGACACGGTTACGTTTTTCGTCGTCAGCGGTTTTCACCGCACGAATCGCGCAGGTACGTTCGGCCAGTTTGATCAACGCAACGCGAACGTCATCGACCATCGCCACGAGCATCTTGCGCAGGTTTTCCACCTGCCCTTGCGTGCCCATCACCATCGACTGACGCGGACTGAGGCTGGCGCTGATCGCAGCCATGCGCTGCACGCCGTCAATCAGCTTGGCGACCACCGGGCCGAAGCGCTGGCCGATGGCCGCGAGTTCGATCTGGCCTTCGCGTACGCCGCGATACAGGACCGCCGCGACCAGCGAATCCTGATCGAGCTTGAGGTCGGCGAGAATCTCGGCGATTTCCAGGCCAGTACTGAAACTGCCGGAGCCTTCGGCCCACAGATTCTTCTTGGCATTGGACTGTTGTTCGGCCTCGCGAGCGAACTCGCAGGCTTCTTTCAAGGCTTCGCGATCCAGTGCCAGATCGACACTGACCGCGTGATCGAGCCAAGCCTCGAGATTGATACTGCCGTCAGTGTTGATCGGCTGGTGTGCTCTCACCTGTACCATCTTGCTTTACCTTCCCTACGACGCAGATTCAATGCGTCAAATCGCTGACCTCTACGGTCCGTTTGCGCTCGCGGGGCCGATGCGAGCACTGCGCGGACAGGTCAGACGGATTCAGACGAGCCATCCTGGCTCGCTTCAAATAACGCCATGGCCTCGACATGTGCCGTCTGAGGAAACATATCGAGAATCCCGGCACGTTTTAACCGGTAGCCCTGCTTGATCAATTCGACCGTATCGCGCGCCAGCGTTGCCGGATTGCACGACACATACACCAACCGTTTGGCACCCAGGCTCGCCAGCTTGCGTACTACCTCGAAAGCACCGTCACGTGGTGGGTCCAAGAGTACCGCAGAAAAGCCGTTTCCGATCCACTGGGCATCGGTCAAAGGCTGGGATAAATCGGCTTGAAAAAACTTTGTGTTATGCAAATTGTTACTGGCGGCGTTGGCTTCAGCGCGATCGACCATGGTCTGCACACCTTCCACCGCGACCACTTCGCGCACGGTTTTGGCCAGCGGCAAAGCGAAGTTGCCCAAGCCGCAGAACAGATCCAGCACGCGCTCGTCGCGGCCCGGTTTCAGCCATTCCAGCGCCTGCGCCACCATGGCTTCGTTGACACCGGCGTTGACCTGGATGAAATCCCCCGGCCGATACGCCAGGTCCAGATCCCACTGCTCCAGGCGATAGCCCAGCGACTGGGTTCGATCGACCGGTTGTGGCTCGCCTTCGCCATGCAGCCACAATTGCGCTTCATGAAACTCGCAGAAATCCTTGAGGATGGTCAGATCCGCTTCGGACAAGGGCGCCATATGCCGCAGCAGCACCGCCAGCGACGAACCGCTGAACAACTCGACATGCCCCAGCGCCTGCGGTTTGCTCAAGCGACGGAGCATCTCCGGCAAGCGGGTCATGATCGGTTGCAAGGGCTGTACCAGCACCGGGCATTCGCTGATCGCGACAATGTCCTGGCTGCCGGCGGCGCGGAAACCGACTTCGAGGTTCTTCGCTTTCATGTCCCAGCGCACGGCAATCCGAGCACGACGGCGATAGCCAAATTCCGGACCGGTCAGCGGTGCGGCCCACTCTTCAGGTTCGACAGCGGCAACCCGCGACAGTTGTTCGGCGAGCATGCGCTGTTTCAGGGCAAGCTGTTCGTCGTGGGGCAAATGCTGAACGCTGCAACCGCCGCAGCGGCCGGCATGCTGACACGGTGCCGGGCGGCGCAGTTCGCTGGCCTTGAACACGCGCTCGGTGCGCGCCTCGACCACTTTGCCGTGGGCGCCGAGCACCCGCGCTTCGACCTCTTCACCGGCAAGGGCGCCAAGGACGAACCAGGTTTTGCCTTCGAAAAACGCGATGCCGCGACCGTCATTGGCCAGGCGCTCGATGTTCAAGCGCTGCTTTTTGCCGGTCGGGATTTGCGGTGCCTTGCTGCCGCCTGTGGGCTGGAAGCGCAGGCCTCTCTCGTGCTTGGCCATCAGTTGGGTGCGTCGAAAATGCCGGTCGACAGGTAACGGTCGCCACGGTCGCAGATGATCGCGACGATCACCGCGTTTTCAAGTTCTTTGGACAGGCGCAGCATCGCTGCCACCGCACCGCCCGAAGACACGCCACAGAAGATGCCTTCTTCGCGGGCCAGACGACGGGTGACGTCCTCGGCCTCGCTTTGCGCCATGTCGACAATACGGTCGACGCGCTCGGCCTGATAAATCTTCGGCAGGTATTCTTGCGGCCAGCGGCGGATGCCGGGAATGGCCGAGCCTTCCATCGGTTGCAGACCGACGATCTGCACGTTGTCGCTCTGCTCTTTCAAGTAGCGCGAAACGCCCATGATGGTGCCGGTGGTGCCCATCGAACTGACGAAATGGGTGATGGAGCCCTGGGTCTGACGCCAGATTTCCGGACCGGTGGTGGTGTAGTGCGCCTCAGGATTGTCGCCATTGGCGAACTGATCGAGCACCTTGCCACGGCCTTCGGCCTCCATGCGCTGCGCGAGGTCGCGGGCGCCTTCCATGCCTTCTTCCTGACTGACCAGAATCAGCTCGGCGCCATAAGCGGTCATTGCCGCTTTGCGCTCGGCGCTGGAGTTGTCGGGCATGATCAGGATCATCTTGTAACCCTTGATGGCGGCGGCCATGGCCAGGGCGATCCCGGTGTTGCCCGAGGTCGCTTCGATCAGCGTATCGCCGGCATGGATCTGCCCGCGCAACTCGGCGCGAGTGATCATCGACAGCGCCGGACGGTCCTTGACCGAACCCGCCGGGTTATTCCCTTCGAGCTTGAGCAACAGGGTGTTGCTGGTGGCACCGGGCAGGCGCTGCAAACGCACCAGCGGAGTGTTGCCGACGCAATCGGCGATGGTTGGGTACTGCAGGGTCATGGCGTATTCGCAATCCAGACGTGCGGGGGCGCCTATCATACCGGCAAACCCGCGCAGGCCATATCACGCAAAGTGCGGTGCTTATGGTTTATGGGAATAAGCAGCGGTTAGTCGCTATTTTCTGCTGGCGCCGTATCCATTGCATAAAACTCATGCAACTTGGCCTGCAGCAACTGCTTATCCGGCAGACAGGTTTGATATTGCGCTATCAATGCGGGCGAAAGACTGCGATTGAGGGCGTACTCGACGACCTCATCTTCCTTGCTTGCACACAGCAGGACACCGATGGCCGGACTTTCGTGAGGCTTGCGGACATTGCGATCCAGCGCCTCCAGATAGAAATCCAGCTTACCGAGGTATTCCGGCTCAAAACGGCCGACCTTGAGTTCAATGGCTACAAGGCAGTTTAGCCCTCGGTGGAAGAACAGAAGATCGAGAGAGAAATCCCGGCCACCGACCTGCAGTGGATATTCGGAACCGACAAAGCAGAAGTCGCGACCGAGCTCAATAAGGAACGCCTTGAGACGTGAAAGAAGCCCCTGGTGCAGATCGGTTTCGGAATGAGCAGCGGGCAAGTCGAGAAATTCGACCATGTAGGAATCGCGGAATATCTCGAGAGCTTCGGGATGATTTTGTTTCAGTGCGGCGGAGGCTTTTGCAGGATCGGTGACGCTTCGCTCAAACAAAGCAGACTTGAATTGGCGTTCCAGTTCGCGCTTCGACCACTGTTCCTGAACGGCCATTCGCAGGTAGAACCCACGCTCTTCCGGGTGTTTGCTTTGGCTCAAAATGATCATGTTATGAGTCCACGGCAATTGTCTCACCAGTGGTGAGACAATTGGATCATCCCGATAGGTTTCATAAAACTGGCGCATTCGGAACAGATTTGGTCGGGTGAACCCACGCAAGCCCGGTTGGGTATACGCCAGATGTGCGGCCAGTTGAGTTATGACCGAATCGCCCCACTCCGCCTGCTCAATCTTACGACTGATATGCGCCCCCACCTGCCAATAAAGCTCAATCAGCTGTGTATTGACCGCTTGCATGGCCTTATGTCTGGAACTGTGAATCAACGCGAGCACTTCGTTGAAACGTTCGCCATCCGGGTTGCCAGTAACGCTGGATACAGTCATGCGCAATTCCTTGAAGATCAGGTGAAGCACGAGCCTAACCCCTTCAGGAAGCTTGAAATGACCGCCGATGCAACTTGGGAAATGTCGTACAAAAAAAGGCGAGCGCTCCGGCAAGCCATCAGGATTGGCCACCCGAATGGACTACATCGCGAGCAGGCTCACTCCTACAGGAGATCTGCGTTGATCACACAACCTGCGGCGAACCGAGATCCAATGTGGGAGCGAGCCTGCTCGCGAAGGCGTCAGTCGGCGCAACGCCATCGTCAGCCACCAACCGCAAATTCAACCGCAACCCCGCCCCGCTATTCTCCGCCCAAATACTTCCGCCCTGACGCTGCACGGCATTGCGCGCGATGCTCAGGCCCAAGCCGAATCCACCGTCGCCGGGCCGCGAGCCGTCGAGGCGGGTGAACGGCGAGAAGATCCGCTCCAGATCCCCTTCCGCTACGCCGCCGCCCTGATCTTCCAGCCACAGATGCCAGAAATCGCCGTCGCGCCGTCCATCCAGTCGCACGACCCCACCCGCAGGCGAATGCCGAATCGCGTTACGCAGAATGTTCTCCAGCGCCTGCGCCAGCGTATTCAGGTTGCCACGCACCCAGCACGACGCCTCGACCGAACACTGCAATTGCAGGCTCGGCCAGCCGCTTTCATAACAGGCGTTGTCCGTGAGCATTTCCCACAGGGCCTGAATCTGGATCGCTTCCTCGGGCAGCGGCGTGCGGTCGGTATCGAGCCAGGCCAGTTGTAAGGTGTCTTCGACCAGCCGTTGCATACCGTCAACTTCACGACCGATGCGCTCGCGCAGTTGCATCAGACCCTGTTCGCTTTCACTGGCGACACGCAAACGGCTCAGCGGCGTGCGCAATTCGTGGGACAGATCACGCAGCAGTTGCTGTTGCAGAGCCACGGTCGATTGCAGGCGCTCGGACATCGAGTCGAATGCCCGCGCCAGCTCTCCAAGCTCATCCGGCCGCTGGGTGATGCCGCTCGACAGGCGCACATTCAACTGGTCGGCGCGCCAAGCGTTGGCCTGTTCACGCAAGTTGTTCAGCGGCACTACCAGAAGACGATAGAGACCGACGCACAGCAGCAAAGTGAACAACCCCGGAATCACGCCGTTGGTGATGACGCGCCAGAACAGCCGATATTTACCCGGCAGAAATCGCTCGGGCAATTCGATCACCAGGCTGCCGGCGGACGGCTCTTTGGGAAAAGGTATGCGCAGCCACGGCCGGTTCTGTTTGTGGATCGGCCAGTCAAGACCGCGCAAGAACGTCAGGTGCTGGATTTCCTGTTCATTCAGCGGATCGCTGCTCAGCGACTGCAAGTTGCCACCGATGACGCCGACCCAACTGGCTTCACGCAACTCCATGCTCTGCAACCAGTCATCGACCCCGCTGCGGCCGCCGTGCTGCCACGCCTGTTCCGCTTGCGCGGCATAACGACTGAGCGTGCCCCGCGCTTCGTCGGAGAGGAACTGGTTGCGCTCCTCCATATAACGGCCCCACGACCAGCTCAACCAGATCATCAGCAGACAGAACGCGACCAGCAGAAACGCCAATTTCCAGAACAGCGAATGCCGCCCCGGCAGTTCAGAGCGTTTCATCGGCCGCGCTCAGAACGTAACCCTTGCCCCACACGGTGCGCACTTCACGCTCGGTGTAACCGATGGCTTTCAGTTTGCGGCGGATCTGGCTGATGTGCATGTCGAGGCTGCGGTCGTGGGCCGCGTAGCCGCGCTGTAAAACGTGCTGATAAAGGAAGGCTTTGCTCAGTACTTCCTCGTCATTGCGATTGAGGGTTTCCAGTAAACGGAACTCGCTGCGGGTCAGCCCGGCGGCTTGCTCGCCGAACAGCACATCGCACCGTTCATCGTCGAACCGCAGCGTACCGGCCGCCACGGGCGCCGCCAGCGATGCCGGGCGCCGATCCAGCGCGACCCGGCGCAGGATCGCTTCGATGCGTACATGCAGCTCGGCCATGCTGAACGGTTTGGGCAGATAGTCGTCGGCGCCCAGACGGAAACCGCTGATGCGATCCGCCTCGGCACCGAGAGCCGACATCAATAGCACCGGCGTCGAATGGCTCTGGCGCAATTGCGTCAGTACGTTCAAACCGTCCATGCCCGGCAACAGAATATCCATCAGTACCACGTCGAACGGCTGGCGCCTGGCGATGCTCAGACCTTCCTGGCCGTTCTGGCACCAGGTCACCTGAAAGCCGCTGCGACCCAGATGTTCGTGAACATAGGCGCCGAGAACCGGATCGTCCTCAATGGAAAGTATGCGTGGCTGGGCAGCGGAAACAGGAGTCATGACTATCTGCAAGTAATTCTCAGTTAAGGGCGATTATTCAAGATTGCCGGGCATCGGGCAACCCAAGGATGTCCTATCGGACCAACGAGCCTCTGCGCCCTGAACCGACCCGAGCGCATTTTTCCGGAGATTGCCTGCGAGCAAATCGCTACACTGCGCGAATGTCGCGTGCCGGATGCACGCATGAGTCAACAGTTCAGCGGGATGCAGGAGATAGGTGTGCTCAAGAAACTGGGAATCAAAGGTCGCGTGTTGTTGCTGACCTTGTTGCCGACCAGCCTGATGGCGCTAGTGCTCGGTGGTTATTTCACCTGGGCGCAGCAGTCCGACTTGCAGACCCAGTTGATGCAGCGCGGCGAAATGATCGCCGAGCAACTGGCCCCGCTGGTGGCGCCGGCCATGGGCCACGGCAACAATGAATTGCTCGAGCGCATCGCCACCCAGTCCCTCGAACAACCGGACGTGCGCGCCGTCACTTTCCTTGCGCCGGATCGCTCGCCGCTGGCCCACGCCGGCCCGACCATGCTCAATCAGGCACCGACTGGCGACAGCGCGCAATTGCAACGGCGCAGCGGCAATGACGCGACGCGCTACCTGATGCCGGTGTTCGGCAAGCACCGTAATCTCGCCGGAGAACTGATCCCCGAAGAATCCGATCGTCTGCTCGGTTGGGTGGAACTGGAGCTGTCGCACAACGGCATGCTGCTGCGCGGTTATCGCAGTCTGTTTGCCAGCCTGTTGCTGATCGCCGCCGGTCTTGCCGGAGCGGCGTTGCTGGCGTTGCGCATGGGCCGCACCATCAACCGCCCGCTGAGCCAGATCAAACAGGCCGTCGCACAACTCAAGGACGGCCACCTGGAAACCCGTCTGCCGCCGCTCGGCAGTCAGGAGCTGGATGAGCTGGCGTCGGGCATCAACCGTATGGCCGGAACGTTACAGAACGCTCGCGAAGAACTGCAGCACAGCGTCGATCAGGCCACCGAAGACGTCCGGCAGAATCTGGAAACCATCGAGATCCAGAACATCGAACTGGATCTGGCGCGTAAAGAGGCACTGGAAGCCAGCCGGATCAAATCCGAATTTCTTGCCAACATGAGCCACGAGATCCGCACGCCGCTCAACGGCATTCTCGGCTTCACCCATCTATTGCAGAAAAGCGAGTTGACCCCGCGCCAGCTCGACTATCTGGGCACCATCGAAAAATCCGCCGACAGCCTGTTAGGCATTATCAACGAGATCCTCGACTTCTCGAAAATCGAGGCCGGCAAACTGGTGCTCGACCATATTCCGTTCAACCTGCGTGACCTGCTGCAAGACACCCTGACCATTCTTGCCCCCGCCGCTCACGCCAAGCAGTTGGAACTGGTCAGCCTGGTGTACCGCGACACGCCGCTGTCGCTGGTCGGTGATCCGCTGCGCCTCAAGCAGATCCTCACCAACCTGGTCAGCAACGCGATCAAGTTCACTCGCGAAGGCACCATCGTCGCCCGCGCGATGCTTGAAGAAGAACACGAAGACAGCGTGCAACTGCGCATCAGCATTCAGGACACCGGCATCGGTCTGTCGAATCAGGATGTCCGTGCGCTGTTCCAAGCTTTCAGTCAGGCCGATAATTCATTGTCGCGCCAACCTGGCGGCACTGGCCTCGGGCTGGTGATTTCCAAGCGCCTGATCGAGCAGATGGGCGGTGAAATCGGTGTCGACAGCACGCCGGGCGAAGGTTCGGAATTCTGGATCAGCCTGAACCTGCCAAAGACCCGCGACGATGCCGAGGACCTGCCTTCGGCGCCGCTGCTCGGACGCCGCGTGGCAGTGCTGGAAAACCACGAACTGGCGCGTCAGGCCCTGCAGCATCAACTGGAAGACTGCGGCCTCGATGTCACCACGTTCAATACCCTCGAAAGCCTGACCAATGGCGTCACCGGCGCGCATCAGACCGATCAGGCGATTGATCTGGCGGTGCTCGGCATCACCAGCAACGACATGCTCCCGGAACGTTTGAACCAGCACATCTGGGACCTCGAACACCTTGGTTGCAAAGTGCTGGTGCTGTGCCCGACCACCGAGCAGACGCTGTTCCATCTCTCGGTACCGAACCCGCATAGCCAGCTCCAGGCCAAACCGGCGTGCACGCGCAAACTGCGCCGCGCGTTGTCGGATCTGGCCAACCCGCGCCAGCCGCGCAATGAGCCGGGCGAACCGCTGTCGAGCCGCGCACCGAAAGTGCTCTGCGTCGACGACAACCCGGCCAACCTGTTGCTGGTGCAGACCCTGCTCGAAGACATGGGCGCCAAGGTTCTCGCCGTGGAAAGCGGCTATGCCGCCGTCAAAGCGGTGCAGAGCGAATCTTTTGACCTGGTGCTGATGGACGTGCAGATGCCGGGTATGGACGGGCGCCAGAGCACCGAAACCATCCGCCAGTGGGAAAGCGAACGGCATTGCACGCCGCTGCCGATTGTCGCCCTCACCGCCCACGCCATGGCCAACGAAAAACGCGCGCTGCTGCAAAGCGGCATGGACGACTACCTGACCAAACCGATCAGCGAACGGCAATTGGCTCAAGTCGTATTGAAATGGACCGGTCTGGCCTTGCGCAATCAAGGGCCGGAGCGCTCCAGCGAAAGCGCCTTGGGCAATCACGAACTGCCGGTGCTCGATCATGAGGAAGGCTTGCGTCTGGCGGCCGGCAAGGCGGATCTGGCGGCAGACATGCTGGCGATGCTGCTCGCCTCACTGGAAGCTGACCGCGAAGCCATCCGTACGGCACGCGACAACCACGACCAGAATGCTCTGCTCGAGCGTGTCCATCGCCTGCATGGCGCGACACGTTACTGTGGTGTGCCGCAGTTGCGCGCAGCCTGCCAACGCAGTGAAACCCTGCTCAAACAAGAGGATCCGAAAGCTTTGATGGCGCTCGATGAACTGGAGCGGGCAATCAATCGTCTGGCCACGCAGGCGAAGATCAGCGCCTGATCCACGGCAATGCCGGCAATACAGCAGGGCGCTACAGTGGTCGCGGGTGATTTGCGCCCGCGTCGATGCTCCAGGAGGATTTCATGCGCACGATCGTTTTCAGCAGCCAGACCTACGACCGCGACAGCTTCCTCGGTGCCGCTTGCCCAAGCGGGATCGAATTGCATTTCCAGCCGGCTCGACTCAGTCTCGACACTGCCGCACTGGCCGACGGCCACGAAGTGGTTTGCGCTTTTATCAACGATGACCTCAGCGCGCCGGTACTGGAGCGCCTGGCCGTTGGCGGCACGCGCCTGATTGCCCTGCGCTCGGCGGGTTTCAACCATGTTGACCTGATCGCGGCCAAACGCCTTGGGCTAAGCGTCGTGCGCGTCCCGGCCTACTCGCCACATGCCGTGGCCGAACATGCTGTCGCGTTGATTCTGGCCCTGAATCGACGTTTGCATCGCGCCTATAACCGCACCCGCGAAGGCGATTTCAGCCTGCACGGTCTGACCGGTTTCGATCTGGTCGGCAAAACCGTCGGCATCGTCGGCACCGGACAGATCGGCGCGACGTTCGCAAAAATCATGCACGGCTTTGGCTGCCAATTGCTGGCTTACGACCCGTATCCGAACCCGGAGGTCGTGGCCTTGGGCGCGCGTTATCTGAGCCTGCCCGAACTGCTTGCGCAATCGCGCATCATCAGCCTGCACTGCCCGCTCAACGAGCACAGTAAACACTTGATCAACCGCGACTCGCTGGCGCACATGCAGACCGGTGCGATGCTGATCAACACCGGACGCGGTGGTCTGGTCGACACGCCGGCGCTGATCGACGCCTTAAAGGACGGGCAGTTGGGTTATCTCGGGCTGGATGTGTACGAAGAAGAGGCGCAGATATTTTTCGAGGACCGCTCCGACCTGCCGTTGCAGGACGACGTGCTGGCACGCTTGCTGACCTTTCCTAACGTGATCATCACCGCGCATCAGGCGTTTCTGACCCATGAAGCACTCGGCGCGATCGCCGCGACCACACTGCACAACATTGCGACCTGGGCGGCAGGTGCACCGCAAAACCAGGTCGAGCGTTGATGGCCTGACGGTTTACTTTGGCGACAGCGTGGACGCCAGGATCAACAGAGCCAGCCAGCCAAAGCCGAAAAAGCGCTGCTTCATCGAGTGCCCGTTGCGCAGCAGAAACCAGACAAAAACCATCGGCAGCAGGAAGATCATGATCTTCAGCCAGCCTTCTACCGGACGACTGCCATCGGCATTGGTCTGCGTTTGAAACGCTGGCGCCGGCTGTTCGACTGGCTGCCGGCGCCGACGCCCCGCCGCTGCCGGCATGACTTTCGGTAACGGCTCCGGCGCAGGAGCTGGTGCCACGGCTTCCGGAACTGCCTTGTTGCGCGGCAGGCTGCCAAAAGAGATCGTCGAAGGCTTAGCAGGCGCAGGTGCCGGTTCTGCTGCCGCGACCGTCTGCGCATGAGCGCGAACGATCTGCTCCGCCATCGGAGCCCCACAATGAATGCACGCCGAGGCTTCGGAACTGATGCTCCGCTTGCATTCATAACATTCGATCAGCGCCATGTTCCGTTCCTTCAGAGTCGAGGGGCGGCAGTTTGCCATGAGCGCCTGTCGATTTGAACCGGATCGAAGGTCGCAAGCGCACATCATTCTGCAATCGAGCCCGTGCTAGCATGTCGCGCATATTTGGAGGACCCATGGTCGAACACGATTTCCGCTACACCCTGATGAACCCGCAACACACCCTCACCGAATGCCGCGCCCTGGTTCCGGGCCGCTATCAGGTCACCGGCAACGGTGGTTCGATCCGCATCGGTGATGTCCTGTTGGTCACCCTCAAAGGCAGCAAGGATTTGTCCATGCGCCTGACCGTCGACACCGTCCGCCACCTGATCAACCCGCCGGGCCAATGGACCGCGATGACCACAGGCCCGGTGTTCGGCGAACTGGCCATCCACACCTGGCAGGTCAACTGCGACAGCTGCGCCAAAGAGCTGAGCTTCGAGTTCGCCGTGGATGCCAAACTCGGCAAAGCCGCCGAGAAACCGGCCGCCACCGCGCGCATCGCCGAGCTGGGCTGGAAAGCCGTCGGCGACAAGCACCTGTGCCCGAAATGCCAGGAGCCGGCATGATGAAACGCCTTGCCCTGGCCGCTCTGGTCGGTGTCGGTTTGGCAGGCTGCGCTGCGGAGCCAGTGCAACTGCAGCAAAACCGCAGCTACATTCTGGAGTGGATCGGCGAACGGCCATTGATGGATTACAGCCACCTGACCATCACCCTCGGTGAAGATGGCCGTGCCTATGGCAACGGTGGCTGCAACCATTGGTTCGCGCCGTACACCCTTGAAGGTGACAAGATCACCTTCGGCAAGATCGGCAAGACCCGCAAGCTCTGCGCTCCGGCGCTGATGGAGCAGGAACAACGCTTCCTGCAGGCGCTGGAACATGTCCAGCGCTGGGACATCTCGCCAATCGAGCAGATGCGCTTCTGGCCGGCTGAAGGCAAGCCGTTGCGCTGGTGGCTGGAAGAGGGTTGAGTCTCAAGACCGCCAAGCCCTCATCGGAACGCCGCCCGCCTAGCCCTCTCCCAGAGGGAGAGGGGACTGATTGGGGGATATTGGAGAGATACGCCGACCTGGAAGGTTTTCGCCGAATCCATAATCGATCGAATCCCGCTCTGGCGACTGCCTAATCGAGCTGATCTGGTTTTGACGAATCCACAATCAACTCGATTTCTCAGGTCGATGTAACTCGCCAGACACCTCGGTCGGCCCCCTCTCCCTACGGGCGGTCCGACGTTTCGGGAGGGCTGGGGTGAGGGGCTTTTGACGTTACTGGGTCGCCTGCAACGCTTCGAGTTTGGCCAGCACCCCCGCCGCCGTCTGCTCACCCATCAACTGCTCACGTACCTTGCCTTTGTTGTCGATGATATACGTCACCGGCAGTGCCTCACTGCGCGGCAACTCGAACAACTCCGCCGGATCCTGCGCCAGCACGGTGAACTTGATGCCGAGTTTCTCGCTCGCCTCTTTCAGTTCCGCGCCCTGCACATTGTCGAAATTGACCCCGAACACACCGACATTCCTGCTTTTGAGCTCATCGGCCAAATGGTTGAGTTCCGGGATTTCGGTTCGGCAAGGACCACACCATTCGGCCCAGTAATTGAGCACCACCCACTGTTTGTCCAGACGTTCGGAGGCGACTTTCTGCCCATTCTGATCGATCCCGTAATCATTGCCGCAGCCCCCCAGCATCAACGCCCCGATAACCGTCAATGCCGCTGCCAATCGCCGTGTCATGTCGTGTTCCTTGTGAAAATTTAAACGCGCCTGCGACCCATCGCCTCTGACAGTTCTGGATTGCGCGCTGCACAGTTAGAATAGCCGCCACTTTACGCCAGAAGCGACCCGCCATGACCGATCTGACGCTTTATCACAATCCGCGCTGCTCGAAATCCCGCGGTGCGCTGGAGCTTCTTGAAGCCCGCGGCCTGACACCAAACGTCGTGCGCTACCTCGAAACCCCATTGAACGCGGCGCAAATCAAGGCCCTGCTCGGCAAACTCGGGATCAGCGCGCGTCAGTTGCTGCGCACCGGAGAAGATGAATACAAAATGCTTCAACTCGCTGATGACAGCCTCGGCGAAGCGCAATTGATCGACGCTATCGCCCAGCACCCCAAGCTGATGGAACGACCGATTCTCGAAGTCGGCAACAAAGCCGTGATCGGGCGTCCGCCGGAAAAAATCCTGGAGTTGCTACCGTGAGCGCGCCTTACATTCTGGTGCTGTATTACAGCCGCAGTGGCTCCACCAACGAGATGGCGCGGCAGATTGCGCGCGGCGTCGAACAGGCCGGCCTCGAAGCGCGCCTGCGCACCGTACCGGCGATCTCCACCGAGTGCGAAGCCGTAGCGCCGGACATTCCGAATGAGGGCGCGCTCTACGCCACGCTCGATGATCTGAAGAACTGTGCCGGCCTGGCGCTGGGCAGCCCGACACGTTTCGGCAACATGGCCGCGCCGCTGAAATACTTTCTCGACGGCACCAGCAACCTGTGGCTGACCGGCGCCCTCGTCGGCAAACCGGCCGGTGTGTTCACCTCTACCGCCAGCCTGCACGGCGGCCAGGAAACCACCCTGCTGTCGATGATGCTGCCGCTGCTGCACCACGGCATGCTGATCACCGGCCTGCCGTACAGCGAATCGGCGCTACTGGAAACCCAGGGTGGCGGCACGCCTTATGGCGCTAGCCACCACGCCGGGGCTGACGGCAAAAGTGGTCTGGATCAGCACGAAGTCGCACTGTGTCGCGCCCTCGGCTTGCGCCTGGCCAAGATTGCGCAAAAACTGGAGGGCTGACAGTGGCGAAGAAGCCGAAGGTTTTGCCTTCCATCGAATGGCTGGAGCCACGAGTAAAAGCGATGCGGGTGGTAAGCCTGCTGAGTTTTTTCGCTCTCGCCGGTTTGCTCGCGGCCTACTACCTGCTGTTCGCCGACCTGCACGGTGCGCGGCCGTGGGTGATTCTGCTGATCGAACTGATCCCATGGATCGTCCTCGCACCGGCGATGATCATGGGCAGCGCCCGTGGCCATTCGTGGATGTGTTTTGTGGTGAATCTGTACTTCATCAAAGGCGCACTGGCGGCGTATGACCCGAACCGACAGTTGTTTGGTGTGCTGGAAATGGTCGCGAGCCTGGCGGTGTTCTGCTCGGCACTGCTGTATGTGCGCTGGCGGTATCAGTTGAATCGCAAGTTGGCTGGCGAGGGGGAAATCTCCGTCGCCTGATGGAAAAAGATCGCAGCCTTCGGCAGCTCCTACATTCGATCGTTCCCACGCTCTGCGTGGGAATGCATCCAGAGACGCTCTGCGTCTCAGGGACGCGGAGCGTCCCGGGCGGCATTCCCACGCGGAGCATGGGAACGATCGGATTGACTCAATGATTGACGGTGTAAGCGAGCATCATCGAAATCTGGCTCATCGGCCGCCCGCCACTCTCTTCATGCCACTGGTTGAACACGTCCTGCACAATCTTCAGATCGCGCAGACTGGTCGGCACCTTGTCGACGATCTTCTGTGCGTTCAGCGCCGCGACCACGTCGTAGCTCGGCACGAAGGTATCCTTGCCGACCATGCGCAAAAAGCGTGGCGCCGACAGTCCGCCCAATTGATGACCGTGCTTTTTCAGGTACGTCCACAGACCGACGATATCGGTCACCGGCCAGTCGGCGATCAGCGCGCCAAAACTGCCCTTCTCTTTCTCGACATCAAGAATGAACTGCGCATTGCGCGGCACGCTTTTCAGTTTGCCGAGATGGCGAATGATTCGCGCATCCTGCATCAGACGCTCAAGGTGCTCGGCGCTCATCAGCACGACTTTTTCCGGGTCGAACTTGAAGAACACTTCTTCGAAGGCCGGCCACTTGGCGTCGACCAGACTGTGCTTGAGGCCGGCACGGAACACGCGCAGGGCCATGGTCGAGAGGTAGCGATCGTCGCTGATCTTGCGCAATTGCGCGGGAGTCTTGGGAACGGGCAGATGGGCTTCCAGTTCAGCCGCCGAACCGAAGCGGTTCAGACAGTATTCGTGCAGCCACTTGTAATCGCGCATGCCCTCTCCTATTGAATGAAGCGAAGAAACCAATGTGGGAGCGAGCCTGCTCGCGAAGTGGGAGTACCAGTCAACAAATTCAGTTGAATGACACACCGCTTTCGCGAGCAGGCTCGCTCCCACATTTGAAATGGGTTTACAGATTGACGATGTTCACAAAGCGCGAAGCTGCGGTCTCGTCGATCTTCAGGCTGGTGAAGTCGAACAGGTTGCGGTCGGCCAGTTGCGACGGGATCACGTTCTGCAGACTGCGGAAGATGCTTTCAGTTCGACCGGGGGTCTTGCGCTCCCAGTCCAGAAGCATTTCCTTGACCACCTGACGCTGCAGGTTTTCCTGCGAACCGCAGAGGTTGCACGGGATGATCGGGAATTCTTTCAAATCCGAGTAAGCCTGAATGTCTTTCTCGTTGCAGTACGCCAACGGACGGATTACCACGTTGCGGCCGTCATCGGCGCGCAGCTTCGGCGGCATCGCCTTGAGGCTGCCGTTGAAGAACATGTTGAGGAAGAACGTCTCGACGATGTCGTCGCGGTGATGACCGAGGGCCATCTTGGTCGCGCCGATTTCGTCGGCGAAGGTGTACAGCGTGCCGCGACGCAGGCGCGAGCACAGCGAGCAAGTGGTCTTGCCTTCCGGAATCAGTTCCTTGACCACCGAGTAAGTGTCTTTCTCGACGATGTGATACTCGACGCCCAGCTCTTTCAGATAGGCCGGCAGCACATGCTCGGGGAAGCCCGGCTGCTTCTGGTCCATGTTCACCGCGACGATCTCGAACTTGATCGGTGCAACCTTCTGCAGGTGCAGCAGCACGTCGAGCATGGTGTAGCTGTCCTTGCCCCCGGACAGGCAGACCATGACCTTGTCGCCGTCTTCAATCATGTTGAAGTCAGCAACCGCTTCGCCGGCCAGGCGGCGCAGGCGCTTTTGCAGTTTGTTCTGGTTGACCGTAAGAGTGCCCATGACGCGAAATCCGTGAGGTGTGACGAAAGGCCGGCATTTTACGCAAAAACCCGGCGTGGGCGAAGCATACCGACCGGTCGCATTCCGAAATGCATATTCATGCAGGAGCTGCCGAAGGCTGCGATCTTTTGATTTTGATGTTTAAAAACAAGATCAAAAGATCGCAGCCTTCGGCAGCTCCTACGGGGGCTCGTCAAGACTGCGCGGCGATTAAGCCACTTGTTTACAGCGCGATTTGCTCTAAGCCCCTAATACCTGTGCGGGTAAGACCTTTCTATACTGCGACATAAGGTCGCACACATCTGAAGACCTGTATTTGCTCGGCCACCTTGGCCCGTAGGCGCTCCGTTGGGGGGCGATGGCAATAACAAGAGGAGTGACTGGCATGATCCATCACGTAGTGGGACTTTTCACCCACCCCGATCAGGAATGGAAGGAAATCCGTGGCGACCAAGAGGAAAGCATCAGCCACATGTACCTGACGCACACGCTGATTCTGGCGGCGATTCCGGCAATCTCGGCGTTCATTGGCACCACCCAGGTCGGCTGGGTGATTGGTAACCGCGCGCCGGTGATGCTCACCGTCGAAAGCGCGATCTGGATGACCGTCATGTCGTACCTGGCGATGCTCGGCGGGGTCGCGGTCATGGGTGCCTTCGTGCACTGGATGGCCCGGACCTATGACGCCAATCCGAGTCTGGCTCGCTGCGTGGCGTTTGCCACTTACACCGCGACACCGTTGTTTGTCGGCGGGCTGGCGGCGCTGTATCCGCATATGTGGCTGGGAATGATCGTCGGCACGGCGGCCATCTGCTACACGGTGTACCTGCTGTACGTGGGCCTGCCGACGTTCATGAATATTCCATCGGACGAAGGCTTCCTGTTTTCCAGCTCAGTGCTGGCCGTGGGTCTGGTGGTGCTGGTCGCCATCATGGCGTTTACCGTGATTGTGTGGGGGCTGGGCGTTGGTCCCGTCTATACCAACTGACTCGCCAGGCTGAATACAGGCCGCCGCAAGGCGGCCTTGTCGTTTCAAGGATGACCATTCGGCAGCTCGACGATTCGCAAGTCCAAGGCGTTGCGGCATACTCGACGTCTCTGGAGATCCATCAAGCATGCCCGAGCAACTCAATACCCGCGTCGAAGACTGTTACCAACTCGCCGAATCCTTTTTCAAACGTTCTTTCCCACGCCCTGTCGTCAGCCTCAAGCTGCGCGGGCAAAAAGCCGGTGTCGCGCATCTGCACGAGAACCTGCTGCGCTTCAACCCGCAGTTGTACCGGGAAAACGCCGAACACTTCCTCAAGCAGACCGTGGCCCACGAAGTCGCGCATCTGATCGCTCATCAGTTGTTTGGCGACCGTATCCAGCCCCATGGCGAGGAGTGGCAACTGATCATGCGCGGGGTTTACGAACTGCCGCCGGATCGGTGCCACACCTACGCAATCAAGCGGCGCAGCGTGACTCGTTACATCTACAAATGCCCGTGCGCCGACAGTGATTTTCCGTTCTCGGCGCAGCGCCATAGTCTGGTACGGCAGGGGCGGCGGTATTTGTGTCGGCGCTGCCGCAGTACCTTGGTGTTCAGTGGTGAGATGCGCGTCGAATGACTCCCTGATCGTTCCCATGCTCCGCGTGGGAACGCCGCCATGGACGCTCCGCGTCCACTGTGACGCAGAGCGTCACGGGATGCATTTCCACGCAGAGCGTGGGAACGAGCTACGCAACTACCTTTAAGGCTCGCAATTCGGCAATCCGCTCAACACTAAACCCCAACTCCCCCAACACCTGATCCGTATGCTGCCCCAACGCCGCGCCAACATGCCGCGGCGCCGGTAACTCCTCGGAAAACCTCAACGGACACGCCATCTGCGCCTGCGTGGTGCCATCCCCGCGCGGCACCTGCGTCACCAGCTCACGCGCCTGCAACTGCGGATGGCGCACCGCCTCTGCCAAGTTCAACACCGGCTCGACACACGCATCGATCCCGGCAAACAACTCGCACAGTTCAGCAAAATCATGCTTTTCAAACTCGACCGTCAGCGCGTATTTCAATTGTCGCTGCTGCTCAGGTTTGGGCGACAACCCCAGCGCCGCCAACTCCGGCCGCCCCAGCGCGGCGCACAGTGGCTGCATGAAGGCCGGCTCCAGACTGCCCACCGACATCCAGCGCCCATCCCGCGAGCGGTAGTAGTCGTAAAAACTGCCGCCATTGAGCATCTGATCTTCCCATCCTGGCTCTGCGCCACAGGCCAGATACCCAGCGCCAGCCATGGCATTCAAACTGAACGCGCAGTCGGTCATGCTCACGTCCAGATGCGTGCCCTGTCCCGTTTGCTGCCGCGCAATCACAGCGGCCAACAAGCCGATCACCCCGTGCAACGAACCACCAGCGACATCCGCCACCTGCATGCCCAGCGGCAGCGGCCCGCTTTCGGCGCGGCCGGTGTAACTGGCCAGCCCCGCCAGTGCCAGATAATTGATGTCATGCCCGGCGCGCTCCTTGTACGGCCCGGTCTGGCCGTAACCGGTGATCGACACGTAGATCAGTTTTGGATTGATCGCTTTCAGTGCTTCGTAACCCAGCCCCAGACGTTCCATCACACCGGGGCGAAACTGCTCGAGAACGATGTCGTAATCGCCGAGCAACTGCTTGACCACTTCCAACGCCTCGGGCTGTTTCAGGTCCAGTGCCAGGCTGCGCTTGTTGCGATTGAGGTAGGCATGACTGGCCGATATTCCGCCATCATGGGGCGGCAATACCCGCAGCAGATCCAGGCGTGTCGGTGATTCGATGCGCAGCACCTCGGCGCCCATGTCCGCCAGCAACAGCGAGGCAAACGGCCCCGGCAACAGCGTCGAGAAATCGAGGATCTTCAGTGAGGCCAGCGGTGCGGACATGGGCGAACTCCTTAAGCGATGCACTCAGCCTAGGCAGCGATGCCGCGCACGGCAATCACCGGAAATGTCAGCGGGTGTGACCGTTACGCTCAAACAACAGGCAAGAAAAAACCCGCCGAAGCGGGTTTTTCCAGGCAAGCAGTGCTTATTTCACATTGCTTGGGGTTGGGCCTTCAGCCACACCCAGGTCGTCTTCTTCACGCTCGTCGGAGATACCGCGACCGCCCGAGGCCAGCTCGGTTTGCAGCTGATCGGTATCCAGTTCCTTGACCCACTTGGCAACCACGATGGTGGCTACCGCGTTACCGACCAGGTTGGTCAGTGCGCGAGCTTCGGACATGAAGCGATCGATACCAAGGATCAGCGCCAGACCGGCCACCGGCAGGTGACCTACCGCCGACAGGGTCGCTGCCAGTACGATGAAGCCCGAACCGGTTACACCGGCAGCGCCTTTGGACGACAGCAGCAGCACCAGCAGCAGAGTGATCTGGTGGGTGATGTCCATGTGGGTGTCGGTCGCCTGAGCGATGAACACGGCCGCCATGGTCAGGTAGATCGAAGTACCGTCGAGGTTGAACGAGTAACCGGTCGGGATCACCAGACCCACTACGGATTTCTTCGCGCCGAGACGCTCCATCTTGATCAGCATGCGTGGCAGTGCCGATTCCGACGAGGATGTACCCAGTACGATCAACAGTTCTTCACGGATGTAACGCACCAGTTTAAACACGCTGAAACCGTGAGCACGGCAGATCGCACCCAGCACCACCACCACGAACAGGATGCAGGTGATGTAGAAGCAGATCATCAACTGGCCCAGTTGCACCAGCGAGCCGACGCCGTAGGCACCGATGGTGAAGGCCATCGCGCCGAAAGCACCCAGCGGCGCCAGTTTCATGATCATGTTGATGATGTTGAACATCACGTGGGCGAAGCGATCGATCATGTCCAGCAGCGGACGACCGTACGAACCCAGGCGATGCAGGGCGTAGCCGAAGATCACCGAGAACATCAGCACTTGCAGGATGTCACCGGTGGCGAACGCGCCGACGATGGTGTTCGGGATTACATTGAGGAGGAAACCGACAATGCTCTGGTCTTTACTGGCCGTCACATAAGTGGCGATTTTCGAGGCGTCCAGGGTGGTGACGTCGATGTGCATGCCGGCGCCCGGTTGCACAACGTTGACCACGATCAGACCGATCAGCAGGGCAATGGTGGAAACGATTTCGAAGTACAGCAGCGCGTAGCCGCCGGTCTTGCCCACGGACTTCATGTTCTGCATGCCGGCGATGCCGCTGACAACGGTACAGAAGATGATCGGGGCGATGACCATTTTGATCAGCTTGATGAACCCGTCACCCAGCGGCTTGAGGGCCACACCGGTCTGAGGATAGAAGTGACCAAGCAGGATGCCGATGGCGATGGCAACGATCACCTGGAAATACAGGGATTTGTACAGTGGCTGACGAGTCGTCATTGCAGGTTTCCTCAAGCGTCCCGCGTGGCAACATCCATCTGTTGGCCGCGAAACCTTAATTGCGAACCCTCCTGCACTGGAGGGATTTGTTGTTGGAGCAGCGTTTTCCATCAGGGCCAAACGCACGCTTCTGTGGCTTGTATCGCAAACGTCGTGCCACTTTGGTGCGATTGCCAGCAAGCCTTTTGATATCAGGGGTAACGGGTCTACGGATGTCACCATCCTGTGACTCAGACGTGGCGGATTTCCGCCAACTCGCCGCTTCTCGTCCTACAATTTGGCGGAAATCCGCCTTGTAGGCGCGTCCAGCCGCCAGCTACCATCCGGCGCCTGAGGAAGGATCTGCCGCTTATGCGCGAACGCACCATCGCCAGTCATTTTGCCCGTGCCGCCCTCGGTGGCGCGCGCCGCGTGGGTTTCGATTACTCGGGCCTGCTGCTGCAACTGGGCATCAGCCCGGAACTGCTCGATGAGCCACGCGCGCGCATTGCCCCGGAACAATTCACCCGGTTGATTCAGAGCCTGTGGCTGGCGCTGGACGACGAATATCTGGGTTTCGGCAACGCGCCGAGCAAACCCGGCAGTTTCGCCATGATGTGCCACGCCTCGATTCACTGCCGCAATCTGGAGAAAGCCCTGCAACGCGGTTTATTGTTTTATAGCCTATTCCCCGAAGCCCCGCGCCTGAGCCTGACGCGCGAAGACGAATGGGTGCGCCTGAGCCTCGACGACTCACCGTTGTGGGATCCAGATCACTTTCTCACTGAGAGCCTGCTGGTGATCTGGCATCGCCTCGGCAGTTGGCTGATCGGTCAGCGGATTCGCCTCGAACAGGCGAGCTTCAGCTATCCACGCCCCGAGCATGGCGCCGAATACGATCTGCTGTTTCCCTGCCCGCTGACCTTCGGCACTGATCAAAGCAGCCTTTTATTCCACAGCCGCTATCTGTCTATGCCGCTGTTGCAGGACGAACGCACGCTCAAACATTTCCTCGAACGCTCCCCCGCCGACCTGCTCTCACGTCCGGACGATGGCGATAGCCTCAGCAGTCGCCTGCGCCGCTTGCTCAGCCGCGACAATGCTAACTGGCCGGATCTGGAGGCAGTGGCGGCGCACTTGCACATCAGCCCACAGACCCTGCGCCGGCATTTGCGTGAGGAAGGCAGCAGTTTTCAGGAATTGAAGGATCAGCTACGGCGGGATATCGCCATCTATCATTTGGGCCGGGCGGATCTGTCGTTGCAACAGATTGCCGAACAATTGGGATTCTCTGAGCCGTCGGCGTTTCACCGGGCGTTCAAGAAGTGGACAGGGTTGACGCCGGGGGCTTATCGGGCGCAGGAGCAGTGAGGCGCCAAATCAAAAGCACCTCACCCTAACCCTCTCCCGGGGGGGAGAGGGGACTGATTGGGGGATGCTTGAGAAATACGCCGACCTGCAAGCTCTCTATTGAATCCATATTCGCTGCAAATCGCTCAGGTCGATCATTTTCGCAAGACACTTCGGTCAGTCCCCTCTACCTCTGGGAGAGGGTTAGGGTGAGGGCAACTCCCGATCACACCGCCGGAAAATGAATCCTGAACGCCGCCCCGCCCATCGGTGAATCACCCAAGGCCAGTTTGGCGTTGTAGCTTTCGATGATGTCCTTGACCACCGCCAAGCCGATCCCCTGCCCCGGGTGCTGAGCATCCAGGCGTTCACCACGCTCGAGAATCCGCGCGCGCTGATCCGGCGGCACACCGGGGCCGTCGTCTTCCACACACAGTTCAACTCCGGCCAAGCTTTCGCGCACGCTGATGCGCACTTCGCCCAGACACAGGCGATAGGCGTTTTCCAACAGGTTACCCATCATCTCCAGCAGCGCGCCCTGCTCGATCGGCACGTAGCAATGCTCGGGTAGATCGAATGCCACTCGCACACGTTTGTCGCGATAGACCTTATCCAACGTGTCACAGAGGCTTTTCAGCACCGGTTGCAGGCGCACCTGATGTCGTACCAGACCGCTTTTACGCAAACTGGCCCGTTGCAATTGGTAGCTGATCTGCTGGCTCATGCGTTCGATCTGGCTCTGCAGCACCCAGGCCTGATCGCGTTCTTCGGGACGCTGGGCCATGTCTTCACTGACGCCCTGCAGCACCGCCAGCGGGGTTTTCAGACTGTGCGCGAGGTCATCGAGAGAATCGCGATAACGGCTGCGCTGTTGCCGCTCGCTGTGCAGCAAACGGTTGAGCGAGCCGGTCAGGCGCAGCAGTTCGCGGGGATGTTGTTCGGTCAGGCTGTCGCGGGTGCCGCCCTCGATTTCATCGAGTTCCTGACTGAGTTGGCGCAAGGCTTTGAGGCCCCAGGTCAGCCCGATCCACAACAGCGCCAACAACACCAGCAAGGCTGCACCAAAACCGAGGTAGAGATTCTCGCGCAGGCCTTCGAGGGTGGTTTCGTACTCGCGCACCGGTTGCAGGGCGACGATGCTGAACGCCGCACTTTTGCCGCCGAGCAGTTTGACTTCAACGTCGTAAACGAAGAATTCCTGACCGTTGGCCTCGCGGATCCGCGCGAACTCGTTGCCGAGGCCGTCGTAGCGCGGTTTGTAGTTGATCTGCTCTTCCTGGGTGGCTTTCGAGCGCCAGACCAGATGTCCTTCGCGGTCGTAGATGTAACCGAGCAAACGGAAGTCGGTGAGATTGAAGCGCTCGTCCGGCAACTGATTGGGCATCACCAGCCGACCGTTTTCGATGCGTGCAGCCGAGATCAGCGTGGTCACGTCAGACGCCAGGCGCTGCTCGATCGAATCCTGCAACGCAAGGCTGAAGGCGCCTTGCATTGCCGGCAGCAAGGCGAGCATGAACAACACCGCCAGCGTGGTGGCGGCGAGCATCAAGCGAACGCGAAGAGAACGAATCAAGTGCAGCGCTCATTGAACAGGTAACCGAGACCGCGCACGGTGTCGATCGGCTTGAAACCGGCCGGGCCTTCAAGTTTGCGGCGCAAGCGGCCGACCAGCACTTCGATGACATTCGGATCGCGCTCGTCGTCGTCCGGGTAGAGTTGTTCCATCAAGCGATCCTTGGGCACCACTTGCTGATGGTGGCGCATGAGGTATTCGAGGATGCGGTACTCATAGGCCGTCAGCGCCAGCGGTTGTTCGTCGAGAGTCGCCTGTTTGCGATTGAGGTCAAGCAGCAGCGGCCCGGCGACGATGGTCGACGGGGTGAACCCGCTGGAGCGGCGCAGCAAGGCATTCAGACGGGCGTCGAGCTCTTCGAACTGGAACGGCTTGACCACGTAGTCATCGGCACCGGCGGCGAGGCCTTCGACCTTGTCCTGCCAGTTGCCGCGCGCGGTGAGGATCAGGATCGGGAAGGTCTTGCCGCCCGCGCGCAACTGGCGAATCAGGTCGAGACCGCCCATGCCCGGCAGGCCGAGATCGATCACCGCCAGGTCAAAGTTGAACTGTCCGGTCTGGTACAGCGCCTCTTCGGCATTGGCCACGGACTCGACCACGTGACCGCTCTCCGTGAGGCGGGTTTGCAGGTGATGGCGCAACAGCGCTTCATCTTCGACGACCAACAGTTTCATAACACTCTCCCGGGCAAATCAGAATCTCCAGTCACACACCTGTGGGAGCGAGCCTGCTCGCGAAGGCTGTGTGTCAGTCGATAAATTGATCGACTGATTCACCGCTTTCGCGAGCAGGCTCGCTCCCACATTGAACCTGCTGGCAACTCCTTAGAAATTGTAGTTGGCCGACAGGTAAGTCTGGGCGCTGCTGGTCAAATCCAGCGAGCCTTGCTTGTTGCCGCCGCGCTCGCTCATCTCGGTGCTGGCGTTGCTGCGCAGGTAACGGTAACCGAGTTCGACCGAAGTGTTTTGCGATACTTGTTGCAACACACCGAGCTGACCGCCGACGGCATAACCGATATCACTGTCGCGGCTAAAGCCTGGCGACTCCTGGGTCAGTTTGGTCAGACCGGCCGTTGCACCGCCGAACAACTTGGTGCTGCCGCCCACCGGGTAGAACAGATCGTAGCTGCCCAACAGATTTTCCTGACGCAGTTTAATGCCATTGTGCGAGCCCGACACGTTGTCGTAAGTGGCGTAGTAGCGACCCTGGCTGTTTTGCTGACCGAGGCGGACGCCGTAGGTGTTGTTGCCGTCGATCGCGCCGGTGGCGTTCGGATGATCGAGGTTGTTGTTCAGCGAACTGGATTTGTTGATCTTGTCACTGGTCTGGCCGAAGGTCAGGCCGGCGAAGTTCGACGTGGTATCGGCCTGGGCCGCGATACTGGCGCTCATTACGGTCAATGCCAGCAACAGTTTGTTAAAAGTCATGGGTATTTCCTCTTTCACAGTGCTGTTTGGGTATGGCGCAAGGTTACTGACCCTCCCCTGTACCGCCCCTGAACCGTCTCTGAACCTGACCTGAACCAAATGAACTAGGCTGATCTGACCTTTTATTGTCAGGAGACCCGACCATGCGCCTGTTCCTCGCCCTCACCTTGCTGGCCGTCAGCAGCCTCACTCAGGCAGCGATCAAGACTGAAGAAATTCCCTATCAAAGCGCCGATGGCACCAAACTGATCGGTTACTACGCCTATGACGACGCCATCGAAGGCAAGCGTCCGGGTGTCGTCGTGGTGCACGAATGGTGGGGCCTGAATGACTACGCCAAACGCCGCGCTCGCGATCTCGCCGAACTCGGTTACAGCGCCCTGGCGATCGATATGTACGGCGAAGGCAAGAACACCGAGCACCCGAAAGATGCGATGGCATTCATGCAGGCGGCGACTCAGGATGCGGCGGCTTCCAGCAAGCGCTTCGAGGCGGGGCTGAATTTGCTGAAGAAACAGCCGCAGACCGACGTCAATAAAATTGCCGCCATCGGTTACTGCTTCGGCGGTGCGGTGGTGCTGAACGCGGCGCGCCAAGGAGAGCCGCTGGCGGGCGTGGTGAGTTTCCACGGTGCGCTGGCGACCAAGACCCCGGCGACGCCCGGCAGTGTGAAGGCGAAGATTCTGGTCGAGCACGGTGCGCTGGACAGCATGGTCACTCAGGACAATGTCACCGCGCTCAAGGCAGAAATGGACAAGGCCGGGGCAGACTACAAGTTCGTCAGTCTGGATGGCGCCAAGCATGGCTTCACCAATCCGGATGCCGATCGCCTGAGCCATGGCGAGCATGGTGGCCCGGACATTGGTTACAACAAAGCTGCGGATGAAAAATCCTGGGCGGACATGAAAGCGTTCTTGCAGAAAATCTTTAGCTGATCAGAGAGACCGCGGCGCGGCCTTCGCGAGCAGGCTCGCTCCCACAGGGGATCTACTGGGCGACATAGATCCAGTGTGGGAGCGAGCCTGCTCGCGAAAGCCGCACCACCGATCTCGACCTTGTCTCGACGAACCGGCAAAATGCCCGCCATGAATCTCACTCCCACTCTCCCCGCCTGCTGCACCGCGCTCGACAGCCACTGGCCGTTGCCGACGGTATTGGCCGACACCGTGCTGCTCAGTACCCGTTTCGATCCTGCTCAACTGCTTGGCGATGATTTCCAGCGCAGCGCCGTCGTCGCGCCGCCGAGCATTCAGCGTTCGGTGGCCAAACGTCAGGCCGAGTTTCTCGCCGGGCGTATCTGCGCCCGCGCGGCGTTGCAGCAATTGGAAGGCAGCAGCGTGGTGCCGGCGATCGGTGAAGACCGCGCGCCCATATGGCCGGCACACATCTGCGGCTCGATCACCCACAGCACCGGCCATGCCGCCGCAATTGTCGCCAACAAGCAACACTGGCGCGGTTTGGGCATGGATCTGGAAAATCTGCTCAGTACCGAACGCGCCGAGCGCCTGGCTGGAGAGATTCTGACGCCACCTGAAATGCAACGCATGACGGCCGCCTCGCGGGAACAGTTGGCGTTGTGGGTGACGCTGACGTTTTCGGTGAAGGAGAGTTTGTTCAAGGCGCTGTACCCGATTGTGCAGCAGCGCTTTTACTTCGAGCATGCTGAAGTGCTGGAGTGGACTGAAGCGGGTCAGGTGAGGTTGCGGTTGTTGACGGACCTGTCTGCCGAATGGCGCAACGGCACTGAACTGGATGCGCAGTTCGGGGTGCGGGATGGGCAGTTGTTGAGTCTGGTCAGCATCAAAGCCTGAAGATTTTTGGTGTGGGCACTGGCCCTATCGCGAGCAGGCTAACTCCTACATTGAAATGCGTTCGCCTGTAGGAGTGAGCCTGCTCGCGATGAGGCCTGCCGAGCCAACACAAAACTCAGCGGCGTTCCTGATTCCTCGGCCAACTCAAGCTAAAGCAAGCCCCTCCCAGACTTTTGCTCTTGCCAATGATCGCCCGGCCGTCATGCCAGTGAATGATCCGCCGCACAATCGATAGCCCCAAACCATGCCCGCCCGAGGCCCGCGTACGGCTGTCGTCCAGGCGCAGAAACGGCGTAAAGATTCGCTCCCACGCCATTTCCGGCACGCCCGGCCCGTCATCTTCGACATCGACCCGGCAGCGCAACTGTCCGACCTGATAGCTCACCGTGACTTTCGAACGGGCGTGGCGCATGGCGTTGCTCACCAGGTTTTGTAACGCGCGATGCAGATAGCGCGGCTCGGCCTCGACCCAGGCATCGTCGTTGTCCGCCGCAGACAGGCACAAACCACGCTGCACCGTGACCTCGGCACGCAACGGCGCCAGCTCTTCGATGACCTGATTGACCAACGCATCCAGGTCAATGCGCTGGAACGTCAGCGCCGGTGAGCCTTGCTCCAGTCGCGCATAGGTGAGCATTTCGTCGACCAGCTTATCGAGATCTTCGATGTCGTGATCCATGCCTTCGCGGTACTTTTCCAGCGCTTGCGGGGTGGTTGCCGAGCCGATCATTTCCAGACCGAAACGCAGGCGCGCCACCGGCGTGCGTAATTCATGGGATACCGCGCGCACCAGTTCACGCTGGATCGCCAGCAACTGTTGCAAGTGCTCGGCCATACCATTGAACGCCGACGCCAGGCGCCCGACCGAGTCAGCACCGCGCGCCGGCACGCGGGTTTCCAGACTGCCTTTGGCGATACGCGTGGCCGCCGCTTCGAGGCCGCGCAAACGCCGTTCGAGCTGACGCACCAATAGATAAACGATCAGGCCGATCAAACTCAGCCCCAGTGCGGCAATCAGCACCAGCCATTCCGGCGGGTACGGATTCATCTGATACAACGGCCCGATCTCCAGCACCCACGGCGTGCCGACCATGCCGGCAAACACGCGGATCGAATCGCCACCCTTGCCCAGCGCCATCACCGTATCGCCTTCGGAGACGCGACGGCTCTGGTCTTCGTCCATGTCAGCGTCGTTTACCGTGACCAGCCGCAGGTCAAAACCAAAACCTTTCTCTTCCTTTATCTGCTCAAGGCGTTTGGGCTGTTCACCCACCGGTACGCGCACCAGCTCATCGGCCAACAGATAAATAGTCGCGCGGGCCAACTGCTCACTGATCTGCTGCACTTCCCCCACCAGCACGAGCTGTTCCTTGTCGCTGACCATCCGATAAACCTTGGCCGCGTGCGGCCCGGTCTGCTCGACCAGCGCCTGACCGCGCTGCACTCGGGTGCGTTGGGACAGATCAAGATCGGTGTCGGCAAACTTCTTCAGCGCCAGCGGAATCCCGAGCAGACGCTCCCACACCAGCAGCGCACGATGACGCTCGGTCTCGTTCATCGGTTGCAGGTTGCCCGCCATCAGCGAAAACGTGCCGTGGGCCAGGCGCTCGCGGTATTGCTCGCTGCGTACCTGATTGAGCAGGTTAAGCGCCAGCACGCCAAGCACCGCTACCAGAATCAGCGCTGCACACATGCCGCCGTAGATGCGCAGGAAGATCGAGTTCACAGCGACAGGTCTATGCAGGCTTCAGGGACGAACAGATAACCTTTGCTGCGAATGGTCTTGATCAGGCGCGGATGGTCGGGGTCGTCGCCGATTTTCGGGCGGATACGCGAAATGCGCACATCGATCGAGCGATCCTGGCCGTCGTAGCCAATACCGCGCAGGGCGGTGAAGATTTCTTCGCGTGAGAGAATCCGCCCGGCGTTCGACACCAGCAGCCAGAGCAGGTCGAATTCGGCACTGGTCAACTCGATGCCGTTGTCGCTCAGCCAGGCTTCGCGCAGGGCGTTGTCGACCACCAGCGGGCCGAATTGCAGACGACGGGATTTTTCCGCGACCGGCTCGGCGCTGTCACTGCGTCGCAGCAACGCCTGAATCCGCGCCAGCAGCAATCTAGGGCGCACGGGTTTGCAGACGTAATCGTCGGCGCCGAGGTCGAGGCCCTGAATCTGGTCGGCATCATCGGTGCGCGCGGTGAGCATCAGGATCGGCCCGTCGAATTGATTGCGCACCTTGCGGCAAATGCTCAGACCATCTTCACCAGGCAGCATCAGATCGAGGATCACCAGATCCGGTTGCTCCTTGATGATCCGAGCCGCCGCCAGCGCGCCATTGCCTTCGATGTCCACGCGCAGTCCATTGGCTTGCAGGTAGTCGCGCGTGAGTTCGGCCAGTCGCTGGTCATCTTCGACGATCAATACCTGAAAGGCTTGTTGCTCCACCGGTGACCTCTGCTTTCTATTGTTATTAATAAAAGGAAGGCGATTGCCCAGACACACAATCCCTGTAGGAGCTGTCGAGTGAAACGAGGCTGCGATCTTTAGATCTTGCTTTTCAAGATCAGGATCAAAAGATCGCAGCCTTCGGCAGCTCCTACGGAGGTACGCGATATTTAGCGTGAGCTTCCCGTCCTTTTGTCATGTTTCTGGAGGATAAAGATGCCTGCGCATGGCCCGATTGTATAAACGGCGTACAGCCAGAACACAAGTCGGTAAATGCGTTCGGACACAGCGTTTTTTTGTGATAGGGTTCGCGCCCTTAAAAATCCGCTGAAGCGTTTTTCCGGGTGAAAAAACAGTGACAAACGGTCTAGGTCAGCAGGTTCGCGGCCTACACGCTTTTTCCTTGTTTCACACACAATTTACGCACAGGTTTATCCACAGGTAGTACGTTGCAATCCGCCCCTAAAACGCATTATCTTGTAGCCCGTGCGCAAAAAAACCCTACATGTAGGGGTTGGCACTAAAAAACCAAACACAAACCGGACAGTGAATTCAAGGCTTTTTATTGCCATTGTCAGGTTGAACCAAACGTATTTTCAGAAGCCCAAACCGCGCCTGCGGATGGCTACCGTTTTTCAGCCGATCACGGCGTTTACGGTACGGGTGTTGCAGTGGCGAACTGCTCCCCGAAAGGAATGCGGTTTCACGCGTATCGCGTGAGCCGAAGACTTCGGCATGGAAGCGGCGCTCACAAGGCCCTCTTCCTGAACTGTCCCGAAGTCGTTATGCCCGGCGCGTGCCGGTTGTAGTGCTTCAGGACGGAACGGTGGGCACCGTGATGGTGCCCAAACAAACATAGAGAACGTGGAGACACCCATGCAAACCGACACAACTCGCGAGAACCCGCAGGGCACCTTGCCGCAGGCCGCCGATTCGACTTCGGATCTGGCAGCCACCGCGCCTGGTCAACTGCGCGTGATCAAGCGTAATGGCACTGTCGTTCCTTACACCGATGACAAGATCACCGTCGCTATCACCAAAGCGTTCCTCGCAGTTGAAGGCGGCACCGCTGCCGCTTCGTCGCGAATCCACGACACCGTTGCCCGTCTGACCGAACAGGTCACCGCGACCTTCAAGCGTCGCATGCCTTCGGGCGGCACCATCCACATCGAAGAAATCCAGGACCAGGTCGAACTGGCCCTGATGCGTGCCGGCGAGCAGAAAGTGGCGCGCGACTACGTGATCTACCGTGACGGTCGTTCGAAAGAACGCGCTGCCCACGCCCCGGCCGAAGAAGCGGTCAACGCGCACCCGTCGATCCGCATCACCCGCGCTGACGGCAGCCTGGCGCCGCTGGACATGGGCCGCCTGAACACCATCGTCACCGAAGCATGCGAAGGTCTGGAAGAAGTCGACGGCGACCTCATCCAGCGCGAAACCCTGAAAAACCTGTACGACGGCGTGGCCCTGACCGACGTCAACACCGCCCTGGTGATGACCGCCCGTACCCTGGTCGAGCGCGAGCCGAACTACTCGTTCGTCACCGCCCGCCTGCTGATGGACACCCTGCGTGCCGAAGGCCTGGGCTTCCTCGGTGTGGCCGAAAGCGCCACTCACCACGAAATGGTCGACCTGTACGCCAAGGCGCTGCCGGCTTACATCGCCAAAGGTATCGAGTTCGAACTGCTGAATCCTGTGCTGGCGTCCTTCGACCTGGAAAAACTTGGCAAGGCGATCAACCACGAGCGCGATCAGCAATTCACCTACCTGGGCCTGCAAACCCTCTACGACCGTTATTTCATCCACAAGGATGGCGTGCGCTTCGAACTGCCGCAGATCTTCTTCATGCGCGTGGCCATGGGCCTGGCGATCGAAGAGAAGCACAAAGAAGACCGTGCGATCGAGTTCTACAACCTGCTGTCGTCCTTCGACTACATGTCGTCGACTCCGACCCTGTTCAACGCCGGTACCCTGCGTCCACAGCTGTCGAGCTGCTACCTGACCACCGTGCCGGATGACCTGTCGGGCATCTACCACGCGATCCACGACAACGCCATGTTGTCGAAATTCGCTGGCGGCCTGGGCAACGACTGGACGCCGGTGCGTGCACTGGGTTCTTACATCAAGGGCACCAACGGCAAGTCGCAAGGCGTGGTGCCGTTCCTGAAAGTGGTGAACGACACCGCCGTTGCCGTTAACCAGGGTGGCAAGCGCAAAGGCGCGGTGTGTGCCTACCTGGAAACCTGGCACATGGACATCGAGGAGTTCATCGAACTCCGTAAGAACACCGGTGATGATCGTCGTCGTACCCACGACATGAACACCGCCAACTGGATCCCTGACCTGTTCATGAAGCGCGTCTTCGACGACGGCAAGTGGACCCTGTTCTCGCCATCCGAAGTACCGGACCTGCACGACCTGACCGGTAAAGCTTTCGAAGAGCGCTACGAGTACTACGAAGCCCTGACCGAATACCCAGGCAAGGTCAAACTGTTCAAGACCATCCAGGCCAAAGACCTGTGGCGCAAAATGCTCTCCATGCTGTTTGAAACCGGCCACCCATGGCTGACCTTCAAAGACCCGTGCAACCTGCGCAGCCCGCAGCAGCACGTCGGCGTGGTCCACAGCTCGAACCTGTGCACCGAAATCACCTTGAACACCAACAAGGACGAGATCGCCGTTTGCAACCTGGGCTCGATCAACCTGCCGAACCACATCGTCAACGGCAAGCTGGACACCGCCAAGCTGGAACGCACCGTGAACACCGCCGTACGCATGCTCGATAACGTTATCGACATCAACTACTACTCGGTGCCACAAGCGAAGAACTCCAACTTCAAGCACCGTCCGGTCGGCCTGGGCATCATGGGCTTCCAGGACGCGCTGTACCTGCAGCACATCCCTTACGGTTCCGACGCTGCCGTCGAGTTCGCCGACAAGTCGATGGAAGCGGTCAGCTACTACGCGATCCAGGCGTCCTGCGACCTGGCTGACGAGCGCGGCGCGTACGAGACGTTCCAGGGTTCGCTGTGGTCCAAAGGCATCCTGCCGCTGGATTCGCAACAGATCCTGATCGAGGCTCGCGGCCAGAAGTACATCGACGTTGACCTGAACGAAACCCTGGACTGGGCACCGGTTCGCGCCCGTGTACAAAAAGGCATTCGTAACTCCAACATCATGGCCATCGCACCGACCGCGACCATCGCCAACATCACCGGCGTATCGCAGTCGATCGAACCGACTTACCAGAACCTGTATGTGAAATCGAACCTGTCGGGCGAATTCACCGTGATCAACCCGTACCTGGTTCGCGACCTCAAGGCTCGCGGTCTGTGGGACTCGGTCATGATCAACGACCTGAAGTACTACGACGGTTCGGTTCAGCAGATCGAGCGCATCCCGCAAGAACTCAAAGAGCTCTACGCGACCGCGTTCGAAGTGGACACCAAGTGGATCGTTGACGCGGCCAGCCGTCGTCAGAAGTGGATCGACCAGGCCCAGTCGCTGAACCTGTACATCGCCGGCGCATCGGGCAAGAAGCTCGACGTGACCTACCGCATGGCCTGGTATCGTGGTCTGAAAACCACTTACTACCTCCGTGCCCTGGCCGCGACCAGCACCGAGAAGTCGACCATCAACACCGGCAAGCTGAACGCTGTTTCCAGCGGCGGCAACCACGGCGACGATTCGGTTCTGGCAGCACCTGCCGGCCCTGCTCCAGTGCCAAAGGCTTGCGCGATCGACGAGCCGGATTGCGAAGCTTGCCAATAAGCTGAGCCGAGTCAGGCGTTGCGAGACGCCTGAACGAAAAAGCCCCCGACAGGCCTCTGGTTTGTCGGGGGCTTTTTTTTGCCTGAGTGTTGAGCGGGAGAAATGCGCCGGCTTTCAGGACGTCATCGCGAGCAGGCTCAGTTCCTACAGGATCAGGATCAGGATCAGGATCAGGATCAGGATCAGGATCAAACGATCGCACCTGCGGCAGCTCCTGCATGACATTCGCGCCGTGCTCCTCACCACTCTGTTCGGCTGCAGCTCTTGATCTGCGGGCCCCACAAAAAAGCCCCTCTAAAAAGAGGGGCTCCCTTGCACATCTCAAACCAGCATCAAGTCATCTGAATGATGGTCTGCATGATGGTGCTCTGAGTGGAAATGGTCTTGGCGTTCGCCTGATAGTTGCTCTGGCCCTTGATCAGGTCTACCAGTTCGTTGGTCAGGTTAACGTTGGACTCTTCCAGCGAGTTGGAAGCGATCGAACCCAAGGTACCGGTTTCCGGTGCATCGTAGCCCGGGATACCCGAAGCGAACGTCTCTTTCCAGCTGGTGCCACCGATTGCCTGCAGACCTTGTTCGTTGGTAAAGCTGGCCAGCGCAACCTGGCCGATGGCCTTGCTCTGGTTGTTGCTGAAGTTGGCGAACAGCGTACCGGTGCCGTCGATGGTCAGGTTGGTGATCTGGCCAGTGGCGTAACCATCCTGAGTCGGGATAGAACGCGCGGTGTCTGCGTTGTACTGAGTGGTCTGCGCCATCGAAATGGTAATGCCGGCCGGGTTGGCAGCTGCACCGTTAGCCTTGAAGGTACCGTTGACCACGTTACCTGGCACCCAGCCAGTGATTTTCAGGTCACTGCTGATCACCGGACCCGGCAGAGTGCTGACCTGAGTCAGCTTGCCGGCGGAGTCAAAGCTCATGGTGGAAGCGACTGGCGCGGTGGTTTTCGGATCGCTACCGGTCGCGTCCGGGTTACGGCCGTCTACCAGGGTGTAGACCTTCCAGGTGTTGGCACCGGTCTTGACCACGTACTGATCCATCGGGTGCATGTTGCCCTGACTGTCATAGATCGGCGTGCTGAACGACTTGGTGTAGGTCGCAAGGTTGGTCGGGTCGAATTTGCCGGCCGCCACTGTGTCGTCGATCACCGGAGCAGTCGAGTTCAGGTTGATGGTCGACGTCACCAGCGAGGTGGACTTCGGCGCCAGGTTCGAGGTGTCGATCTTCAGGTCGGTCAGTACACCGTTGATGATCTTGCCGTTGGCATCCACACCGTAACCCTGCAGGCGCGAGGTGTAATCGGTGTTGGTGATGTAACCGGCGTTGTCGACCTTGAACGTACCGGCACGGGTGTAGGACACCGAGCCGTTGTTGCTCATGGTGAAGAAGCCCGAACCGTTGATGCCCATATCCAACACGTTACCGGTGTTGTTGATGTCACCCTGGGTGAACTGTTGGGAAACGTTGGCCAGGCGCACGCCGTTACCGATCACTTTGCTGCCGCTACCCAGGCGAGTCGCCGAGTAGACGTCTTCGAATTCTGCACGGGACGATTTGAAACCGGCAGTCGCGACGTTGGCGATGTTGTTGCCGGTCACGTCCAGCTGTTTGTTGGCGGCATAGAGACCGCTAAGGCCGATATTGAAAGACATATTCCACTCCTTTGTGCCGGTTAGTCGGCTCTATATACCAATGGTTTGTACTTTGGACAGGGCAACGGTGCCCTTGCCGGACAGGTTGAGCATCAGCTCGCCACCGGTCTGGCTGATCGTCACGCTGTTGACGGTCGCCGGCAGGTAGGTCGCCAGATCTGTCGCGGCGCCGTTGATCGGTGCGTTCGCCTTGAAGGTGTAAGTACCGACGGGCACCAGATTGCCGGAAGCATCTTTGCCGTCCCAGGTGAAGCTGGCATTGCCGGCAGCGCGACTGCCCAGGTCAATGGTGCGCACGGTAGCGCCGCTGCTGTCGGTGATGGTCACCGTGCCGCCGGCAATCGACGTAGGCACAGTCGCCGAACCGGTCAGGCCTTTGCTCGGGTCGTCGAGCTGGGCAGTGTTGGTTTGCACGATTACATTGCGGCCAACCAGCGACGATGCCTGCAACGCCTGCGAGGAGTTGTAGTTACCGGCCAGCGAGCTTACGGTGCTATTAAGCGTGGTGATGCCTTCCAGGCTGCTGAACTGCGCCAATTGGGCAACGAACGCGCTGTTGTCCTGCGGATCCAGCGGGTTCTGGTTTTTCAGCTGGGTCACCAGCAGTTGCAGGAACGCGTCCTTGCCCAGCGCTTGACCGCCGGTTGCACTGTTGGTTGCCGAAGCGATGCCGCCGGTGGTGGTGCTGCTGGCCTTCTTCGACGAGTTGGCCAGGATGTCATTCATGCTCAGGGAGCTGGTGGTATCGGAAACACTCATGGCAGTCGCCCCTTATTACTGACCGAGGGTCAGTACCTTCTGCATCATGGTTTTCGCGGTGTTCATCATTTCAGCGTTGGTCTGGAAAGACCGGCTCGCGGAAATCATGTCAGCCATTTCTTCCACCACGTTGACGTTCGGGTAGTAGACGTAACCTTTGGCGTCGGCTGCCGGATGGTTCGGCTCGTAACGCGCTTCGAGGTTGCTCTGATCTTCGACCACACCCAATACCTGTACGCCTTGACCGGCTGCGTCCTGGCTCTGGAACAGCGAGTTGCTGCCGCTGTTCTGACCGCCCTGGAACATGGTGGCGAACACCGGGTGGCGGGCGCGGTAGGTCTGGTCGATGCTCGACGAGACGGTTTCGGCGTTGGCGATGTTCGAAGCCACGGTGTTCAGACGCGTGGTTTGTGCGCTCATGCCGCTGCCGGCAATGTTGAAAACGCTGGACAGGGACATGGATTACTCTCCGCGCAGGGCTGACACCAGCCCTTTGAATTTGCTGTTGAGCAGGGTGAAGCTGGCCTGGAAGCCTACGGCGTTTTCCGCGTAGTTGGACTGTTCCAGTTGAGCGTCAACGGTGTTCTGGTCGATCGACGGTTGCATCGGCGTGCGATACATCAGCGATTCGTCGCCGTTGCCCAGGCCTTCAGCTTCGATGTGACGGCTGTTGGTCATGTTCAGGGCAATCGTGCCGTTGGCGTTTTTCTGGGTCTGTGCTTCAAGCACTTTGGAGAAGTCCAGATCCCGAGCCTTGTAGTTCGGGGTATCGGCGTTGGCGATGTTGTTGGCCAGGACTTCGGCACGCTGGGCGCGGAAGCCCAGGGCTTTTTCGTGAATGCCGAGCGCTTTATCGAAGCTGATGCTCATGTCGGGACCTTCAGGGTGACCGGTTTTTCGTAACTGAGCTTTAGCAAGCCGCGTGCCAATGCGAAAAACCCCCGTAAACCGGGGCTTTGCGAGAGACCGGCAAAGCGGCAATGCCAGAAAAGCGGCAACCGGTTTCCGCCGAATGCCGCTTTTCTGCCGCTTGCCGTCCATCTCATACACACCACGGTCCCTGTAGGAGTGAGCCTGCTCGCGATAGCGGTGTGTCAGGCACCGATGATGCTGAATGTGCTACCGCTATCGCGAGCAGGCTCACTCCTACAGGGGTTTTGTGGTGTTAAGGAGAATTTCTTCGGGCACAAAAAAACGGCAGGCCTTTGCGGGCCTGCCGTTTTTTTGTATTGCCGATGCAATCACTTCGCCTGGTAAATGATCCCCGGGCTGCACTGCACCATCTGGTAATGGTCCGGCAAACCGTTCAACGCTTCGGAAGCGCCAAGGAACAGATAACCGCCCGGCTTCAACGTGCTGTGAATGCGCAACAGGATGTCCTTCTTCACTTCGGCAGAGAAGTAGATCAACACGTTGCGGCAGAACACGATGTCGAACTTGCCCAGCGCGGCATAGCTGTCGAGCAGGTTGAACGAGCGGAACTCCACGCGGTTCTTGATCGGCGCCTTGATCACCCAGCGCCCCGGCCCTTTCGGGTCGAAGTAACGCTGCAGACGTTCCGGCGACAAACCGCGACCGATCGCCAGGCTGTCGTATTCGCCCGTCTTGCAGTTGGTCAGCATTAGGCCGGACAAATCAGTGGCAACGATCTGCACACCCATCTTCAACTGGCCCAGGTTGCTGCGCTCGAACTCGTCGATCGACATCGACAGCGAGTACGGTTCCTGGCCCGATGAGCAGGCGGCCGACCAGATCCGCAGACGCTGGTTGGGGCTGGCCTTGATCGCTTCAGGCAGTACCTTGTTCTTCAAGACTTCAAACGGATAGGTGTCACGAAACCACAGGGTTTCGTTGGTCGTCATGGCATCGACCACCTGCTCGCGCAAACCGCTGCGCGGCTGGGTCTGGATGCGCTGGACCAGCTCACCCAGGGATTTGATGCCTTGCTGCTCCATCAGTTTGTTGAGACGGCTCGAGACCAGGTACTGCTTGTTTTCACCGAGCAAAATGCCACAGGCTTTTTCCAGGAAGACCCGGAACTGTTCGAAATCCAAATTACCCGTAGACAATGATGCCGCCTCTTAAATCGTGTTGACCGCCAGGAGCAAAACGCCCCTAGCTGATATCTGCTGCTTTGATCCGGTCGACTACCCGGGATGCCAGGTCATCAGGGCGGAATTTGGCCAGGAAGTCATCAGCACCGACTTTCTTGACCATCGCCTGATTGAATACCCCGGACAACGAAGTATGCAGGATGATATGAAGCTTTTGCATGCGTGCGTCGCCGCGGATTTCCGCCGTCAGGGTGTACCCGTCCATCTCCGGCATCTCGATGTCGGAAATCATCATCAGGAACTCTTCTTCCGGCTTCTTGCCCTCGTCGACCAGCTTGCGCAGGTAATCCAGCGCCTGCTTGCCGTCGTTCAGCGCGATCACTTCGACGCCAATCGTCTGCAGGCAACGCGTGACCTGCTTGCGCGCCACCGATGAGTCATCGACCGTCAAGACACGCAACGACAGTGCCTTGGTCTGGGTCTCGACATCGACCACGCCCACCGAAATCGCTTCCGGTGTCGGCGCAACTTCGGCCAGCACTTTCTCGACATCGATGATTTCGACTAACTGATTGTCCACCCGAGTCACAGCGGTCAGGTAATGATCGCGACCCGTGCCCTTGGGCGGTGGATGAATCTCTTCCCAGTTCATGTTGACGATGCGCTCCACCGAGCGGACCAGGAAACCCTGGGTCTTGGTGTTGTACTCCGTGATGATCACGAACGGGTTGTTCTTGTCCTTCAACGCTCCGGAACCGGTGGCCATTGCCAGATCAAGGATCGGAATGGTCGCCCCCCGGATATTTGCCACCCCGCACACGACAGGACTGGACTTGGGCATCAACGTCAGCGACGGGCACTGCAACACTTCCCGTACCTTGAACACGTTGATTCCGTAGAGCTGCTGACCGTCGAGACGGAACAACAACAGCTCCAGGCGATTCTGCCCCACCAGTTGCGTGCGCTGGTTCACCGAATCCATTACACCAGCCATGCCCAGACTCCTACACCAACGCCAAGTGTTGTTGCGACGCACATTCATTGCTAAACGGCACGGCGCTTGCTTTTTAACTCGTATGAACGCTCAAACGACATTTTTCCGACACCTGACCTCCCGCACTCGCAAAAGCCTGTGCGCGATGTCTGCCGTCTGCTTCTTCTTCGCTGGCAGCCCTGCCGTTGCTGATACGGTTACCATGCCTGACATGCTTATCGGCGTCACTCAGGGCTTTCTTGAGTTCACCGTAGAAGACTATCTGGCTACCAGTCAAACGGAAGGCCGCTACGAAATCGAGGTCAAGCAACTCGATCCACGTATGCGCATGCCTATGTGCGACAAGGAATTGACAGCTTCGCTGGAGAGTCCGGCACGTCCTTTGGGCCGGGTAACCGTCAAGGTTCGCTGCGAGGGCGCCTCGCCCTGGACAGTCTTCGTGCCCGCTCAAGTCCGCCTGTTTCGCGAGATTGTGACGACCACGCGACCGCTCAAGCGCGCCGGCATTATCGAGCCGCAGGACGTGACCCTGCGTGAACGTGACGTCAGTGTGATCAATCAAGGCTTCCTGACCTCGGTAGACGAAGCGATCGGGCAGAAATTAACCCGACCAACGGTAGCCGATCAGGTGATTACTCTGGTTCATCTGGAACAGGCAGAAGTCGTGCGCAAGGGCGATCAGGTGGTCATCACTGCCCGCAGCGGCACACTGGCCGTGCGCATGCCCGGCGAAGCGCTTGCCAATGGCGGCTTGAAAGAACAGATCCGGGTAAAAAACCTCAACTCGCAACGGGTCATCAAGGCGCAAGTCATCGCGCCGGGCCAAGTGGAAGTGGCGATGTAGAAAACTGGCGCTGACCCCGGCTGTTCCCTAAACTGTGCCGCAGCAGGACACGCGCCGGCGCATGCAAGGCTCATTGTAAATGTGCCTAAAGTTTTCCAGGGGATGGCCGAAAACATGGCAAGCGTCCAAATTCCCAGAGGTTTTTATCATGGTCATCGATTTCAGCCGTTTGAACAGCTCCTCGTCACTTACGGGCAGTACACGTACCAGCAACGCCAAGGAAACCGCCGAAACCGGCACCTCTGCGCCGCTGAATACCCCGGCCGAACAGGCCAGTACCGCAAAAAGCGGGGAATCGGTACACCTCAGCAATGAGGCTCAACAGTTGCAGAAGGTCACTGACAAGCTGCGCGATCAGCCTGCTGTCGACAAAGCCCGTGTGGCCGAGTTGAAAGCCGCGATTGCCGATGGCAGCTATAAAGTCGACAGCAACCGTGTAGCCAGCAAACTGCTCAACTTCGAAGCCCAGCGCTAGGCTTTTGCCGGCGCCAGGCTTTTGGACGCTTAAAACCCAAGGCCAGCCATGCACGACACTAATTTATTGCAACTGATCAACGACGACTTTGCTCCAGCTCAACAATTGCTGGAGTTGCTGCAAACCGAATCCCTCGCGTTGCACGGTCGCGACATGCCCCTGCTGGAAGAAATTCTGGCGCACAAACAGGCATTGATCATTCTGCTTGAACAGCATGGCCGCAAGCGCAGCGAAATCCTCGCCAGCCTCAATCTGCCGACTGATCGTACAGGTCTTGAGCAATTGGCTGGCCAGTCGAGCATTGGCGAGCAGTTGTTGACGCAAGGCGACGCATTGACCGATCTGATCGCGCAATGCCAGGCCGCCAACCTCAAGAATGGTCAGTCGATCCAGATCCAGCAGGCCGCCACGGCCAATCAGCTGAAGATCCTCACCGGTGGTGAAGCGCCAGCGCTTTACAACGCCAGCGGCACTTTTGCCAAACCCGCCGTACCGCGTCCGCTCAGCCAGGCATGAGCCGTTGATGCGCCAGCTCTATCAACCCGCGAAACATGCTGGCAAAATGCTGGCTAGTCGTCATATTTTGTCTGGAGATTGATAAACCGTGTCCAACGCCCTAAGCGCGGATGATGCTCCGCAGCCCCCAAAGGTGCTCACCACGCCACTGGAAATCTCCAGCAACCTGCGTCAGTTACAAGACAGCCACGATCCTTTGATCATCACGTTCCACGAGCGCAGCCAGCGCTTTCAGAGCTATTTGATCAAAGTTGACCGTGACACCGCCTCCATCGCCCTCGATGAAATGATCCCGCGCGACGGTGAACGCTTCCTGCTGGCCGGCGAACCGTTCAAGGTTGAAGGTTTCCACGACGGTGTACGTATCGCCTGGGAATGCAACGGCACGCTGAACATTCAAGAATCCGAAGGCGACCGTTTCTACACCGGCGATCTGCCTACCGAAGTGGTTTACCACCAGCGCCGCAATGCTTTCCGCGCCGCGCTGAAACTCACCGACCTGGTCAGCGTCGAACTGGGTGGCGAGAAACTCAAATCGCCGATCAACGGCAAACTGCTGGATATTTCCGCGACCGGCTGCAAGCTGCGTTTCGAAGGCGACATTACTGACCGCCTGCAACTGGGCCAGGTCTACGACCGCCTGATCGCCCCACCGCTGTTCGGCAATCAACCGACCGCCGTCGAACTGCGCTACCTGCATTTCGAGGAAAAACTCAACATCACCTTTGCCGGCCTGCGCTTTCACAACATCAGTGGCCCGGCCGCGCGCAACGTTGAGCGTTTCGTTTATCAGTTGCAGCGTGAAGCACGCCGTTTCGATAAAGACGACATGTGATTCTCAGCGGCAAATAAAAAGGGCAGTCCTTGGCGGGACTGCCCTTTTTTGTGCGCGATGCTTTTTGTTCAGTTCAAGGCCGGCCGCCACTGAGATCAGGGGTCGGCTTGTCGTTGTCAGCGTCCGGTTCGGTTTCTGTCGCAGGCGCGGCCGGCGTATCGGCTTCAGGCTCGGGGCTCACTGGCGCTTGCACCGGGTCCTGCACCATCTGCTCCTGCACCACCTGCTCGTCGACCCGCGGGTCAAGGGCGGCCACCAGCGGCGAGCTGGACATGCTGTCGGGCATGGCCACGTGATGCAACGGCGCATCGTCGACCTGGTGCAGATTGGTCACGGCTTTCGGCCGGATCCGCCACACCAGCACCAGCGCGAAGAAGCTGAAAAACGCATACAGGCTCTGACTACCGAACAGCTTCATCAGCACACCCGCGAGCAGCGGCCCAATGCTCGCACCGACCCCGTAGGTCACCAACAGCATCGCGGTCAGCGACACCCGCCGATCACCCTCGACATGGTCATTGGAGAATGCCACCGCCAGTGGGTACAGACAGAACTGCACCAGTGAACAGAGGAAACCAACCCCAAACAGCACCTCGAGCGGAACCTGCGGCAGCACCGCCAACGGCAACGCCGCCACTGCCAGGAACCCGGCAAAGCAGCGAATCAGCAGCGCCCGGTCGTAACGATCGGACAACCAGCCCAGCGGCCACTGCACCAATAAGCCGGCAAAGATGCAGCTACCCATGAACAGACCGACCTGCTCGGTCGACAGGCCCTGCTGAGACGCATACAGCGGTGCCAGGCCGTAGAACGAACCGATGATCAAACCGGCACCGAGCACCGTGCTCAAGGACTGCGGCACCCGCTTGATAAAGAAGCGCGGTTCCATCGGCGCCGGATGCAAGGGCGCAGGGTGAATACGTCGGGTCAGGGTCACCGGCACCAGACACAACGCAAAGCACAGGGCGACCAGCATCAGCAGTTCCAGACCCAGCCCCGGGTGCATCACCAGAATCAACTGACCCAGGACCAGGCCCAGATACGAAGCGATCATGTAACCACTGAATACCAGACCGCGCTGATTGGCGTCGGCCTGCTCGTTGAGCCAGCTCTCGATGACCATGTATTGGCACATCATGCCCAGACCGACGATGGTCCGCAGCACCAGCCATGCCGGCAGCCAGTCGACCAGGCCATGACCGAGCACCGCCGCGCCGACGATCCCCGCGCACGCCGAGTACGCACGGATATGCCCGACCCGAGCGATCAACCGGTGGCCGATCTTGCCGCCCAGCACCAGGCCGAAATAGTTGGCCGCCATCAACGCACCGACCCACAGGCCGTCGACGTTGTCAGCGGCAAGGCGCAAGGCCAGATAAGTGGATAGAAGGCCCGAGCCGATCAACATCATCAGCGAGGCGAAATACAGCGCTCGAAAGGATTTCCAGATTTGGCGCATCGGCGTTCCGAGCGGCTCCTTGCAGTAAATATCGGGCTACCAAAACGATAGCCCGATGGCGACGGTTCGTCAGGCCTGGGCTGCTAGAACACGCCGTTCCCAGGGAGTGATTTCATCAAAGAAGCTGGTCAACTCCATGGTCTTCGAAGCGATGTAGCCTTCGATGAACTCCTGTCCGAACAGTTCCCTCGCCAATTGGCTACGTTTCAGACGCTCAAGCGCGGCATGCAAGGTACACGGCAGCGAGAGGTTGTCCGGCACCTCGAACTCGCCCTGAATCGCTTCCGTCGGCTCCAGTTCATGCTCGATGCCATGCAAACCCGCGGCCAGACTGGCGGCGATCGCCAGATACGGGTTGGCATCGGCGCCGGGCAAACGGTTTTCCACCCGACGGGCAACCGGCGAACTGGCGGGAATACGCAAGCCGGCGGCGCGATTGTCATGGGACCAGCACGCGTTGTTCGGCGAAGCGAACGGGTGGCACAGACGCTGATAGGAGTTCACGTTGGGCGCAAACAGTGCGGTGAACTCTGCCATGCCTGCCTGCTGCCCACCGATGAAGTGGCGGAACATCGCCGTCGGTTGGCCGTCCTCGGCGCTGAACACGTTCTTGCCAGTATCGATGTCGACGATGCTCTGGTGAATGTGCATCGAACTGCCCGGCGTGTGCGCCAGCGGCTTGGCCATGCACACTACGCTCAGGCCATGCTTGAGCGCGACTTCCTTGAGCAGGTGTTTGAACAGAAAGGTCTGATCGGCGAGCAGCAGCGGATCGCCGTGCAGCAGATTGATCTCGAACTGGCTGACGCCCATTTCATGCATGAAGGTGTCGCGCGGCAGGCCGAGAGCGGCCATGCATCTATAGACTTCATTGAAGAACGGCCGCAGACCGTTGTTGGAACTGACACTGAATGCCGATTGGCCATCCTCGCGCCGGCCGTCGAGGCCAACAGGCGGACGGAACGGTTGGGTCGGATCAGTGTTCGGGGCGAAGACAAAGAACTCCAGCTCGGTCGCCACCACCGGCGCCAGGCCGCGCGCGGCGTAACGAGCAATGACCTTTTTGAGCTGGCCCCGAGTCGACAGATTGGAGCTCTCGCCGGTCAGCTCATCCGCATCACAAATGGCCAATGCACGCGGCTCGTCACTCCAGGGCAGCGGATGGATCATCGACGGTTCGGCAACCAGTGCCAGGTCGCCGTCATCGCTGCCGTAAAAGCGCGCCGCCGGATAACCACCCATGATGCATTGCAGCAGCACTCCCCGCGCCATCTGCAAACGCCGCCCTTCGAGGAAACCCTCGGCGGTCATCACTTTGCCTCGCGGCACGCCGTTCAAATCCGGCGTGACACATTCAATCTCATCAATGCCCGTCAGTCGCTGCGCGAGTGAACGCTGGCCATCGGTTGTCATGACGCAATCCTTGTTATTGTGCGAGCCGCGAACGGCGACCCGTACAAAATAGGCTTCGGCTGTTCGGAATATCAAGCAGCGTCAAAACAAAAAAACAAACAACGCGAATACCCCCAGTAGAAGCTGCCGCAGGCTGCGATCTTTTGATGTTGTTTTTCCAGGATCAAAAAATCGCAGCCTGCGGCAGCTCCTACAGGCATCGGTGCAATATCAAGGGAGGTAGAGGCTGAACACACCGCCGCCCAATGGGCCGCCGTTGCGAATTTCGGTGCGACCTTCAACACCGTTACGCTGATGCAGCGCTGCGATGCGGTTGGCGAAATACAAACCGAGCCCGGTGCTGCCGCTGCTGTGGTTGATGCCCTGCACGTAATCGGCCTGACGCTCGAGCATCTCGGCCGGGTAACCGTCGCCGTCGTCGTTGATGCTCAGGACCAGTTGCCCGGCCTCGTCGCTGACGGTGATCAGCAGTGATTCGCGGGCATAGCGAATCGCATTGTTGATGCAGTTGCCGAGCACCGAGGCAATCAATTCACGGTCAAAGAACCCCAGCGGACTCAACGGATCAACTTCATACGTGGCGACGATCCCGCGACTGGCGAACACCTCTTGATGCGACGCCAGTTGCGCTTCGATGAAGTCGTCGAGTTCATGATAGGCCGGTTGCAGTGGCATCTGGTTGACGCCGAGCTTGTACAGCCCGAGCAATTGCACGAGCATGCCGTTGAGGTGGGCGAACTCGAAGTCGATCACGCCCTGCTCCGAACCTTCGCGCTGCGCTTGCGGCAACCGCGCGAGCCATTGGCTGTGAGCCTGCATCAGCATGGCCAGCGAGTTTTTCATGTCGTGGACGGTGGAGGCGATCACCGTGGAAAAATCCAGCGCCTGCTTGTCGTTGCTCATTCGCCAAACGCCTTGCTTTTCAGCTTCTGATAACGCGCATGACGCGCGTCGGTGTCGGGCATCAGGCCGACCATTTTCAGGCAGGCCCGACATTCTTCCAGCTCCGCCGATGGCACCGACGTGTCGGTGCCGTGCAGCAGCGACTGGGCCATGTTCAGCGCAATACTGATGTTCTTCGGTTGCATCTTCAGCGCCTTGCGGAACACCTCGCGGGCCTCCACCAGATTGCCGGTCTTGTACACGCGCACGCCCTGACGGTTGAGGTCGGCAGCGGCGTTACTGGAGCTGAGAATAGTCGGGTCATCGGTGAGCTTGGCGATGTCTTTCATCACCGCCGGATCATCACCGTAGATTTCCGCGCAGCTCTTGAGCATCGAGGTGCCCGCCTCGGCCTGACCGAGCATCTGCAACTGCTTGGCGACCAACAGCGCCGCTTCCGGACTCATGAACTGTTCCATGCCGTCGAGACGCATCAGTGCTTGTTCGGTGAGCTTGTCGGCAGTTTCGGCATCGTTGAGCAGCAGGCTGGTAGCCTTCATCAGGCGCGCACGAATCTGCAGGCCGGGGTCAGTCGGGTTCTCTTTGGCGACAGCGCTGAGGGTCGTGTTGATCTCCAGCCGCGTACGCGTATCGAGACCGCGCTCGCTGCCTTTGCTGATCAACGCATGAGCCAGGCCCAGATTGCTTTCCGGATCCTTGAAACGCGACTGCGCCCCCTGCGCCACGGCCTGACGATAGGCGCGTGAGGCGGTGTCGAAATCTTCGTTGGCCATTGCAAGCTTGCCCAGCAAGGCTTGGCGACGCACCGCCAGTGGCGACAGACGAATGGCCTCTTCCAGCACCTGCTGCGCACCTTTGGTATCACCCTCGGCAACCAGCACGTCGGCCATGCCGTCGTACAACGAGGGCATCATCGGAAACACCTTCAGCGCCTTTTCATAGACGCCTTTTGCCTGAGCGACTTGCCCACGCTTGAACAACAACTTGCCCAGTCCGGCAAACGCCCAAGGCAACGGCCGGTCGGCGATGATGCTGTCGTAGAGACGCTCCAGCGCTTCGTTCTGGTTCATGTCGCGCAACGCATCGGCGCGGTAACGCAGGCATAACGGTGAATAACGAATGTCCTGCTTGCACAGGGCAATGCAGGCATTGAGCACCTCGACCGGTTTACCACGGTCGAGGGCTTGCAGAATCGGTTTGAGCAATGTCTTGCGCTGCTCCAGACGCTCAAGGCGCTGAGCCAGGCCGGAACGGTTGAACGGTTTGGTCAGGTACGCATCCGGCTCATGCTCCAGGGCACTGAGCACCATCGCCTGACTGGTCTCGGCGGTGACCATGACGAATACCGCTTCATGGCTGATGAGTTTTTCCAGCATCAGGTCTTCGAGTACTTGCTGGCCGTTCTTCTTGCCGTCGCCGAGATGGAAGTCCTGCAGGATGAAATCGTAGGACTTCTGCGCACACATCTTCAGCGCCTGCTCACCGGTGTCGGCGGTGTCGACATCCTTGACCCCAAGCTCACGCAGCATCGAACGGACGGAACTGCGGAAATCCGAGAAATCATCGACGATCAGAAAACTCTTTTGGTGATACGACAGCATCGAAGATTTCCAGGCAATTGAAGTGAGGGCAATTTCAGGCGCGCAGATAATAGCTGCCGGCCAAATGCTATCAAGCGATTTCGCGCGACGTTGAAGTCACCCAATGGGTTATCGGCCACAAGTGCGGTTCCCTGAAGCCAGCGCTTCAACATTCCTCGCCCAGCGATTACCCTGCGCGCCGGCATAACTCCCCACTACAGGGCTTACATCGTGTACATCAAAGGACGCTGCATCGTGTCCGTCTGTGTGCTGCTGTTTATTCAGCAGGCCATGGCGGCCGGAATGGACTGCACAAAAGCGGCGAATGCCGTCGAAAACACTGTTTGTGCGAACAAATCGTTGTATGAAGTGGACGCGCAAATGGGCGCGATTTATCGGGATTTATTCAAAGCCTCTGGTCCCGCACAAGCTGAACTCAAGCGCGCTCAACGGCTGTGGTTAAAAGCACGCAATGCCTGCGCCGAAGACGTTTCCTGCCTGGATCAGCAATATCGCGAGCGTCTGCAAGCGTTGCACGCGCAGTGGCAGGCAGCGGTGGCCTATCAACCGGATGACCTCGATAAACAGGCGCTGGACGATCTGCAAAAGCGTATTCAAGCCGCCAGTAAAGATGATCCAGAATTCGCGCTGGATCGGGTACTCGCTGCGCTCACCGTGAAAACGCCTTCTGGCGGTTTTCACGGTGAGGCCAGTGCAGAGGACTCTTTGATAACACACTTTCCGACATCGCAGCCCGAAGGCGTTGGTGCCGATGAATGGCGAGCGCTGACCGCCTCCCGGATCAATGACGCTGCCGAAACCGGCCTGACGTCTTACACCTTGCGGGATCTGGATGGCGACGGGCAGCGCGATCTGATCGTAAATACCTACGCCGGGGGCACCGGTCTGTTCACTTATGTGGAAACCTGGCGGCGTGACGGCGAACGGTTCATCAAACGTTCTGTTGAGCCCGACAGTTCACTGTTCTACACCAATGATCGCGGCGCCAATCAGTCGGTGGACTGGATAAACCTGCGCGGCAAGACTTACGCGGCCTATCGAAACAGCGAGTACGGCGTTGATCGGGTCTACTTGCTCAACCCGCTGAAAATCAACGTCCAGGTGCCGACGGTGACGATTCGTTATCGCTATGCCCTCGACGTGCCCGCTCTTCAACACAAGGACGACGGCAACAGCACGTTTGAACTCGAACCCGATCTGCACCGAGCGCTTAATCAGGCTGTGGCCAAAGTCGCTGAAACCGCCGCTATCCCTTCAAAAGAACCGCTCTGCCCTATTCCGGCGACCGGCGCCGGTGAAAACGATTACTACAGCTTTGGCCCGGCGCATTACAGCATTGAAAAAGTCGCAGACCTGCCTGTCTTCATTGGCAATGATTGTTACATCGGCGCCTTGATCGACTGGTTCGGCAGTTACAGTGAAAAGAATGGTTTGTTCGCGCAACTGGCATTGCGTAAACCGGACAGCGAGGACGGTAGCCTCACATATTCAGTCTACGGTCGCCGACATATCATCAATGTCAGTACTTCAACGAGGCAAATTGACCTGAACGAAGGTTAGCCGTGTAGGCCATCCGCTGCCGAAAATCATTGGTGCAGTCGTGATTGCCGGGATGTCCAGATAAAAGGCACTGCACGTCTGTCTGCCAAAACTGTTGAAGGCAGAATCATGAGTCGGGATTATTCTGTGCAATTAGCTGTGCAGTTGATCCCCTCGACGCATCTTTGCTGATCAATCTTGATCGCGAAGTGCAGCGCGAAATCCTGCAGATGCTCCACTTCGCCCTGCGCCCGAGCGGCTTCCTGTTCCTCGGCACTAAGGAATGCGCCGATGCCTGCCATGAGCTGTTCGCCCGGTGGACAAGCGCAATCGGATCCTCCGTGCCAAAACCGGCACGCCGAACAGCCGCCGCACGACCGTAGCATGTGCATCATGGCTTTCCTCCCGTAAGACGAAAATTAAGTCACAAGGGTTCGCCATGGCAATTCGTCGGCTGACTGTAATGCAAAAGCCCCGTCGTAATTGTTATTACGACGGGGCTTCTAATTTGAACTTGAGGGTAAACCCGATCTTCAAACGTTGGCCAAACTTTCCTGCGGGCAAAACAAAACCCCAACTGCTTTCGCAATTGGGGTTTCGGAATTTAATCTTGACGATGACCTACTCTCACAT
>NZ_PCQC01000025.1:0-78455 GCF_002979955.1 Pseudomonas sp. MYb2
AGTGAAACGATGCATCGCCGATGGTAGTGTGGGGTTTCCCCATGTGAGAGTAGGTCATCGTCAAGATTAAATTCCGAAACCCCAATTGCGAAAGCAGTTGGGGTTTTGTTTTGCCCGCAGGAAAGTTCTTACAGCATTCAAGGACGTCGTCCGGCTGTCACAACCTGCCGACAATGCTAAGGTTCTGCCCTAGCTTTTGTACTTTTCCAAGGAAGCCTTTATGCCGGACGCCCAGTCCCTCAACGCTGCATTCATGGTGGTTCAGAGCAACAGCCTGGACGAACTGCGCAGCCTTGTGATCAGCATCATGCGACGCTATCCACTGGCGCCTCTGGAAAACGAAATTGCCCTGGTGCAAAGCAACGGAATTGCCCAATGGCTTAAATTGGCTTTGGCGGAAGACCCCGAAGAGGACGATCTCGGCGGCTGCGGTATTGCCGCAGCGATTGATGTGCAACTGCCCGGCAGTTTTATGTGGCAGCTCTACCGAATGGTTCTGGGCCGAGAACAAATCCCCGCCAAATCCCTGCTCGATAAAGCACCACTGACTTGGCGCCTCATGCGCCTGCTACCTCAGGTCATCGATCGCGCACATTTCGAGCCGCTGCAACGGTTCCTCACCCACGACACTGACTTGCGCAAGCGTTACCAACTCTCCGAACGCCTGGCGGATCTCTTCGACCAATACCAGGTGTATCGGGCTGACTGGCTTGAAGACTGGGCTGAAGGGCGGCATCAGCTAAGGAATGTCAGAGGCGAGGTTAAGGCATTGCCAGCCACCAGTTGCTGGCAAGCTGAACTGTGGCGAGCATTGCTGGAGGATGTGGGTGAACAAGGCATGGCACAAAGTCGTGCCGGTGTTCATCAGCGATTCATCGAGCGCATCAACAACCTCTCGGAAGCTCCGCCAGGGCTCCCCTCGCGAGTGATCGTTTTCGGGATTTCTTCGTTGCCGGCCCAAGTCCTTGAAGCGCTGGCCGGGCTCGCGCGTTTCAGCCAGGTTCTGCTTTGTGTGCACAACCCTTGTCGTCATCACTGGGCCGATATCGTCGCCGACAAGGACTTGCTGCGCCACCAATACAAACGACAGTCCCGCAAGAGCGGAATGCCTGTTGTGCTGGATCCGGAAACGTTGCACCAACATGCGCACCCGCTCCTGGCTGCATGGGGAAAACAAGGTCGCGACTACATCAACCTGCTCGATAGCTACGACGACCCCAACAGCTACCGTGCAGCGTTTCGCGATGGTCGAATCGATCTGTTCAGCGAAACTCAGGCGCACAACCTGCTCAATCAACTTCAGGACGATATCCTGGAACTGCGCCCGCTCAACGAAACCCGTGAGCACTGGCCTGCTGTTGATCTGACAAAAGACGATTCGATCCGTTTTCACATTGCCCACAGCGCTCAGCGTGAAGTTGAAATTCTCCACGACCAGCTCTTGGCCCGTTTCAGCGCAAATCCTGATTTGCGTCCTCGGGATGTCATTGTGATGGTGCCGGAGATCGACAGCTATGCGCCGCATATCCGTGCAGTATTCGGTCAACTTGATCGTCATGATCCACGCTTCATTCCTTTCACATTGGCGGACCAGGGCCAGCGGGGCCGCGATCCGCTACTGATCGCGGTCGAGCATCTGCTCAAACTGCCGGACAGCCGTTTTCCCGTCAGTGAGATCCTCGACCTGCTCGATGTTCCCGCATTGCGTGCCCGTTTCGGCGTGGAAGAACGCGACTTGCCGACACTGCACCGCTGGATCGAAGGCGCAGGTGTCCGTTGGGGCATGAACGCCGAGCAACGCGCAGGGCTCGGCTTGCCCGATGAGCTGGAGCAGAACAGCTGGCATTTCGGTCTGCGCCGGATGTTGCTCGGTTACGCCGTTGGTAGCGCGAACGCCTGCGCGGGTATCGAACCCTATGATGAAATCGGTGGCCTGGATGCCGCATTGATCGGGCCGCTGGTGGCCTTGCTTGATGCACTGGAGCTCGCCCACCATGAGCTTACGCAGCCGGCCCAACCCAAAGAATGGGGCCAGCGACTGCAAGCGCTCATGCAACTGTTCTTCAAAGCCAGCAATGAACACGACGATTACTTGCTGACCCAACTCGAGGAGCTTCGCGAAACCTGGTTGGAGACCTGCGAAGCTGTGGGGCTGGTCGATGAGTTACCACTGACTGTCGTGCGAGAAGCCTGGCTCGCCGGGCTGGATCAAGGCCGATTGTCTCAACGCTTCCTCGCCGGCGCGGTGAACTTCTGCACGTTGATGCCGATGCGCGCCATCCCCTTCAAACTGGTTTGTTTGCTGGGCATGAATGACGGGGACTACCCCCGTGCGCAACCACCCTTGGATTTCGATCTGATGGGCAGCGACTACCGTCCGGGTGATCGCTCCCGGCGTGAAGACGACCGCTATCTGTTACTCGAAGCGTTGCTGTCTGCGCGTAATCAGCTCTACATCAGTTGGGTTGGTCGCAGCATTCGTGACAACAGCGAGCGCCCGGCGTCGGTGCTGATCGGCCAGTTGCGCGATCACCTGGCCAGCGGCTGGCGACTGCTCGACGAAAATCGGGATTTGCTGAGCGCCATGACAGAGGAGCATCCGTTGCAACCGTTCAGTGCGCGTTATTTCCATGAAGGTGATCAACTGTTCAGCTACGCCAGTGAATGGCAGGTGTTGCATCAACAGCCTGTACCGAAAAATAACGCAGAGTTACTCACGCCTTTCGTTCAGGAGGAACCGCTGAGCCTCGCTCTCTTGCAGGACTTTCTGCGTAATCCTGTACGGCATTTCTTCACGCAGCGACTCAAGGTGTATTTCGAAGCCGCCGAAGCGCCGTTGGCCGATGAAGAGCCTTTTGTGCTCGACGCATTGCAGCGTTATACGCTCAGCGACAGCCTTCTCGAAGCTGCGCTGAGGCAACCGGACAACATTGATCATGCCCTCGAGGTTCAAGCCCGCCGTCTGCAAAACAGTGGCCTGTTGCCGATGGCTGGCTTCGGCGAATGTTTACAGCGAGAACTGATCGAACCGCTCCCGGACCTGTTGCAGCGTTATCAACAACTACTGACGTTATGGCCGACACCGCTGACCAGTGCGATCCCGATCAGCCTCGATTTACAGGGTTTGCGCCTGGAAGGCTGGCTTTCAGGCCTGCATCAGCGCGCCGATGGTGGTGTGTTGTCGGTCACGACCATTCCCAACAGCATCGGCTCGATCAAAAGTCGCAAATGGCATCGATTGACCAAGCCGTGGGTCAATCATCTGGTCGCCTGCGCCTGCGGGCTTTCGTTGACCACAGCGTTGGTCGCCAGTGACGACACCTTGCTGCTTGAGCCGATGGAGCAAGAGCGAGCGCTGCGTTTCCTTGGCGATGTGCTGCTCGCCTGGCAGGCCGGTATGCGCCAGCCATTACCGATCGCCGTCAAAACCGCATTCGCCTGGCTGTCCCAGACCGATCCACTCAAGGCCGAAGCGGCCGCGCGTAAAGCCTACGAAGGTGATGGCCAGACCAGTGAAGGCGAGCGTCGCGAAAGTCCGGCGTTGTCCCGGCAATATGCCGACTTCGATGCGCTGCTCGCGGACGAAACATTCTCCGGCTGGTGCGACGCCTTGTACCGTCCATTGCTTGAAGCCCCTTGGCGCTCATTGTCCAGTGATGGGGCACGCGCATGAGTACAAAAACTCCACTTGCCTTGGCATTCCCCCTGCGTGGCAGCCAGTTGATCGAAGCGAGTGCCGGTACCGGCAAGACCTTCACTATCTCAGCACTTTATCTGCGCCTGATCCTGGGGCACGGAGGCGAAGCCAACAGCTTCGGTCGTGAGCTTTTGCCGCCGCAAATTCTCGTAGTGACATTCACCGACGCGGCGACCAAAGAACTGCGCGAACGGATTCGTACGCGACTGGCCGAGGCCGCACGATTCTTTCGTGACGAGATGGCGGCCCCTGACGGATTGATCGCAGAACTGCGCGATCAATTCGTCCCGCAGCAATGGCCCGGTTGCGCCAATCGTCTCGATATTGCCGCACAATGGATGGACGAAGCCGCCGTTTCGACCATCCACAGTTGGTGTCAGCGCATGCTGCGTGAGCATGCGTTCGACAGCGGCAGTCTGTTCACCCAATCCCTGGAAACCGATCACAGCGACCTGCTTGGTGAAGTGTTACGCGATTACTGGCGGCTGTTTTGTTACCCGATGCAGGGTGATGCGCTCAATTGGGTTCGCAGCAATTGGGGCGGTCCTGCGGCATTGTTGCCGCGTGTCCGCGGCTTGTTCGCCAGTGAGCGTGACAGCGATGAAGGTAAGGCACCTGCTCAGCTTATCGAAGAGTGCCTGCAAGAACGCCGCGCTGCATTGATCGAACTGAAAATGCCGTGGCGCCAATGGGCAGACGAGTTGCTCGCCATCTGTCATCAAGGTGTTGCCAGCAAGACTGTCGATGGTCGCAAGATGCAAGCGCGTTACTTTGAACCGTGGTTCGAGAAGCTCAAGGCCTGGGCCGAAGACGAGGCCATGGAGCAACTGGACATCGGCACCGGCTTCACTCGACTGACTCCCGACGGCATGGCTGAGGCCTGGAAAGGCCAGGCCCCCAGTCATCCTGGGCTGGACGCCATGCACGGGCTCAAATCCAGTCTCGATGCATTGCCCACCCCCGACGCCGCTGTCCTGCAACACGCCGCCAAATGGGTCGGTGCGCGTTTCGAAGAAGAAAAACGCCGACGCGCCGAAATGGGTTTCGACGACATGCTGTTGCGTTTGGATGCCGCACTGCAATCCGAAGGAGGAGAGCGTCTTGCGATCTTGATTCGCGAGCAGTTTCCGGTCGCGCTGATCGACGAATTCCAGGACACCGATCCGGTGCAGTACCGGATTTTCGAGACGATCTATCGGATCGAAGAAAACAATCCAGACACCGGGCTGTTTCTGATCGGCGACCCGAAACAGGCGATCTATGCTTTTCGCGGTGCGGACATCTACACCTATTTGCGTGCGCGTCAGGCTACCAGCGGCCGCTTGCATACGCTCGGCACCAACTTCCGCTCCAGTCACGGCATGGTCAACGCGGTCAACCATGTATTCCAACGCGCCGAGTCCCGAGAGCAGGGACGCGGCGCGTTTTTGTTTCGGGAAAAAAATGGTGCTAACCCGGTGCCGTTTCTCCCTGTCGAGTCTCAGGGGCGCAAGGAAAAACTTCAGGTTGCCGGGCAAGACGTCGCAGCGCTGAATGTCTGGCTGTTGCCCAGCGATCAGCCATTGTCAGGCGCGGTCTATCGCCAACAATTGGCGGGCGCCTGTGCCAGTGAGATCACTGCGTTGCTCAATGGCGGGCAAAGCGCCAGTGCGGGATTCACCCAGGATGGTAAGGACTTCAGAGGCCTGCGCCCCTCGGACATCGCGATCCTCGTTCGTGACGGTAAAGAAGCCCAGGCCGTGCGCAGTGAGCTCGCCAGTCGTGGTGTGCGCAGCGTTTATCTGTCGGACAAGGACTCGGTGTTCGCCGCTCAGGAGGCCCACGACCTGTTGTCGTGGCTCAAGGCCTGTGCCGAACCGGATGTCGAACGCTCGCTGAAAGCCGCGCTGGCCTGCATCACCCTGAACCTGCCCCTGGTTGAGCTGGAACGGCTGAATCAGGACGAGTTGGTCTGGGAAACCCGCGTCATGCAGTTTCGTGGTTACCGCGAACTGTGGCGCAAGCATGGCGTACTGCCGATGCTCCGACGTCTGTTGCACGACTTCCAATTGCCGCAGACCTTGATGGCGCGCAGCGATGGCGAGCGGGTACTGACCAACCTTTTGCACCTCTCGGAACTGATGCAGCAAGCCGCCGCTGAACTGGATGGCGAGCAAGCGCTGATCCGCCATCTGGCCGAGCTTCTGGCGTTGTCGGGGCAGGCCGGCGAAGAGCAGATCCTGCGTCTGGAAAGCGACGAGCAACTGGTCAAGGTGGTGACCATTCACAAGTCGAAAGGGCTCGAGTATCCCCTGGTGTTCCTGCCATTCATCTGCTCGGCAAAACCGGTCGACGGCAGCCGATTGCCGCTGCATTACCACGACGCTTCGGGCAAGGCCCAAGTGAGCCTCAAGCCAACCGCCGAATTGATTGCGCAAGCGGATGAAGAGCGCCTCGCCGAGGATCTGCGTTTGCTGTATGTCGCCCTGACCCGCGCGCAACATGCCTGCTGGCTGGGCGTGACGGATCTCAAGCGCGGCAATAACAACAGCTCGGTGCTGCACCTTTCTGCGTTGGGTTATCTGCTGGGCGGTGGCGCGTCTCTGGGGGAATCCAGCGGACTCGACCGTTGGCTGCGAGATCTGCAGCAGGACTGCGCGGCAATCAGCATCGCAGAAACACCGCAGCCCTCCGATGAACACTACCGGCCGCCGCGCAACGAAGCCGTCCTCAGTGCCACGCTATTGCCCAAGCGCAAGGCCAGTGAAAACTGGTGGATCGCCTCCTACAGCGCGCTGCGCATCAGCGATGTGCTGAGTGTCGGCAGCGATGAAGCTCCGGACAGTCCGCAAGCGCAAAAGCTGTTCGATGACGAGCGCCTCGACCCGGACGCACCACGGGAAATCATTGCTGGCGGCGCTGATATTCACCGCTTCCCCCGAGGTCCGAATCCAGGAACGTTTCTCCACGGTTTACTGGAGTGGGCCGGAGACGATGGCTTCGCGGTGTCTCGCGAGGCGCTGGAAGATGCGATTGCTCGTCGCTGCAACTTGCGTGGCTGGGAAGGCTGGATCCTCACCCTCAGTGACTGGCTGCAGCACCTGCTTAAATCGCCATTGCCAATTGATGGCGGGCAGCCGCCGGTGATTCTCGAGCAACTCAAGCAGTACCGCGTCGAGATGGAGTTCTGGTTCGCCAGCCATAAAGTCGATGTGCTCAAACTTGACGAACTGGTGCGCCAGTACACGCACAATGGCGTCGCCCGTGTTGCGGCAGAACCAGTACAACTCAACGGCATGTTTAAAGGCTTCATCGACCTGACCTTTGAACACGATGGCCGTTATTACGTGGCTGATTACAAATCCAACTGGCTGGGCGTGGATGATCTGGCCTACACCGCGCAAGCCATGGAACAGTCGATCCTCGACAATCGCTACGACCTGCAATACGTATTGTACCTGTTGGCGCTGCATCGCCAGCTCAAGGCGCGGCTAGCGGAATACGATTACGACCGGCACATCGGTGGCGCGCTGTATATGTTCCTGCGTGGCACCCGTGCAGACAGTCGCGGTGTTTACTTTGCCCGTCCGCCGCGCGAGTTGATCGAGCGGCTGGACCGGATGTTCCAGGGTAAACCCGAACCCAAGGCCGAACCCGCATGGGAACAGGGAGTCCTCCTATGAGCCGCACTTTTGCTGATCTGTTGCCGACCCCGTTGGCGGCCGATAGCCTGTCGAAACTTGCGCCGCTGACCAGCGCCGATGATTTGCTGCTGTTACTCACCCGCTGGGTCGAGCGGGGCTGGTTGCGTGCGCTGGACAAGGCGTTCGTCGCATTTCTTCACGAGCTTGAGCCGGGCACCGATCCGTTGGTGTTGCTCGCTGCCGCACTGACCAGTCACCAGTTGGGCCACGGCCACGTGTGTCTGGATCTGTTCGAAACACTCAAGGCCCCGGATTTTGCTCTGTCGTTGCCGCCCGAGGGTGATGTGCAGGGCGGCGTGTTGCTGTTGCCCTCGCAACTGCTTGAAGCGCTCGACGGCGTGCATTGGTGCAAGACGCTGGCCGGAAGTGGTCTGGTCGCGCTGGCGGCCGATACCCGAGAAGCGGCGCAGCAGCGGCCATTGGTGTTGGCCGGGAAACGTCTGTATCTGCGACGTTACTGGGCTTACGAACGGCGCATCGACGCGGCGTTGCGCCAGCGTTTGGCACAAACTGAGGCAACCCCGGAGGATCTGCCGCAGCGGTTGAATGAATTGTTCGGATCGGCCCGCTCCGGCGAGGTGATCGACTGGCAGAAGCTCGCCTGCGCCCTTGCCACTCGCAGTGCTTTCAGCATTGTCACTGGCGGCCCGGGTACCGGCAAAACGACGACGGTGGTACGCCTGCTCGCGCTGCTTCAAGCGCCGGCGGTTGAGGCGGGTCACCCGCTGCGCATTCGTCTCGCGGCACCGACAGGCAAAGCGGCGGCGCGACTGACCGAGTCCATTAGTCAGCAAGTGCAATCGCTGAAAGTTGCCGAAGAGGTGCGCGCGAAAATCCCCTGCGACGTGACCACCGTGCACCGTTTGCTCGGCAGTCGCCCCGGTACGCGACACTTCCGCCACCACGCCGGCAACCGCTTGCCGCTGGATGTGCTGGTGGTCGACGAAGCGTCAATGATCGATCTGGAAATGATGGCCAACCTGCTCGACGCGTTGCCGGCCCATGCGCGACTGGTGCTGCTCGGTGACAAGGATCAACTCGCTTCCGTGGAAGCCGGCGCGGTTCTTGGTGATCTGTGTCGTGACGCCGAGCAGGGCTGGTACAACCCGCAAACCCGTCACTGGCTGGAATTTGTCAGCGGTGAATCGTTGCAAGACAGCGGCCTGCACGAGGACATCGACGGCACCCATCCACTGGCGCAACAAGTGGTGATGCTGCGCCACTCGCGACGTTTTGGCGAGGGCAGTGGCATCGGTCAGCTCGCGCGGCGGGTCAATCAGCAGCTACCGCTTGAAGCGCGTCAGCTGCTGGACAGCGGGCACTATAAAGATGTGTTTGCGGTAAAACTGCCCAAGGGTGAACACGATCCCAAGCTCGAACGACTGGCGCTTGACGGCCACGGCGATGGCAACGGACCGCAAGGCTATCGGCACTATCTGAGCGTGCTGCGCAATCAGCGTCCGTCGCCCGACAGACCGCTGGAACATCCAGACTGGACCCACTGGGCGCGTGACGTCTTGCAGGCCTTCGACACCTTCCAGCTGTTGTGTGCCGTGCGCAAAGGAGCATGGGGCGTTGAGGGCCTGAATCTGCGCATCACCGCCGCGTTGCTCAAGGCACGCCTGATCGACAACGATCAGCAATGGTACGAAGGTCGCCCGGTACTGATGACCCGCAATGACTATGGTCTGGGTCTGATGAACGGCGACATCGGCATCGCCCTCAAGCTACCCGAGCGCGACGGGCCGGATGCCGGCAAGCCGCTGCTGCGCGTAGCCTTCCCGCGTAACGATGGCCAGGGCGGTGTGCGTTTCGTATTGCCGAGTCGGCTCAACGACGTGGAAACCGTCTACGCAATGACGGTGCACAAGTCGCAGGGCTCGGAGTTCGCCCACACCGCGCTGATCCTTCCGGATGCCTTGAACCCGGTGCTGACCAAGGAACTGATCTACACCGGCATCACCCGCGCGAAACACTGGTTCACCCTGATCGAGCCGCGTACCGAGGTGTTTGAAGAGGCCGTACAACGCAAGGTCAAGCGTCTCAGCGGACTGATGCTGGAACTGGAAGAGGGCAGCGCGCCTCACGGGTGAAAATCCAGACGTCGAACGGCGTTTATTGACCAACCGGTCAGGGCCACCGCCTCGCTGGTGTTGCACCGCTGTGCTATCGTTGCGGCATCATTTCGCTACGATCCAAGAGAATCCCTGCATGAAGGTGTCTGTCTGGGCGACAGAGCGCGCGGTTCGCTGCAAGTACGCGTTGCTTGTCGGTCTGCTCTGGCTGTTGACGGGCGTGGCCGTCGCGCAAGCGCAAAAGCCGACGGGCATGGCTGAGCAACGCGCGCAGTCGGTCACTCAAGTGGTTCTCGGCATCCTCAGTTACGCTCGCTGGCCGGTGGAGCCTGCGCAACTGCGCCTGTGCATCGTCGGCCCTACCGAATACACCGATGATCTGGTCAAAGGCACCACGCAGGCCACTGGCCGACCGGTCATCGTGCGCCGCTTGCTGGCGGACAATCCGGCGATCGTCAGCGAGTGCGATGCGGTCTATATCGGCAAACTGACAGCGGATGAGCGCAGTCGTCTTTTCGAATCGTTGATTGGCCATCCGGTGCTGAGCATCAGCGAAGGTGACGATCAGTGCACGGTTGGCAGCCTGTTCTGCCTGCGCGTCGGCGATGAGCAGGTGTCTTTCGAGGTCAACCTCGACTCGGTTGCCCGCAGCGGCGTACGCATTCATCCAAGCGTGCTGCAATTGTCGCGTCGCAAGCCGGCGGCACCATGAAACTGTTCAGATCGAATAGCCGCCCAACGCTGGGTTCAGTCATTGGCCGAGGGCATTTGACGGTCGCGCTGGTGGGCGTGGCGATGGCCAGCGTTTCGCTGACGTTACTCGGCGTGCTGGCATTACGGGTTTATGCCGATCACAACCTGCATTTGATCGCCCGTTCGATCAGCTACACCGTCGAAGCTGCGGTGGTGTTCAACGACAAGACGGCCGCCAATGAATCGCTGGCGCTGATTGCTTCTGCCGAAGAGGTCGCTGACGCCCAGGTGCTGAACAGCCAGGGACAAGTGCTCGCGCATTGGCAACGCCCGGAAAACGGTTTGTTCTCTGAGCTGGAAATGCAGATCACCCGCGCCCTTCTGGAAAAACCCATCAGCCTGCCGATCGAGCATCAGGACCGTGAAATCGGTCGTGTGCTGCTTACCGGCCATGGTGGCAGCCTGATGCGCTTTCTGCTCAGCGGTCTGGCGGGGATCATCCTCTGCACCGCGATCAGCGCCTGGGTTGCGCTCTACCTGGCGCGTCGCCAGCTACGCGCGATCACCGGTCCTCTGCGCAGTCTGGCCAATGTGGCCCACGCCGCCCGCAGCGAACGGGCACTGGATCGGCGCGTGCCGCCGGCACAGATCGCCGAACTCGACAACCTCGGCAACGACTTCAATGCTTTGCTCGATGAGCTCGAGTCCTGGCAGAGCCATCTGCAAAGCGAAAACGAAAGCCTCGCGCATCAAGCCAGCCATGACAGCCTCACCGGTCTGCCGAACCGTGCGTTTTTCGAGGGGCGCTTGATTCGTGCCTTGCGCAACGCCGGCAAACTCAATGAGCGAGTGGCCGTGCTGTTTCTCGACAGTGATCGCTTCAAAGGCATCAACGATAACTTCGGCCATGCTGCCGGCGATGCGGTGTTGGTGGCCATCGCCAATCGCGTTCGCGCGCAATTGCGTGAAGAAGATCTGGTGGCGCGGCTGGGCGGCGATGAGTTCGCCGTATTGCTCACGCCCCTGCACAAGATCGAAGACGCCGAGCGTATTGCCGACAAGATCCTCGCCAGCATGGACATGCCCATCGCGCTGCCGGGCGACACCCGTGTCGTGACCTCGCTCAGTATCGGCATCGCGGTTTTCCCGGATCATGGCGCCACCCCCGGCGGCCTGCTCAATGCCGCCGATGCGGCGATGTATCAGGCCAAACGCCTGTCGCGTGGCGCTCAATTCACGGCTGGGTCGGAGCACCCGGCCGATCCCGTTCAAACCAGGAGCTAATCCCGTGTTCACACTTCCAATCCGACTGTTTTCCGCGTTGCTGTTGATGGCCGCACTGATATTGAGCGGTTGCCAGACGGCCCCGCAAAAAGGCCTGACCCCGGCGCAAGTCGCCGTGCTCAAACAACAAGGTTTCGAACTGACCGATGAAGGCTGGGAGTTTGGCCTGTCCGGTAAAGTGCTGTTCGGCAGCGACGTCGAAAGCCTCAATAAAGAAAGTACCGAGATCGTCGAACGCATCGGCAAGGCCTTGGTGGGCGTTGGCATCGAGCGCGTGCGGGTCGATGGCCATACCGACGCGTCAGGCAAGGAAACCTACAACCAGCAATTGTCACTGCGCCGCGCCAAGAGCGTTGCCAACGTACTCGGCACGGTCGGCATGAAGCAGGAAAACATCCAGCTGCAAGGCCTCGGCAGCAAAGAGCCGGTGGCGTCCAACAGCACGGCAGCGGGACGCACCGAGAATCGCCGAGTGGCGATCGTGGTCAGCAACGACTAATCGGCGAACTGCATTTCGCCGGTTTCACCCATCAACAGCGCCTGATTGCGCTCGGTCACCTCGCGGATGTAATCCCACAACAGGGTGATCCGCTTGAGCTTCCTCAGGTCCTCGCGGCAGTACATCCAGAACTGTCGGGTAATGTCGATCTCCTCCGGCAACACTGGCAGCAGGCGCGGATCCTGCGCGGCGAGGAAACACGGCAGAATCGCCAGCGAGCGCCCTTGCTGCGCCGCGACGAATTGCGCGATCACGCTGGTGCTGCGCAAGTTGGCGCTTGCGCCAGGCAACACGTTCGCCAAGTAGAGCAGCTCCGAGCTGAACGCCAGATCATCCACATAACTGATGAATTGATGCTTGCCCAAGTCTGCCGGGCGGCGGATCGGTGGGTGTTTGTCGAGATAGTCCTGGGTCGCGTAGAGCTGCAAGCGGTAGTCGCAGAGCTTGCAGCAGACGTACGGCCCATGCTCCGGGCGCTCCAGCGCGATAACGATGTCGGCCTCGCGCTTGGACAGGCTGATGAAGTGCGGCAGCGGCAGGATGTCCACCGAGATCGCCGGGTAGGCGTCGACGAAATGGCTCAGTTGCGGGGTGATGAAAAAACTGCCGAAACCTTCGGTGCAGCCCATGCGCACATGCCCGGACAGAGCCACGCCAGAGCCTGAAACCTGCTCGCACGCCATGTGCAATGTGCTTTCAATCGACTCGGCATAACCGAGCAAACGCTGACCTTCGGCGGTCAGCACGAAACCGCTGGTGCGCGACTTTTCAAACAACAACGTGCCGAGCGCCGCTTCCAGTGAACTGATTCGCCGTGACACCGTGGTGTAGTCGACGGCCAAGCGTTTGGCAGCAGTGCTGGCCTTACGGGTACGGGCGACTTCGAGAAAAAACTTGAGGTCGTCCCAGTTCAGCGAGCCTAGGGAGGTGATGTTTTTTTGCATGATGGACGGGCTTATATGTGCGTTCTTATTAGAAGTTTGCACATCTATACTCCAAAAACAGTCCGACAACCAATTCGTGACACACGCCTCATCTCAAGGCGAACCCTTCGCCTTGGCTCCTACGATAAAAACAAGTTTCGGAGACCAGCATGAACGCATCGCTTACGCCCAACGAAACCACGCTGCAGAAGGTCAAGCTGCTGATCGACGGCGAATGGGTCGAATCGCAGACCACCGAATGGCACGACATCGTCAACCCGGCGACCCAGCAAGTGCTGGCGAAAGTCCCGTTCGCCACCGCCGCTGAAGTCGACGCCGCCGTCAGCGCCGCCCAGCGTGCGTTCCAGACCTGGAAACTGACCCCGATCGGTGCGCGCATGCGCATCATGCTCAAGCTGCAAGCGCTGATCCGCGAACACTCCAAACGCATCGCTATCGTCCTGAGTGCCGAGCAAGGCAAAACCATTGCTGACGCCGAGGGCGACATTTTCCGTGGGCTGGAAGTGGTCGAGCACGCGTGCTCCATCGGCACGCTGCAGATGGGCGAGTTCGCCGAGAACGTCGCCGGCGGTGTTGATACCTACACCTTGCGCCAGCCGATCGGCGTGTGCGCCGGCATCACCCCGTTTAACTTCCCGGCGATGATTCCGCTGTGGATGTTCCCGATGGCGATTGCCTGCGGCAACACTTTCGTCCTGAAACCTTCGGAACAGGATCCGCTGTCGACCATGTTGCTGGTGGAACTGGCAGTCGAGGCGGGCGTTCCGGCGGGCGTGTTGAACGTGGTTCACGGCGGCAAAGACGTGGTCGATGGCCTGTGCACGCACAAGGACATCAAAGCAGTGTCGTTCGTCGGTTCGACGGCGGTCGGCACTCACGTTTACGATTTGGCGGGTAAACACGGCAAACGCGTGCAATCGATGATGGGCGCGAAGAACCACGCTGTGGTGCTGGCCGATGCCAATCGTGAGCAAGCGCTGAATGCCTTGGTCGGTGCCGGTTTCGGTGCGGCCGGGCAACGTTGCATGGCCACCTCGGTGGTGGTGCTGGTTGGCGCGGCGAAACAATGGCTGCCGGACCTGAAAGCGCTGGCGCAGAAGCTCACCGTCAACGCCGGCAACGAGCCGGGCACCGATGTCGGCCCGGTGATCTCGAAGAAAGCCAAGGCGCGAATTCTCGACCTGATCGAAAGCGGCATCAAGGAAGGCGCCAAGCTGGAACTGGACGGTCGTGACATCAAGGTGCCGGGCTACGAGCAAGGCAACTTTGTCGGCCCGACCCTGTTCTCGGGCGTGACCACCGACATGCAGATCTACACCCAGGAAATCTTCGGCCCGGTGCTGGTGGTGCTGGAAGTCGACACCCTCGATCAGGCCATCGCCCTGGTCAACGCCAACCCGTTCGGCAACGGCACTGGCCTGTTCACCCAGAGCGGTGCGGCGGCGCGCAAATTCCAGACGGAAATCGACGTCGGTCAGGTCGGCATCAACATCCCGATTCCAGTGCCGGTGCCGTTCTTCAGCTTCACCGGTTCGCGCGGTTCGAAACTCGGCGACCTCGGCCCGTACGGCAAGCAAGTGGTGCAGTTCTACACGCAGACCAAAACGGTCACGGCACGCTGGTTCGATGACGACAGCGTCAACGACGGCGTGAACACAACCATCAATCTGCGCTGAGGAATCGGCCATGAAAATCGCATTTATCGGTCTGGGCAACATGGGCGCGCCGATGGCGCGCAACCTGATCAAGGCTGGCCATTCGCTGAACCTGGTCGACCTGAACAAAACCGTGCTGGCGGAACTCGAGCAACTGGGCGGCAGCATTCGCGCTTCGGCGCGTGAGGCGGCCGAGGATGCCGAACTGGTGATCACCATGCTCCCGGCGGCTGTGCATGTGCGTAGCGTCTGGCTGGGTGAGGACGGTGTGCTCGCGGGCATCGGCAAAGGCGTGCCGGCGGTGGATTGCAGCACTATCGATCCACAGACCGCCCGCGATGTGGCCGCGGCGGCGAGCAAACAAGGCGTGGCGATGGCTGACGCACCGGTCTCTGGCGGCACCGGCGGTGCGACCGCTGGCACCCTGACCTTCATGGTCGGCGCCACCCCGGAACTGTTCGCCACCCTGCAACCGGTGCTCGCGCAGATGGGCCGCAACATCGTGCATTGCGGTGAGGTCGGCACCGGGCAGATCGCCAAGATCTGCAACAACCTGCTGCTGGCGATCTCGATGGTCGGCGTCAGTGAGGCCATGGCACTGGGTGATGCATTGGGTATCGATACGACAGTGCTGGCCGGGATCATCAACAGCTCGACCGGACGATGCTGGAGCTCGGAAATGTACAACCCATGGCCGGGCATCGTCGAAACGGCGCCGGCTTCGCGCGGCTATACCGGTGGATTCGGTGCGGAATTGATGCTCAAGGATTTGGGTTTGGCGACGGAAGCGGCGCGTCAGGCGCATCAGCCGGTGGTGCTCGGCGCGGTGGCGCAACAGCTTTATCAGGCGATGAGTCAGCGCGGGGATGGCGGGAAGGATTTCTCGGCGATCATCAACAGCTATCGCAAGCCTGCAATAGAAGGGCAGCGTTGAACAAACTGTGGGAGCGAGCCTGCTCGCGATGACGGCGGTAACTTCAACACTGAGGTGACTGACCGTGCGCTTTCGCGAGCAGGCTCGCTCCCACAGGAGGATTGCGTATATCAGACATTGTTTGCCGGGAAATCACGTCGGGTGATCTCCCGGCTTTTTTGCATCAGGCAAACACGAAATACTTGCGCACGGTCTCGACCACTTCCCAGGTGCCTTTCATCCCCGGCTCAATCACAAAGATGTCGCCAGCGCGCAAGTGAATCGGCGCCATGCCGTCCGGCGTGATCACGCAGTAGCCTTCCTGGAAATGGCAATACTCCCACTTCACATATTCCACGCGCCACTTGCCGGGTGTGCAGATCCACGTGCCCATGATCTTGTTGCCGTCTTCGCTGGTGTAGGCGTTGAGATTGACGGTGTGCGGGTCGCCTTCGAGTTTTTCCCACTTGCAGGCGTCAAGTACCGGAAGGGGATGGGTGTCACGCAGAACGGTGATGGGGGCGGACATGAAGGCTCCAGGCAAATGACGGATTGAACCGCCAACTTAGCGTCTGCTGAAACGGCCGGGATGTCTGAGGTCGACCTCCTGATGCCTGTGAGCGCTTAGCAGCAACACTCTCGTAACATCGAGCGTTGCACCATTGCCGTGCATATATGACGGTTTTAATACAGTCATGCCCCATAAAAGTTCAATGAATTTTTAGACTAAAACGAGATAACCGTTCTGACACCTATTGCAAAATAAAATCGTCTGTACTATAACATTCGTACTAAAGGACATTCCCACCCAGATGGAGTTACACCTGAGTCACGGACAGACTTGAATTGGTTTTTTCTCACGCAGACGACTGACTTGGCCATTGGCGCAAGCGTTGACTTCTACCTGTCGTTAATGAGCACTGGTAGTTAAATGGAACATTCAGTTAATAGTTGCGCGGACGCAATGTCCTGCGTGCTTTGCGTGAGCTTTAAATAAACAATTAACGATTAGTTCGCATCGATTGACTGCGTGCGCGGGATATCTTTGTGCGTCAAATCACTTGTGCTTGGCATCATGGAATGAGGCTGGATTGTGGACGACGTAAACGTAATTGAAGTTTCGACGACAGTGGACAGTGGCAGCGTACTTGGCCGCCATGTCTGGGTGCGCGCTGGCACTCGTCTACAAAATGTCCAGGTCGGTGATGACTGTTTTATCGGTTTTCGCTGCGATGTGCAGTTTGCCGCAATCGGCACTTCCAGCATGTTGGCCACGGGTGTGCACTGCATGGGCACCGCGCAGGCGCCGATCCGGATTGCCGAGAACGTCTGGCTGGGTGCCAAGGTGACTGTTAACGAGGGAGTCAGCATTGGTGCAGGTGCAGTGATCGCCGCCGGTGCGCTGGTCACGGCAGATGTGCCGGCTGACGCCATCATGGTGGGGCGCCCGGCGCGCTTCATCGGCTGGCGCTCGGTGGTCGAGGATGGCCGCCCAAGCCCGGAACAGGTGCTGGCAAAAGTCCGTGAAAGAGCTCGCTCGGGCTTGCCGTCGATGCTTGATCGCTCAACGCAATCGGTGGCCAGGTTGAAATCGTTGAACCCTGAAACCGCTACGTGGGAGATCAGCGACGAAGCGTTGATCGACGCGGAATTACGCGGTGGTGCGTCGGTGGAAATCGCCCGCGATTGCATTCTGATCGGGCGCAGCAGCCGTCAGGGCGGGATGTCGCAACTGGGCGGTATCGAACTCGGCACGGGTGTCCGGCTCGGTGAAGGCGTGGTCATCGAAGCCGCTGGCGGCGTATCGATCGGCGCGTTCAGCGAGGTGGCGGCGGGCGTCACGATTGTGGCTTCAACTCACGATCATTCATTTCGCTCGTTGCCTTGGGAAGAGGCTCCCGTACGGATAGGAAGTCGTTGCGTCATCGGTGAGGGCGCGCTCTTGGTTGGTCCACTGAGTGTTGGTGATGGTGCGGTTATAAAACCACACTCGGTGGTTATAAGGGATGTATTGGAAAACACTGTGGTTCATGGCGTTGTTCAACTAATGGAGATTCAAGAATGATTTTGTTTGCCCCAAATCCGACAGGTTCCGGTCATAACATGCGTGCGCTTTCCATCGCTCAGGCGATAAAAAAGCAAAGCCCGAATATGCCGCTGACTGTGGCGCTGGCTTCTTTGCAGCCGACATTCACGCCGCTGTTCGAACAGTCCGGTATTGAAGTGGTAGATATTGCCGGTCGCCTGGTTGATTACTCGAAAAAGAGTAACTTGTCGAAAGAACTCGACTGGGCCAATTATATCGGCGGTTATATCGCCAATACCTTTTTGTCCGGTGAGCGAATCCTTTCCTACCTGGCGCTGATTGCCGAATACAAACCGACCGTGCTGGTCTCGGACTACAACATGGCGGCCTGTCTGGCGGCGATTTTCAGCGGTACGCCGCTGGTGTTCGTCACCGAACGCTATGACTTCACCCTCTGCCAGCTGGAAGACCATGACCTGGCCGACGGCGGTTTCGAGGTCAATGCGCTGGAAATGGCCCGGGCCCGCACCGCACTGCACAGCCAGTTCAACTGGATGATCAACCAGAGCCAATTGGTGCTGACTGACAAGCCGTACGTGGCTTCTCTGGATCACGGCACGCCGGTCGCCGAAGCGCTGCTCAGCGGCAAGGCGCACTTTGTCGGGCCGATGATTCGCGACATCAATGTGCAGAGCGGCCTGAACGTGCGCGAGCAACTGAACCTTGGCGATTCGCCGTTCATTGTCGCGTCGATCAGCGGCACCACTATGTTTGCGCAAAACAAGGATGCGCTGCTCGCCGCTTATCTCGACAGCTTCCGGATCCTGCGTGAACGCAATCCGGAACTGAAACTGGTGCTGTTGGGGCGTCAGGATATCCAGGCGCAGGACGGTGTGGTTTGCGTGCCGTATTACCCGGACTGGATGGGCCTGCTGCGCGAGGCCGAACTGCTGATTTCGGCTCCGGGATGGATCACCGTGACGGAAATCGCCGCATTGCATATTCCGACCCTGTTCGTGCTGCCATCGAAGTCGGAATACCACGAACTTGAAGCGCTGCGCCGCCTGGAGCTGCTCGGTTTCCCGACTCACCTGGGGCACGACCGTGACCGTATCGTCGAACTGGTGCAAAACGAACTGGAGAAAGACACCCGGTCGCCGGCGTACTACGCGCCCCATCGACAAGTGGCGGCACCGGACGGCGAAGGCGCGGTACGCGCGGCGACCCGTATCATCGAATTGTGCAACGGCACGGTTTTGCCGCTGACCGAAAGCAAAGCGGCTTAACCTCACGGAAGAGGGATTCACCATGGCGCTGCATCCGCAGTTTCAATTTGATCAAGGCCTCATGGACATCGAATTCGGTGGTTTTTTTGCCGTCACCGATGCCAGTGGGAAAGTCGCGATTTCCAGCGACAAGCAGTTGCAGGATCAGATCGACGCAACGCTCTATCAGGCCGAGCACGGCGACGACGCGCAACTGCGTTTCGCCCATGCCGGGCTGATGCGATTGCATGACGTCGCGAACGCAGGTTTTCACGAACTTGCCGATCGCTACTGGACGCCACATGGTTCGGGCCGTTGCAGAACACTGGCAGTGCAACTGGATGCGCTGGCAGCATTGATTGCCTATCAGCGCCGGGTGCCGGAGGACGCCAGCAACCGTGGGGTGATTGCCGCCATGCTCGAGCGAGTCGAAGCGCTCTACGCCAGATCCACAGTCGCCGGGTTATACACCAGCGACTGGTCGACGCCGCTGGAGCTTGCGACATCGATCGACCTCGATATCAGTGCCACGGCCCTGCTGGCGCGTATCGACAACGAGCCTTTGGGCCTCGGTCTGGTCGGGCATTTGCAGGTCCACGCGGAAAATCTGATCGCCCGCGTGGCGGGCAGCGATAGCGAGTCTTGCGTCGACGTCGCGCTGAGCCGTTGTGCGGTACGGGCGCAAGTCAGCCTGGTGCTGGCGCGTCTGGCCAGTGTGCGTGACGACAACGCGCTGGCCAATCTGGCGCGCTCGTTTCTGTTGCAGACTCTGGCGCTGTTCCGCGACCCGGCCTATGGCGGTTATTGGGATCGGGTCGGCATCAATGGCAAGGTTCGTTGCGACTGGCATACGTCCTACAAGCATCATGAGTCGCCATTTCCGATCAAAACGGCGTATGACGTGGCGTTGCTGTTACAGGTGATCCAGGCATTGCCGGGAGGCGCGAGCGAAAGTGATCGAGTGTCGGTGACGGCCGCGCTGCTGGAGTTTCACGACACCTGCAACGGTGGGCTGTTCATGGGCAAAGGCTATTTCTGGTCGACGCCCGATGACCCGACCGTGCCGTTCATTCGCCAGTTCTGGGCACCGCCGCGTCAGCCGGGGATCTTCAGTATCGGCAACCTGACGTACTTGCCGCTGCACTTGAAGAGTCTGAAAACCCAACTCGCTGCGGCGCATGCCTTGCAATCCATTGCGCCGGTTACCGTTGCACAAGCGCACGACAATGCCGATCGGGTGAGCCGCGAGCTGGAGGTGATCGATGGCGGCGGCGACGTGCAGGACATTCACCCGCGCGGCGTGCCGTCGATCAATGTCGATCTGCAACGTTATCTCGCGTGGCTGGCCAAGGCCCGGGCGTCCAATCAGACACCTTACGGGTTGACCGCCGAAACCACACCGCTGGGCTTTCGCGCTGACAAGACCTGGCAGGTGTTTTCCGGTCTGCATGTGATCTCTGATCTGCATGCGCTGGGTCTGCAAATCGAAAACAAGGCGAGCCTGATCGACTGCATCCAGGCCTCGCAAAATATCGACGGTGGTTTTGCCGAACAGCCCGGGCACCTGAGTGATGTCTTCGCCACGTACTGTGCGGTGTTGTCGCTTCGCGTGCTGGGTGCGTTGCCGGCCGATGCCCAGGCATGTGTCGGCTATCTGCAAGCGTGCCAGAACGCCGATGGCGGGTTCGGCGACGTGGCGGGTTTCGGCTCCGATATCTGGCACACCAACCTTGCCGTGTTGTCGCTGCATGCGCTCGGCGCCAAGGCTACGGATGAGCAAGCGGTGATGGCGTTCGCCTTGCGCTGCCGCTCCGCTGACGGCGGATTCGGCAACAAGCCGGGTTATCCACCGGATGCGTTTTCGGTGTATCGCGTGGTGTCCACGCTGTTCATTCTCAACCGGCGCATCGTCGATGCACGGCAGACCGTGGCATGGCTGCAAAGCCTGCAACTGGAAAACGGCTCGTTCCACTATCGGCCAGGCAAGGCAGTCAGTCTGGTGGGTACTTACATGGCGATTGCGGCGATGTACCTGCTCGATGCTCAGCCGACGCATTTACAGGCGTCGAAGGACTGGATCGCGGCTCACCAGAAACAGGACGGTGGTTTCGGCCCGCTCAACTCGACCTCGGCAACCACCGACGAAAGCTTCGTCTGCATCCAGACGCTGCTGATTCTTGAGCAAGGCCTGTCGCAATACTGGGTGGCATTACTGAACTGACCCGCCCCTGAAGGCGGGCAGCATCGAAGGACTGTGAATCATCATTTTGCCAGGGGAGGCGCTGATGAAAATTTTAGTGACAGGGGGCGCGGGCTTTATCGGCTCGGCAGTGGTGCGGTTTCTGCTCAATGAAACTGACTGCGAAGTGATCAATCTCGACAAATTGACTTACGCCGGCAATCTGGAGTCGCTGGCTGAGATCGCGGACTCGCCGCGCTACCGTTTCTGCCAAGTGGATATTTGCGACAGGCCGGCGCTGGACGAAATCTTCATGCGCCTGCAGCCGGATGCGGTGATGCATCTGGCGGCCGAATCCCATGTGGATCGTTCGATCGATGGCCCTCAGGCTTTCATCGAAACCAACATCGTCGGCACTTACACCCTGCTCGAAGCCGCGCGCGGTTATTGGAACCGTCTGGACGCTGAGCGCCAGCAGGCGTTCCGCTTCCACCATATTTCCACCGACGAGGTGTATGGCGATCTGGAGCCTGAAGATCCGGCGTTTACCGAAACGACCGCCTATGCGCCCAGCTCACCTTACTCGGCGACCAAGGCCGGTTCGGATCACCTCGTGCGGGCCTGGCACCGCACGTTCGGGCTGCCGGTGGTGATGAGCAATTGCTCGAACAACTACGGGCCGTATCACTTCCCGGAAAAACTCATTCCGCACGTCATTCTCAACGCACTGCAAGGCAAGCCGCTGCCGGTGTACGGCGACGGTGCGCAGATCCGCGACTGGCTGTTTGTCGAGGATCACGCCCGGGCGTTATACGCGGTGGTCAGCAATGGTGAAGTGGGGCAGACCTACAACATCGGTGGTCACAACGAGAAAACCAATCTTGAAGTGGTGCACACCTTGTGCGATCTGCTTGAAGCACGTGGGGCGCAGAAGCCGGCCGGGGTCGCGCATTTCCGCGACCTGATCACCTTCGTCAAGGATCGTCCGGGCCACGACAAGCGCTATGCCGTCGATGCCGGCAAGATCCACGCGCAGTTGGGCTGGACGCCGCAGGAAACCTTCGAAAGCGGCATGAACAAAACCGTCGACTGGTACCTCGACAATCGCGCCTGGTGGATTCGCGTGATGTCCGGCGCCTATGCCCTGGAGCGCCTCGGCGACCACCTGCAAGAAGCCCGCGTGGCTTGAAATCAACCCCCGTTCAATGACGCCGGCTGGCGTCAGTCATCTATTGCTGAAAAGGAAACAGGCATGGCCAAGTACAAGGGAATTCTGTTGGCGGGCGGCGCTGGCTCGCGGTTGCACCCAATCACGTTGGGCGTCTCGAAACAGTCGCTGCCGGTGTATGACAAACCGATGATCTACTACCCGCTGTCGGTGCTGATGCTGGCGGAAATTCGCGAGATCCTGATCATCTCCACGCCCGAAGATCTGCCGGGCTTCCAGCGCATGCTCGGTGACGGCAGCCAATTGGGCCTGAGCCTGAGTTATGCCGTGCAGCCGAGCCCGGACGGCCTGGCGCAGGCGTTCATCATCGGTCGCGAGTTTGTCGGCGATGACAACGTCTGCCTGGTGCTCGGCGACAACATTTTCTATGGCGCCGGCTTCGGTGAAACGCTGTTGCAGGCTGCGACCCGCGAAGAGGGCGCGACCGTGTTCGGCTACTACGTGGCGGACCCGGAACGCTTTGGCGTGGTGGAATTCGACGCCAGCGGCAAGGCCCTGAGCATCTGCGAAAAACCGAGCGAGCCGAAGTCCAACTTCGCCGTCACCGGCCTGTATTTCTACGACAACGAAGTGCTGCGCATTGCCGCCGAGATCCAGCCGTCGCCGCGCGGCGAACTGGAAATTACCGACGTCAACAATGTCTATCTGCAACGTGGGCAATTGAACGTGTCGGTGATGGGCCGCGGCATGGCCTGGCTGGATACGGGGACTCACGACGCGTTGATGGAAGCGGGCAATTTTGTCCAGGCCATCGAGAAACGTCAGGGCCTGAAAATCGCTTGCCTGGAAGAGATTGCCTACAACAAGGGCTGGATCGATGACGCGCAGTTGCTGGTGCTGGCGGGCAGCATGAGCAAGACCGGTTACGGTCAGTATCTGGCACGACTGATCAACGATGACGTGCTGACGGTGCTGGATGCCCAGCGCTCGTTGAAGGGCGCGGCCTGATTGTTCAGCAGCGTCAGGTGGAGCGAGTTTGCCGACGAAGCGCTCGGAGGGGCGAACACCCCGCACGAGCGCTTTCGCGAGCACGCCCGCTTTCTGCGGTTTTAGTGGCCGGTGACGCTGTCCGCTTGCGCGGTATTGGCGTTCGGGCGTTGATCGACAGACGGCATCTGCAGCGATTGCAGATGTGCCAGGCGATTGGCGTGGGTCGGTGCTTCGGCGGCGAGCGGCGAGCGGCGTTTGCGGGTTTCTTCACGCAGCACCGGCAGCACTTCCTTGCCGAACATGTCGAGTTGTTCCAGCACGGTTTTCAACGGAATACCGCCATGGTCGAACAGAAAGAGCTGGCGCTGATAGTCGCCGAAGTACTCGCGGAAAGTCAGCGTCTTGTCGATGATTTCCTGCGGGCTGCCAACGGCCAGCGGGGTCATCTCCATGAACTCTTCCAGGGATGGGCCGTGGCCATACACCGGCGCGTTGTCGAAGTACGGACGGAACTCGCGGCGGGCATCCTGAGAATTGCGGCGCATGAAAATGTGCCCGCCGAGACCGACGATGGCTTGCTCCGGCGTGCCATGCCCGTAGTGGGCGAAACGCGCCCGATAGAACTCGACCAGAGCCATGAAATGTTCACGCGGCCAGAGGATGTGGCTGGCGAAAAAACCGTCACCGTAATACGCCGCTTGTTCGGCGATTTCCGGGGTGCGGATCGAGCCATGCCAGACGAAGGGCGGCAGGTCGTCCAGCGGACGGGGAATGGACGTGAAGTTTTTCAACGGGGTGCGAAAACGTCCGCTCCAGTTGATGTCTTCTTCGCGCCAGAGCCGATGCAGCAAGCGATAGTTTTCCATCGCCAGCGGCAGTCCGTCGCTGATGCTTTTGCCGAACCATGGATAGACCGGTGCGGTGTTGCCGCGCCCGAGCATCAAGTCCATGCGCCCGCCGCAGAGGTTTTGCAGCAGCGAATATTCTTCGGCCAGGCGTACCGGGTCGTTGGTGCTGATGAGGGTGGTGGACGTCGACAGAATGATGCGTTGGGTTTTCGCGGCAATGTAGGCCAGCAGCGTGGTGGGAGAGGAGGTGATGAACGGTGGGTTGTGATGCTCGCCGGTGGCGAAAACATCCAGACCGATGTCTTCGGCTTTCTGCGCAATTTGCAGGGTCGCCTGGATGCGTTCCGATTCGCTGGGGGTACGGGCGTTGGTAGGGTCTTGCGTGACGTCGCCAACGGTGTAGATCCCGAATTGCATAAAGCCTCCTTGCCTTGGGTAAAGGTTTGTTTGAAACCCTGCCACGAAGGTTAAATCTTCGAGGCACTTGAAATGTACGCCTGTACACGTACAATCGCAATCGTGGATCATCGTTCGAACGGATTTCGAAGACCTCATCTAGACGGGAGCACGACATGGAACTGGGATTTATCGGGTTGGGTACGATGGGTGCACCGATGGTGCTGAACCTGCTGAAAGCCGGACATCGGGTGCGCGTCTGGAACCGTTCGGCGGCGCCGTTACAGGCGTTGGTCGCTGCCGGTGCCGAAGCCGTCGACAGCCCGGTGCTCGCGGCTCGCGCCGAGGTGCTGATCTCGATGCTCGGTGACGATGCGGCGATTCGTGCGGTGTTTCTGGATGCCCGCGCCATCGACGGTCTGGCGCCCGGCAGCGTTCACGTCAACATGTCCACAGTGTCTGTCGCCCTGGCCCGGGAAATGGCAGCTTTGCACACGGCGTGCGGTGTCGGTTATGTGTCGGCACCGGTGTTGGGGCGGGTGGACGTCGCGGCAGCTGGCAACCTGAATATCCTCGCTTCCGGGGCCGCTGATGCACTGGCGCGGGTACAGCCATTGTTTGACGTGCTGGGACGCAAGACCTGGCCGTTCGGCGCAGACGCTGAAAGCGCTTGCGTGGCCAAACTCTCGGCCAATCTGATGATTGCCGCCGCGATCGAAGCGACCGCTGAGGCTTCGACCCTGGCCAATGGTTATGGGATCAGCCGCGCGGATTTCATCGAGATGATCACCTCGACGCTGTTCGCGGTTCCGGTCTATCAGGGCTACGGCAAACTGATGGTCGACAAACAGTTCGAGCCTGCCGGATTCAAACTGTCGCTGGGGCTCAAGGACGTACGCCTGGCGCTGGAGGCCGGCGAGGCTGCGCAGGTGCCACTGCCGTTTGCCAGTGTGTTGAAGGATAACCTGCTCGATGGCATGGCCCATGGTCAGGCCGATCAGGACTGGGCATCACTTTCAGAGGTCAGTGCCCGACGCGCCGGCTCCAGGTAACAAATTAACTGTACAGACCGTAACTTGCGTGCAAGTTCGGCTGACACTTTGCGCCTGGAATTATTGTCGGACAGTTATTGGTCTTTTACTGAAATATGCAAGAAGTCTGATAATAACGCTTGTCAATGTACGACTGTAGACGTACATTTTTATCGGGGTTTAACAACAATAAAATTCTGTCTGTTTTTTCATCTGCTGACCCTTAATAAATAATAGCTAGGAGCCGTTATGAAGAATCTAATGCAATGGAACAGCCTTCCCTCCGAATCCAGTGAATGGCTTGAGAAGGTGCGTGCACTGAATCCGCTGATCGTTCAGCACCGAGATTACAGCGAGCAGACGAACGCGACGCACAAGGATGTGATGTCTCAATTTTTCAAGGAAGGTTTTGGCCGTACTTCGGTGTCCAGGGCATTCGGCGGGTCACAGGTCGATATCCAGACCACGTCCGCCCTGTTGCTCGAATTTGCCCGTCACGACGCTTCGCTGTCCTGGCAGTTGGCGGTGCAGGTGGCCATGGGCCGACTCTCCGACTACTTGCCGGAAAGCACTTCTGAGGCTATCTACAATCACTGCGACGGCTTTGTCATCGGTGCTATTCACTCCGGTGGCGAAGCGCTGCCGATGGGTGACGATTACTTGCTCAGTGGCCGTTGGGCGTTCGCCAGCGGTTCGGCGCATGCCGACTGGCTGGTCTGCACCGCCACCGTCAAAGGCACCGAAAACAACACTACGCCAGAAGTGCGGATGTTCTTCGTGCCGGCCAGCCAATGCAAAATCCTCCCGACCTGGGACACCCTCGGCATGCGCGGCACCGGCAGCCATCACTTCGAATGCTCGCAGGTGCTGGTCAACAAGGCCTTCTCCCTGAACACCGAAAGCCTCAAGCAATCCCCTGAGGCACGCAGTTCGCGTGCCTACGCCACCGGTTATTACGAGTTCGGCACGCTGGCGGCGATGTCCACCGTGCTGGGCGTGGCTCGGGCCGCAGTCGATCACTTCCGCAACGACCGCGCAGTCAATGCCGACCCAGGCCTTGAAGGGGTGATTTTCGAAAAAACCGGCCGGGCGATCTCTTCGGTGCACACCGCCCAGTTGCTGCTCGAAGACGCGATTCACCAAGTGATCAATCGCGGTGAAACCTTCGGTGAACCGGTCAGCGCACGGGTCGGGCTGGCGGCTTCGGTGCTTACCGAAAATTCGGTGAGCGCGGTCAATCAGATCTTTTCGATGGCCGGTTCGAAGGCGGTTTACAAGTCGCACTTCCTGGAACGCTGCTTCCGCGACATTCATACCGGTTCGAAGCACTTCACGTTGTCGCCTTTGAACTTGCACGGTATCGGCAAATATTATCTGGATAAAACCAATGCGCTGGCAGCGGCTTGACAGATAACTAACAAAATAGGCGCGTTACACGTGCATTGCCACAGGGATATATAGCGCGCCTGTTTTGTGCAACAGCCTTTATTTTCTTAATAACTGAACTTTTGTGCTCGCAATAAAGAGTCAAGGGAGTGCCATATGCTTGCCCGAAATATCATTAAATCGCTGGTTTTTCTTCTCCTTGTACTGATCTTTTCCGCTGTGCTCGGCTGGCGCTTCTGGGCGCCACCGCAAGCCGCTGCCGACCAGCGCATTCCGAGTACTCGGGTCGGTCTGGCCGTGGCCAAAAAACAACCGTACACCTACTACCTCGAAGCGATCGGCAAACTGGAAGCGCAGCGTCAGGTGCTGGTCTCGGCCGAAGTCAGCGGCAAAGTGGTGGACATCGATTTCGAGTCCGGCGATCAAGTGGCGGCAGGGCAGGTGTTGCTCAAACTCAATGACGCGCCGGAGCAGGGCGAACTGGTACGCCTCAAAGGCGAGTTCGAATCGGCCAAGGCGCAATTCGTCCGAGTTCAGGAGCTGGCCAAAAGCGGCGCAGAAAGCCGTCGGGCTTTCGACAGTGCCCGGGCGCAATACGACGCAGCCAAAGGCGACATGGAACGGATGCAGGCACAGATTGCCCAGCGTCATATCCGTGCGCCATTTGCCGGCACCCTCGGTATTCGCCAGGCGCACCTGGGTCAATATCTGCAGGCTGGCAGTGCGGTAGCAACGCTGACGGATCCCGGCGTGTTGCGAGTCAACTTCACCCTCGCCGAGCGCGATGGCTCGCAAGTGCAACTGGGGCAGACGGTGCAGGCCAAGGTCGATGCCTGGGCGGACCAGACGTTTGCCGGGAAGATTGTTGCGGTCGATCCACAGATCAATCAGTCCCACACCATCAATGTGCAAGCGGTCATCACCGATACGAAAAAACTGCTGCGTCCGGGCATGTATGCACGGGTTTCGGTGACGTTGCCGCAAACCGCCGAATTGCTCATTCCGGAAACCGCCATCACTTACAACGCCTATGGCGAGAGTGTGTTCTCGGTCTACACCGACGAAGCCGGTGTGCAAAAGGTCAAGCGTGAAAGCATCAAGGTCGGCGAGCGTCGCGATGGTTGGGCGGTGGTCGACAAAGGCTTGAGCGACGGCGCGCAGGTGGTGACTTCAGGGCAATTGAAACTGCATGACGGCGTCGCTGTGGAAGGTATCCCGGACACGATCGCTCTCAAACTCAGCGGGCTGGAAAAATGAATTTCACCGACCTCTTTCTTCGCCGGCCGGTGCTGGCCGTGGTGGTCAGCACGCTGATCCTGTTGTTCGGTGTGCGTGCGCTGATGAACCTGCCGGTCCGCCAGTATCCGATGCTGGAAACGTCGACCATCACGGTCACGACCCAATACCCGGGTGCTTCCTCGGAGCTGATGCAGGGCTTCGTCACGCAGCCGATCAGCCAGGCGGTGGCCTCGGTCGAGGGCATCGATTATCTGTCTTCGGCTTCGACACAGGGTCGCAGCCAGGTAACGATCCGCATGGCGCTCAACAGTGATTCCATCGCGGCGCTGACCGAGGTCATGGCCAAGGTCAACCAGATCAAATATCGCTTGCCCAAGGACGCCTACGATCCGGTGGTCGAGCGCACTTCGGGTGGTTTCACCAGTGTTGCTTACGTGGCGTTTGCCAGTTCCAACCTGACCATTCCAGAAATGTCGGACTACATTTCCCGCGTCGTCGAACCGATGTTCGCCGGCATCGAAGGTGTGGCCAAGATCAACATCATGGGCGAGCAGAAACTCTCCATGCGCCTGTGGCTGGACCCTCAACGCCTGGCCGCATATGGCATGACCGGACAGGACGTTTCGACCGCTATCGAGGGCAACAACTTCCAGGCTGCACCCGGCCAGGTCAAAGGCTTGTATGTGGTCAGCAACCTGCGGGTCAACACGGACCTGAACAGCGTGGAAGACTTCCGCGACATGGTGCTGCGCAACGATAACGGCCACATCATTCGTGTGCGCGATGTCGGCACGGTCGAGCTGAATGCGGCGTCTACCGATACCAGCGGCGCGATGAGCGATGTGCCGGCGCTGTTCCTCGGTCTCGATGCAGCGCCCACCGGCAACCCGCTGGTAATCGTCAAGCGTGTGCGCGAATTGCTGCCACAAATTCAGGAAACCCTGCCACCGGGCGTGACCGTACAGATTCCTTTCGAAGTGGCGCACTTCATTCAGTCGTCGATCGATGAGGTGTCTTACACCCTGCTCGAAGCGCTGGTGATCGTGGTGCTGGTGATCTACCTCTGCCTGGGCACGTTCCGCACGGTATTGATTCCGTTGGTGACGATTCCGCTGTCGATGCTCGGCGCGGCGATGCTCATGCAGATGTTCGGTTTCAGTCTCAATCTGCTGACCCTGCTCGCCATGGTCCTGGCCATCGGGCTGGTGGTGGACGACGCCATCGTCGTGGTGGAAAACGTCCACCGGCATATCGAGGAGGGCAAGACACCGTTTGATGCGGCGTTGATCGGTGCGCGGGAAGTGGCCGGGCCGGTGGTGGCGATGACCTTCACGCTGGCGGCGGTGTACGCCCCGATCGGTTTGATGGGCGGCCTGACCGGCACACTGTTCAAGGAATTCGCACTGACCCTGGCTGGCGCCGTGGTGATTTCCGGTATCGTCGCGCTGACCTTGTCGCCGATCATGAGCACGCGTTTGCTGGATGCGAAAACCAGCGAAGGGTTCATGGCGGTCAAGGCCGATCGCTTCTTCCAGAACCTGTCGCGTCGTTATGGCGTATTGCTCGGCGGTTCGCTGGCGAAGCGCTGGATCAGTCTGACCGTGGCGTTGGTGATCTTCTTCAGCCTGCCGTTCCTCTATCGCTCGGCGCAGACCGAACTGGCGCCGCTGGAAGACCAGAACATTCTGCTGACCGCGATCAAGGCGCCACAGCACGCCAACCTCAACTACCTGGAGGCCTACGCGCACAAGCTCTACGAGACTTTCAACGAAATTCCCGAGGGTTACAGCAACTGGGTGGCCAACGGTACGGACGGCCTGTCCAACAGCGTCGGCGGGATCAACCTCGTGGATTGGGAAAAACGTGGCCGCGATGCCAATACCATTCAGCCGGATTTGCAGGCTCGGGTGAACCAGATCGAAGGCACGAGCATTTTCGTCTTCCAGATGCCGCCTCTGCCGGGCTCCACCGGTGGCTTGCCGGTGCAGATGGTGATCCGCAGCGATCAGGATTACCTGGCGCTGTTCAACGTGATGGATCAGCTCAAGAAAGCGGCGCAGGCCAGCGGTCTGTTCGCGGTGGTCGACAGTGATCTGGACTTCAACAACCCAGTGGTGGAGATTCAGGTCGATCGCGCCAAGGCGAACGCCCTGGGTATTCGCATGCAGGACATCGGCGAGACGCTGAACAGTCTGATCGGCGAGAAGTACGTCAACCGGTTCTCCTTCCACGGGCGTTCGTATGACGTGATTCCACAGTCGATCTCTTCGGACCGCCTGACCCCGGAAACCCTGAAGCTCTATTACGTCAAGGACCAGAAGGGCAATCCGGTGCCGTTGTCGACGCTGGCAACCCTCAGCGTCAAGGTCGAGCCGAATCGCCTGACCCAGTTCAATCAACAGAACTCCGCGACGTTCCAGGCCATTCCGGCACCGGGCGTGACGCTGGGGGCTGCGGTGGAGTTCCTGCAAAAACAATCGGAAAGTTTCCCCGCCGGTTTCAGCTTCGACTGGCAGTCCGACGCGCGCCAATACGTGCAGGAAGGCAACAGCCTGGCGTTCACCTTCGGTCTGGCCCTGGTGATCATCTACCTGGTGCTGAGCGTGCAGTACGAGAGCTTCCGCGACCCGTTCATCATCCTCATCAGCGTGCCGCTGTCGATCTGTGGCGCACTGGTGCCGCTGGCGCTGGGCATGACCTCGATGAACATCTACACGCAGATCGGTTTGATCACGCTGATCGGGTTGATCAGCAAGCACGGGATTCTGATGGTCGCGTTTGCCAACGAACTGCAGCGCAAGGAGGGAATGGACCGTGTACAAGCCATTCAGCACGCCGCGCAAGTCCGCCTGCGGCCGATCCTGATGACCACTGCGGCGATGGTGGTCGGTCTGGCGCCGTTGCTGTTCGCCAGTGGTGCCGGCGCCAACAGCCGTTTCGGCCTGGGCCTGGTGATCGTGGTGGGGATGCTCATCGGTACGTTGTTCACCCTGTTCATTCTGCCGTCGGTCTACACCTTGCTGAGCTCGATCAAGCAGCCGGCCAGCGTCCCTGAAACCGCTTTGGCCAGTGCGCCGCAAACCACCTTCTGAGGACGTTTTCATGTATCGGATTACACGCTTCATGCTGGCGCCTCTGGCGGTATCGATCCTGTTGTCGGCGGGTTGTGTGAACTACGCCGGGATCAATCACCAAGGCAAACTGTTGTCGCTTGGTGACGCGCCTTCCGACAGCCTCAAAGACACCTTGCCGCCGGCCGCATGGCCGAGCAGCGACTGGTGGGCATCGTTGGGTGATCCACGCCTCGGCGCGCTGATCGAGGAGGCTTATGCGAGCAACCCGGATTTGCAGGAAGTCACGGCGCGGGTGGCCAAGGCCAATGCGTTTCTCGACTTGCGCGACGCCGAACGCTACCCGCAGATGGACGCGGCGGCCGGAGTCACGCGGGGTCGCCTGTCGAAGTTCGAGGACTACAGCGGCGAGGGGCACCAGTACTTCACCGCGCGCAACCTGGCGGTCAATTTCAACTACACCTTCGACCTCTGGGGCGGCCAGCGTGCCGCCTGGGAGTCGGCGCTCAACAGCGCGATGGCCGCAGAAGTCGATCTGCAATCGTCGCGCCTGATTCTGACGGTCAATGTGGTGAAGGCCTACAACCAGTTGGCGTATGCCTGGCAGGTGTCGGAACTCAATCGCCGCGATCTGGAGCGACTGAGCAAACTGGTCGAGCTGACCGATTCACGCTATGGCTCGGGGCTCGATAACCTGTCGCAACTCAAGCAGGTGCAGAGTCTCAAGGCGCGTTCGGAGTCGACACTGATTGGCGCCAACGAGGACATCGAAATCGCCCGGTTGCAGTTGTCGGCGCTGATCGGCAAAGGCGTTGATCGGGCGCAGACCATTGAACGCCCGGCGAGTCTGCAAGCCAGCGTCGTGGCGTTGCCCGCGCAATTGCCGGCGCAACTGCTCGGGCGCCGTCCGGACATCGTTGCGGCGCGCTGGCGCGTCGAAGCCGAAAACAAAAACATCGACGCGGTGAAGACCACGTTCTATCCCAACATCAATCTGGTCGCGGCTGCAGGCTCGCACGCGCTGACCGGGGACGCGCTGTTCGCCGGCGTCAGCAAGTTCTGGAACGTTGCGCCAACGGTGACGCTGCCGATCTTCGATGCCGGGCGTCTGCGCTCCGACCTCAAGGCTGGCAATGCACAGCTGGACAGCTCAATTGCACAGTACAACCGCGTGCTGAGTTCGGCCCTGCACGAAGTGGCGATATCGGTGACACAACTGCGCTCATTCGAGCAGCAGATTGTTGTGCAGCGTGATGCCTGCACGATTGCCCAGTCGTCTTACGATCTGTCGCAGTCGCGCTACAAGGCCGGGGAGGATACGTTCCTCGATGCGCTAAACATCGAGCAACAATTGATTCAGGACGAGATGCGCCTGGCGTTCCTCAACAGCAAGCACATCGACAGCTCGATTTCCTTGATGGCAGCGCTGGGCGGCGGGTTCCAGGAGCCGCCGCTGCAGGGCGAGAAGAGCGCTGGACTGTAGTTTCAGACGTGCCGTAGCCACCGGGACGGCTGTCGCGGGAGAAGGGCTTGTTGTGTATAGTCTTACTGTTCTCGTATAGACGAATTCAAGCAAGTTTTCTCCCGCCTATATCATCAAAGGTACCTACCTATGAACGTCCCGAATCACCCCAATCAGGATCAGATTCTTCTTGAAAATGTTCTGTCTGCATTGGGCAGCCCATTGCGTCTGACCGTGTTGAAAGTGTTGGCCGATGGCCAGGAACATCCTTGCGGCCGGATTCTTCGAGGCGCATCGAAGTCGACCATGACTCACCACTGGCGAGTGCTGCGTGACAGCGGTCTGATTTGGCAACGGCCTTTCGGTCGGGAAAACCTGCTGTCGCTGCGTCGCGAAGACATGGACGTGCGGTTTCCCGGCCTGCTCGATTCGCTGCTCACAGCGGTCAAGTTCGATGAGCAGACCGTTGATGTGATCAGCAAGCACGAAGTGACCGAAGACAGCAGTACAGAGTGACAACGACAACGCGACGCTGAAGGACCCGTTCTTCAGCGTCAGCAACGGATTGACGATCAACAGGGAGGTTGAGTGCAGTTATGGATACGAGTCATTACTGGTCGTCGCGACCACTGGCGCAATTGACCGGCGCGGAGCATCACTGGCTGTTTCTGCCGGGCGCACTGACACCGCGCTTGAAAGCCATGGGCGCCTACTCCATCGAAGTCGTCGAGCAGTTCCAGGGCGTGCTCAACCCGGATGAGGCGCACGCCTTGGACGTGCCCGCGCAGAGCACGGGCTGGGTGCGTGAAGTGGTGATGAAGCTGGATGGCGAGGCGTGCGTCACGGCGCGCAGTCTGACCAGCATGCCTGCGTTGAACAGCGACTGGGCAGAGTTGAATAACTACGGCGGACGCCCACTGGCCGAGATTCTCTACGCTTCGGAGCAGACCCTGCGCGAGCCGTTCCAGTGTGCCTTGTTATCCCCCGGTGCGCCGTTGGCGGCACTGTCCCATCGCTTTGCGCCACAGGCCAAACGCCTGTTGGCGCGGCGCTCGCGATTTACCCGCAATGGCTCGCCGCTGCTGGTCAGTGAGTGCTTTTTGCCCGCGTTCTGGGCCCGCATCGAGTATGCCTCGGGTCTGAAATCCGCGTCATGAGTTGAAGCCTTGCGGGAGCACGCTCCCGCAAGATCACAGCCGAATCACCGCTTCAATCTGACTGATCGCCGGGCTCAACGCCTGCGCCAGTTGTTGCGCTTTGAAGGTCGGGTGCATGGTTCGCGACGAACGCAGAAACAACGGATCATCGAAGCGCTTGCGCAGACGCGCGAGCGATCCACTGATGGCGGGTTGTTTGACGTTCAGGCGCTCGGCAGTGCGCGAAACGCTGCGCTCACGAAACAACACCAGAAAGGTGATGATCAGGTTCAGGTCGATATCCGCGAAGTTGTCTTCATTGAATAGCATGGGCACTTCCCTGTTTTGCCCGTCAGGCCGACGTGCAGCGCTGGCGCACGTCGGCCCGCAGGCGTAATCACTGATCCGGGGCCAGGCGCAATTCGTCGTTCAGACGGTAATAATTGCGATTGAAGTAGACGAGGCCTTCCGTGGCTTCGCTGTGCTGCAGTTCGAGAATTTCACAGTAAAAGATGCTGTGAGTGCCAACCTCGTCGATCTTGGCGACGCGACAATCAAGGCTGACCAACGCCTCGGCAATCACCGGCGAACCGGTCACCAGCGTCTGGCAGTTGACGCTGGAAAAGCGCTCCTGCATGGTCAACTGCCGGTTGGCGAACGCCCCGGAAGTCGATTGATGGCCACCGGTCAGCACGTTCACGCACAGTACGCCGTTGGTTTTGAAATGCTCGTGATTGGACGACGAGCGATTGACACACACCAGCAGCGTTGGCGGCGAATCCGTCACGCTGCACACCGCCGAAGCGGTAAACCCGAAACGCCCGGCGGGGCCATCGGTTGTGACGATGGTGACGGCACTCCCCAGCATCGCCATTGCATTACGAAACTCCGTTGAATCAACCACAGCGTCACCTCATTCCATGTAGGTCATTGGGAGCCGATCCGTTCTTCCTTGTCCGTTGTCGTTGTGCGAAAACGGTATCGGGCAACACGTTCGCTCTGGCGATATAGTACGTATGTATACGTACCTTGCAAGCTATTCCTTGTGCTTATTTTGCAGAAATACTGGCTCGTGTGATCAACCGGCAATGCGCGCCCTTCAAGCATCAGACAAGGTGTCCAGCAGAGCTCTGGCATAACTTGGCAATGCGCTGAATTCGCGGGCGCACAAGAGCAATTTACGCCGCGCCCAAGGCTCGTTCAGCGCCAGGCTTTTGCAGGTTGGCAAGGGCGCGCGCTCGAGCGCCGCCAACGGCACGATGGCGATGCCCGCGCCCGACGCGACCATACGCATCACGCCATCGAAACCGTCGGCGCGAATCCGAATCTGCATCCGTGCGCCCGCGTGCAATGCCTGTTCCTCCAGGTACACCGCCAACGCGCTGTCGGCGCGCAACCCGACAAAGTCGTGGCGCAAGGTGTCGCTGAAACTGACCTCGCTCAAGCCGGACAGAGGATGTTCGGGTGGCAGGATCAGCACCACTGGATCGTCGCGGAACGCCCGGGTTTGCAAATCGCTGGTGTCGACCGCGTCGGACACGATGCCGATGTCGGCGGCACCCTGGCGCAACGCATGAGTGATACGTGCGCTGGGCAGTTCCTGCAGATCAATGTCGAGATTGGCATGGCGCTGCAGGAATTCGGCGAGCACTTCCGGCAGGTACTCGGTGATCGCCGTGGTATTGCACAACAGGCGCACCTGGCCTTTGACGCCTTGCGCGTAATCCGCCAGATCCTGCTGCATGCGCTCGGCCTGTTGCAGGAGCACGCGGGCGTGTTGCGCCAGGGCCTTGCCGACAGGTGTCGGGGTGACGCCCCGACGACCACGCTCGAGGAAGTCGATGCCGAGCGAGGCTTCCATGGCGCGGATTCTGGCACTGGCAGCGGCGAGCGATAAATGGCTGCGAGCAGCGCCGGCGGTAATGTTGCCGGTGTCGAGGATGTGCAGGTAGAGGCGCAGGTCAGTGAGGTCGAAGTGCATGTCGGCAGCCGGTTTTGTGGTGATTAAGCCGGCCCCATCGCGAGCAGATTCACTCCTACAGGTTTTGTGTTCGCCACAGATCTAATGTAGGAGTGAGCCTGCTCGCGATGGGGCCAGAAGCCGCAATAAAAATTACAGCCTCTTGCAAATAGAGAGGCAACCTCAGTATATGGCAGATTTTCACCCCGGCCCGACTGGCGCACAGTAACGCCATGAACATACTCGCAGACATCTACCAAAATCTCGGCCTGACCCTGTCCTTGCTGGTCATCGCTACCTTCATGCTGGCCGGCCTGATCAAAGGCATCATCGGCCTCGGCCTGCCCACCGTCGCCATGGGCCTGCTCGGTCTGGCTATGGCGCCCTCGCAGGCAGCCGCCTTGTTGATCATCCCGGCGACGCTGACCAACCTCTGGCAACTGGCATTCGGCGGACATTTAAAAGGCCTGATCAAACGCCTCTGGCCAATGCTCCTGACGATCTTCCTCGGCACCGGCATCGGCACCTTGTGGATCGGCATGGCCGGCGGACATTGGGTGGTGCGCGGACTCGGCGCGGCGTTGTTGCTGTATGCGCTGAGCGGCTTGTTGCTGCCGACGCTCAGCGTAAACCCCCGCCATGAAGGCTGGCTTGGCCCGGTCTGCGGTTTGATCACCGGCATCATCACCGCCGCCACGGGCGTGTTCGTGATTCCGGCGGTGCCCTATCTCCAGGCGCTGGGTTTGAGCCGTGACGAACTGGTGCAGGCGCTTGGCCTGTCGTTCACCGTCTCGACCCTGGCGCTGGCCGGCGGCCTGCTCTGGCGTGGCGCACTCGGCGGCGGTGAATTGAGCGCCTCGCTGCTGGCGCTGATTCCGGCGGTGCTGGGCATGTTGCTCGGCCAATGGCTGCGGCAACGCATCAGCGCTGTGTTGTTCAAGCGGGTGTTCTTCATTGGACTGGGCGCGCTCGGCGCCCATTTGTTGATCAGCGGTTAGCCGATGAATCGCTGAGCATGTCGATCGGGCGGATGTCGAAATCGCGCTCCAGATATTCCATGCGCTCGGCAAAAAATGCCTTCATGTGCGGCAGGTTCGAATGCACATCCAGATGCGCCTGGCTCGCCCAGATCTCGTAGAAGATGAACAGCGTCGGGTCTTCCTTGTCGCGCAGCATGTGGTATTCGATGCAGCCGGGCTCGGCGCGGCTCGGCTCAACATAGGCGCGGAACAGTGCTTCAAAAGCCGCGGATTTTTCCGGGCGGGTCTTGGCGTGCAGGATAAATCCCTGGCGTTCACTCATCTCGAATAGCTCCTCAAATGCAGATGGTCGCGCATGCTAGGGCAATAATCGGCATTCGATTCGTGCTTTTCAGTCAAATGTATTTTGCGCAATCACGGCTTATTCCGCGCGAGAAGGATCGTTAATCTGCCGCCATTCCAGTTTCCCTTCTCCACCCAGTCGAATGGCTGCGCCGAGGCTTTCTCATGAAAAAAGTATTGTTGCTCAATGGCGGTAAAAAATTCGCTCACTCCGACGGTCGCTACAACGCCACCCTGCATGAAGCGGCGCTCAGTGTGCTCGACCGTGGCGGGCTCGACGTCAAAACCACCTTTATCGACGAGGGTTACGACGTCGCGGAAGAAGTGGCCAAATTCCTTTGGGCCGACGTGATCATTTATCAGATGCCGGGCTGGTGGATGGGCGCGCCGTGGACAGTGAAAAAGTACCTTGATGAAGTCTTCACCGAAGGCCACGGCAGCCTCTACGCCAGCGATGGCCGCACCCGCTCCGATGCCTCGCAGAAATACGGCAGCGGCGGTCTGATTCAGGGCAAGCAATACATGCTGTCGCTGACCTGGAACGCACCGCAACAAGCCTTCGATGACCCGACGGATTTCTTCGAAGCCAAAGGTGTGGACGCGGTGTACTTCCCGTTCCACAAGGCCAATGAATTTTTGGGCATGACCGGGTTGCCGACCTTTTTGTGTGTGGACGTGATGAAACGCCCAAACATCGAAGGGGATGTGGCGCGTTACGAGCAGCATCTGACCGAGGTGTTTGGCCTTAAGGCTTAAGTGATTTAGGGCTACTATCGGCGGTAACAGCGAAAGATCGCAGCCTGCGGCAGCTCCTGCAGCGTTCACATGTAGGAGCTGCCGCAGGCTGCGATCTTGGCGATCTCAAAGAGGACACCCGTGAAAGCCAGATCCGATGAGTTGCAGATTTTCGTCTGTGTGATCGAGTGCGGTTCCATTTCCGCCGCCGCCGAGCAGGTCGGGCAGACGCCGTCGGCGGTCAGTCGCACGTTGTCGAAGCTGGAAGCCAAGCTCGACACCACGCTGATCAACCGCACCACGCGGCGCATGGACCTGACCGAAGAGGGCAAGTACTTCTTCGAACACGCCAAGCTGATTCTTGACCAGATGGACCAACTCGAAGAACGCCTGTCGTCACGCCAGCAAACCCCGTCCGGGCGCCTGCGCATCAACGCGGCCTCGCCATTTATGCTCCACGCGGTGGTTCCGTACATCGACGAATTCCGTCGTCTCTATCCGGACATCCAGCTCGAACTCAACAGCAATGACCTGATCATTGACCTGCTGGAACAAAGCACCGACATCGCCATCCGCATCGGCACCCTCGCCGATTCGACGCTGCACGCGCGCTCGCTCGGTTGCAGTCCGCTGCTGATCGTCGCCAGCCCTGCGTATCTGGAAAAACACGGCGCGCCGCAGCAAGTCGCTGACCTGGGCGAACACACCTTGCTCGGTTTCACTCAAAACGAAGGCCTCAACCAATGGCCGCTGCGCTATGTGCACGGCGACCGCTGGCCAATCACACCGGCGATCAGCGCCTCCAGCGGCGAGACTGTGCGGCATCTGGCGCTGGAAGGGCAGGGCATCGCTTGCCTGTCGCACTTCATGACCATCGACGACATCCGTGCCGGCCGTTTGAAAGTCCTGCTCGGCGAATTCAACAGCGGTTATCGCCAGCCGATCAACGCGGTGTACTACCGTAACTCGCAATTGGCGCTGCGCATTCAGTGCTTCCTCGACTTCATCCAGAGCAAACTCGCCGCCTACGCCAGCGCCGATTTCAAGGGCTGATTCGTGACCTCTGCGCAACAGTGAATTGGCCGAGGGCGGGTTTTTCCCTCGGGCTCACGGGCCGATACTCGTCCCATCACTTACTCACGCAGGGAGTTTCTCCATGAACGTATTCGTCACCGGCGCTGCCGGTTTTATCGGCGGCTCGATCGCTACCGGTCTGGTTCAGGCCGGGCATAACGTCACCGGGTTGGTGCGCAGCGCCGAACAGGCTGCCGAGCTGCAAGCGCTGGGCATAACCCCGGTTATCGGCACTCTGGATGACAAAGCACTGCTCACCGAACAGGCCCGCGCCGCCGATGCGGTAATCAACGCCGCCAGCAGCGACCATCGCGGCGCCGTCGAAGCCTTGCTCGACGCGTTACGTGGGTCGAACAAAGTGTTCCTGCACACCAGCGGTTCGAGCATCGTTGGCGATGCGTCGGGCGGCAAGTCCAGTGACGTCATCTACGTTGAAGACAACCTGCCAGAACCGACCGTCGACAAGGCCGCACGCGTGGCCATCGACAACCTGATCCTCGCCGCGGCGAAGGACGGCGTGAATTCGGCAGTGATCTGCAACACGCTGATCTACGGCCACAGCCTGGGCGTCAATCGCGACAGCGTGCAACTGCCGCGACTGCTCAAACAGGCTCGCAAAAGCGGCGTGGTGCGCCACGTCGGCACCGGCCAGAACATCTGGTCCAACGTGCACATCGAAGATGTCGTCGCCCTGTATCTGCTGGCACTGACCAAAAACGTCCCGGGTACTTTCTACTTCGTCGAAAGCGGCGAAGCCTCGTTCATCGACATGACCACCGCCATGGCCGGAGCGCTGAACCTGGGCCAACCACAAGACTGGCCGCTGAAAGACGCCGAAGCCGAATGGGGCTACGAAATGGCCAACTACGGCCTCGGCTCCAACAGCCGAGTGCGCGGCAAACATGCGCGCGAACTGCTGGGCTGGGCGCCGAAGCGCACGTCAGTGGTTGAATGGATTCGTAACGAAATGGTGTGATTACTGTTTGAGCCCCGCCGGGCTTTGTTATCACCCTTTAGAGCGGCTGCCATCGGGCAGCCGTTTTCGTTTCGGGCTTTGCGCTTGTGTCACGCCAGACCTATGGTGCTCTGAACATTGCCAGTTCAGCAGGTACAAGGATGATTGACCGATATGAAGCAGAAGGGGCGCAAAGCAGCTTTCAGCCCGGCTCGAATGAGCAAGTGCTGAGCAATAAACTGGGAATTATCGAACCCGAAGACATGGATGATGCAGAGCTGGTTTTGTTGGAAAAGCTCTACCAGTCTGTGCTCATCGAGCATTTGCCTGATCGGTCAATCACTGTTCAGGATCTGAAGGATTGGCATCGACACTGGCTCGGGAATATCTATCCATGGGCGGGCGATGTCCGCGCGGTAAATTTGGGCAAAGATGGATTTTTCTTTGCTGCTGCGCCGTAAATTCCTCGATTGCTCGATGGATTTGAAAAGGACTGCCTGTCCAAATACACGCCATGTGGTCCCGATCTGGATGAGAACCTGATTCGCGCCATCGCTGTAACGCACGTCGAGTTCATCCTGATTCATCCCTTTCGCGAAGGTAATGGGCGCTTGTCGCGATTATTGGCGGATGTCATGGCCGTTCAGGCGGGCTACGTGCCGCTGGACTACAGCAGTTGGGAACGAAACAAAGAGGCTTATTTTGCAGCCATCAACCAAGGGCTGAACTGCAACTACGAACCCATGGAGTATTGGGTCCGGCAGGCATTATGGACTTGAGGCGGGACTACTTGGCCAGGGACAAGTGCAGGAACTTACTGGACCTGAGTTTGAGTTTGCGCTCAATGGTTTCCACGCTTTGACCTGTCTCGATGGCTGTCGAACTGGCAACTGCGCGGATCAACGTTTCGGTTGTCAGTTTTTTTTTGGTACGAGGCGTGGGGCTCATGGCAGGTACTCCGGGAGGTTGTCAGGCGAGTATAGCGCTTGGCTGGATTTGAAAAACATGTCTATGGCTGGGTGCCGAAGCGTACGTCGGTGGTTGAATGGATTCGTAACGAAATGGTGTGAGTCGTCCACCAACCCTTGTAAACACCACAGGTTATCCGCGTTGCACCTGACGCAATGCAATCAAACTGTAGGAGTGAGCCTGCTCGCGATAGCGGTCATTCAGCCAATGATCATGTTGGCTGAAATGGCGCAATCGCGAGCAGGCTCACTCCTACAGGGTTTGCGTTGGCTGCATAAGTATGAAAATCCCGCCCCGCGATTTTCATTAATCGCGACAAGACATATCCATTAGCGACACACCTTACCTCTCCACGAAAATTACTTTCATGCGGTTTGAAATCTCGATCTCGAAATGATTTATGAGTTTCACAACCCATTCGAACGTGACCCTTTCGAGGAGTACCGCATGACGCCTTCCTTCGGCTATTGGCTGCTGGTCTATGCCGCCGTCGCCATCATCGCGCTGATCGTGTTGATCGCCCGTTACCGGCTCAATCCGTTCATCGTCATCACCCTGATTTCCATCGGCCTGGCGCTGGTGGCGGGCATGCCGCCGTCGGGTGTGGTGGGGGCGTATGAGGCCGGGGTGGGCAAGACGCTGGGGCATATTGCGCTGGTGGTGGCGCTGGGGACGATGCTTGGCAAGATGATGGCCGAGTCCGGCGGTGCCGAGCAGATGGCGCGCACGCTGATCGATAAATTCGGCGAGAAGAACGCGCACTGGGCGATGGTCTGCATCGCGTTTCTGGTTGGGCTGCCGTTGTTCTTCGAGGTCGGTTTCGTCTTGCTGGTGCCGATTGCGTTCACCGTGGCGCGACGCGTGGGTGTGTCGATTCTGATGGTCGGGTTGCCGATGGTCGCGGGCCTGTCGGTGGTGCATGCGCTGGTGCCGCCGCACCCGGCGGCGATGCTGGCGGTGCAGGCTTATCAGGCTTCAGTCGGGCAGACCTTGCTGTATGCGATTGCCATCGGCATTCCCACCGCGATCATTGCCGGGCCGCTGTACGCCAAATTCATCGTGCCGCGCATTCAATTGCCGGCGGATAACCCGCTGGAAAAACAATTCCTCGACCGCGAACCGCGCGACAAGCTGCCGGGTTTCGGCATCACCATGGCGACCATTCTGTTGCCGGTGGTGTTGATGCTGATTGGCGGATGGGCGAACCTGATTTCCACGCCGGGTGGCGGTTTCAACCAGTTTCTGTTGTTCATCGGCAACTCAGTGATTGCCTTGCTGCTGGCGACCTTGCTGAGTTTCTGGACGCTGGGTATCGCTCAGGGTTTCAACCGTGAATCGATCCTCAAGTTCACCAACGAATGCCTGGCACCCACCGCCAGCATCACCTTGCTGGTCGGCGCTGGCGGCGGTTTGAACCGGATTCTGGTCGACGCTGGCGTCACCGATCAGATCGTCGGCCTCGCTCATGAATTCCACCTGTCGCCGCTGATCATGGGCTGGCTGTTCGCCGCGCTGATGCGCATCGCCACAGGCTCGGCGACCGTGGCCATGACCACCGCGTCCGGCGTGGTCGCGCCGGTGGCCATTGGTCTGGGATATCCACACCCAGAACTGTTGGTGCTGGCGACCGGCGCGGGCTCGGTTATCTTTTCCCACGTCAACGACGGCGGCTTCTGGTTGATCAAAGAATACTTCAACATGACGGTCGCGCAGACGTTCAAGACCTGGACCGTGCTCGAGACGCTTATCTCGGTAGTTGCGTTCGGCCTGACCGTCGGCCTTTCTTACTTGCTGTAACCGGAGCCTGCCGCCCATGGACATCCTCTACCAGATCCGCGCCCGCCAGGATTCCTTCAGCGCCGGCGAAGGCCGCATCGCCCGTTTGATGCTCGATGACGTCGGTTTTGCCGCGAGCGCCAGCCTCGAAGACCTCGCACAACGTGCCGAAGTCAGCACCGCCACGCTGTCGCGTTTTGCCCGTACGGTCGGCTGTCGCGACTTGCGTGATCTGCGCCTGCAACTGGCTCAGGCCAGCGGCGTTGGCAGCCGTTTTCTTGACCCGGCGGGCACGCCAGAGCAGTCGGCGTTCTACGGGCAGATCGTCGGCGATATCGAAACCACGTTGCGTCAGCATCTGGCCGGTTTCGACGAATCACGTTTTGCCGATGCGGTGAAACTGCTCGGTCAGGCACGGATGATTCATGCCTTCGGCATGGGCGGTTGCTCGACGCTTTGCAGTGATGAATTGCAAGTGCGGCTGGTGCGCCTCGGCTATCCGATCGCGGTGTGCCATGACGCGGTGATGATGCGCGTCACCGCCGCCAGCCTCAACGCCGAACAAGTGGTGATTGTCTGTTCGCTGACCGGCATCACCCCGGAATTGCTTGAGACTGTCGAACTGGCGCGCAACTACGGCGCACGCATTCTCGCCATCACCCGCGCCGACTCGCCGCTGGCGGAACTGGCCGACATCGTCCTGCCGCTGCAAGGCGCAGAAACTTCGTTCATCTACAAACCGACGGCGGCGCGCTACGGCATGCTGCTCGCCATCGACGTGCTGGCTACCGAGCTGGCGCTGGCCAATCCTGAAGACAATCAAGAACGTCTGCGGCGCATCAAACTGGCCCTCGACGAATACCGTGGCGGCGACGATCACCTGCCGCTGGGAGACTGACATGCTGTACGACACCCTGATTCGTAATGCCCTGATCATCGACGGCAGCAACACCCCCGGTTACTGCGCCGACGTGGCGATTCGCGCGGGCCGCATCGAGCGTATCGGTGACTTGCACGACGCCACGGCGACCGAAGAAATCGACGCCGCCGGCCGCGTGCTGGCGCCCGGTTTTATCGACGTGCACACCCACGACGACACCGTAGTGATTCGTCAGCCAGAGATGCTGCCAAAACTCAGCCAAGGCGTGACCACGGTGATTGTCGGCAACTGCGGGATCAGCGCATCGCCCGTGACATTGAAGGGCAATCCGCCGGATCCGATGAACCTGCTCGGCACCGCGGCGGCGTTTGTTTATCCACGCTTCAGCGATTACCGCGCGGCAGTCGAAGCAGCGAACACCACGCTGAACGTCGCCGCACTGATCGGCCACACGGCGCTGCGCAGTAATCATCTGGATGACCTGTTCCGCACCGCGACCCCGGATGAAATTGCCGCGATGCGCGAGCAATTGCGTGAAAGCCTTGAGGACGGTGCGTTGGGTTTATCCACAGGTCTGGCGTACGCCAGCGCCTACAACGCTTCCACCGATGAAGTCATGCAACTGACTGAAGAACTGACAGCATTTGGCGCGGTGTATACCACCCATTTGCGCAGCGAATTTGCCCCGGTGCTGGAAGCAATGGACGAAGCTTTTCAAATCGGTCGCCACGCCAAATCACCGGTGATCATTTCCCACCTCAAGTGTGCAGGTGTGGGTAACTGGGGGCGCAGCCCTGAGCTCCTCGCTTCATTGGAAGAGGCCGCGAAAACCCACCCGGTCGGCTGCGATTGCTACCCGTACGCGGCGAGTTCTTCGACGCTGGATTTGAAGCAAGTCACCGACGCCCACCGCATCACCATCACCTGGTCGACACCGCACCCGCAAGTCAGCGGCCGCGACCTGATCGACATCGCCGCCGAATGGAACCTGCCGCTGCTCGACGCCGCCAAACGCCTGCAACCCGCGGGCGCGGTGTACTACGGCATGGACGAGGCGGATGTACGAAGAATCCTCGCGCATCCGCTTTCGATGGTCGGTTCTGACGGACTGCCGGAAGACCCGTTCCCGCATCCGCGTCTGTGGGGCGCTTTCCCACGGGTATTGGGCCATTTCAGTCGTGATGTCGGGCTGTTTCCGCTGCACACCGCCGTGCACAAGATGACCGGGTTGTCGGCGGCGCGGTTTGGTTTGAAGGCGCGCGGCGAGATTCGTGAAGGCTATTGGGCGGATCTGGTGTTGTTCGATCCGGCGACCGTGCGTGATGTCGCCGATTTCAACGATCCGCAAAGAGCGGCGCAGGGCATTGACGGGGTTTGGGTTAATGGCGTGTTGAGTTACCGCGACGGGCAGGCAAATGGGCGCAGGGAAGGGCGGTTTCTGGCGCGCGAAGGTGATTTGCGCGAAGGTTTTCATTGACCGCAATGTCCCTGTACGAACTGCCGCAGGCTGCGATCTTTTGATCCACGTCTCATAGTGGCACTCTGAGATTAAAGAAAGCCAGCAACAAGCCGAAGTGCTGACATCCAGCCCAACTACACTGTCGGGCCAACCAGTCAGGGAGCACCCCATGAGCTTCGGTAAAACCACCCCGATCCTGCGGATCTTCGATGAAGCCAAGGCCGTAGAATTCTACGTCGACTTCCTTGGCTTCAAGATCGACTGGCAGCACCGTTTCGAAGCGAATTTCCCGTTGTATCTGCAGGTGTCTCGCGGTGAGTGCGTGTTGCATCTGTCCGAACATCACGGCGATGCGAGCCCGGGTTCGGCGTTGCGCATCGAGACGGATGAGCTGGAGGTGTTTCAGCAGCAATTGATCGCCAAGGACTACAAGTTCTCGCATCCGCAGATTCAGGCCATGCCGTGGGGGAGTCAGGACATGACGATTGCCGATCCGTTTGGCAATCGGTTGGTGTTTACCAATGCGATTAGCCTCTAGAACGAAAAGCCCCTCACCCTAGCCCTCCCGAAACGTCGGACCGCCCGGAGGGAGAGGGGACCGATCCGGGGATGCTTGAGAGATACACCAACCTGAACCAGCTCGGTCGAATCCATAATCGACTCGGTCATTCAGGTCGATGTATAGCGCCAGACACCTCGGTCGGCCCCCTCTCCCTCGGGAGAGGGCTGGGGTGAGGGGAACATGACACACCGCAAAAAGAAGCCCGCCATCCAACCCTTCCTGTTGGGCCGCGGGCTCTTGCGTTACTCGGTCGGCACTAACTGGTCCAGCACGCGATTGACCGCCATTTCCGCCACCATCACCACTTGCGCGATGCCTTGCAGGGTCTTGCGGTGCGGTGCCTTCAACCTGCGCGGCATGGTTGTTGAGCATGACCGTCTCCGAACCCAGGGTTTCGCTGGTGTCGGTCAGCAGGGATTCGGTGTTCGCCGCGGGGTTGGCCATGTACAGCGTGTTGGGCGAATAGGGCGTGGCCATGAGGTCGGCGTTCGTCGGCATGCTCAGGGCGCACAAGCCGGCGGATTCTGGCGCAGGCGTAGGTTACGGCGCAAGGATTTGTGGGGTGTTTCGCGTAACGCTGAGTGTCTTTAAACACCTGTGGTGCGGGATGTTTATTGCGCTCAAGTATCGAAGATTTACCTGTAGGAATCGGTTGCTGCCACTGACGCCATCGCTGGCAAGCCAGCTCCCACAGGTTTATGTGCAAGTAATAGATTTTGTGGACGACTCGGACACTGTGGGAGCTGGCTTGCCAGCGAAGGGGCCAGAACAATCAACCCCGATGCATCTGCCGAAACTCCCCCGGCGGCATCCCCCGACGGCTCTTGAACGTGCGGTGAAACGACCTCGGTTCGGTAAACCCCAGATACTGCGCAATGTCCTGAATCGGCAACGTACTGTTGAGCAAATAATGCTCCGCCAGCTCCTGGCGCAAATCATCGAGAATCTGCTGATACGACGTCCCCGCTTGATGCAACTGCCGCTGCAACGTTCGCACCGAAACGCTCAACTGTTCGGCAACCTGCTCCTTGCGTGGCAAGCCTTCCTTGAGCAACTGCCGCAGGATGCTCTTCACCTGCTGTTCCAGCGACGCATCCTCCAGCGTCGCCATCAACCCCAGCGCATGTTCTTCCAGCGTGCGCAGCAACTGCGCATCCGCCTGACGCAACGGCAACTGCAAATAAGCCAGCGGCACGATCAACGCCGAATACGCCTGATCAAACACTACCGGGCAATCGAAAAACGCTTCGTACTGCGCCGGCGTAGCCTCGGCCGGGCACGAATGTTCGAGCCAGACTCCGGCCGGCGACATCTGTGTATCGGCGATCCAGCGTGCATATTGCAGCCATGAGCCGAGTACGTTTTCCACCAGGTGCCGACGAATCCGTGGACGCTGATAACGGCACGTCCAGATCAGATGCACATGGCCATCCAGCACCTCGGCGCGGCTGACGCCCATGTCGCCGACCAGTTTTTCGAACGGCATGATCCGGCTCATCGCATCGCCCAACGTCGCGCAGTTCATGGTGATGTAACCGAGCACGCTCCACGAATTGGGCAGGACGAAATTCGCCGCGTTGAGCCCGAACAACGGATCGCCCGAGTGTTCGCAGAAATAATCCAGCAACCGTTCATGCGCCTCACCGGGCAAACGCAAGGTGTTGTCGCTCAACTGCTGCGCCTGCAAACCCGCCGACGCCAATGCAGGTTCAATCGCCATGCCCAGTTGTTCAGCATGGCGCAGGTATTTGAGCAGCGGCGGAACTGAGGTGAAGCCGAGCGATTGCATGATCCCTTCCTTTGATCGACGGCCGCGTGGGCGGATGAATGCCTGAAAGGTAATTTGAAACCCCGACTAAAGTAAATGGCTGACGCTTGCGCGACGTTTGACTCAATTGGCTACACGAACTGGCCGGATGCGACCGTGACACTTTGCGGCCGCTGGCTAGTATGGGGGCCTGAAATATCACTGATCTGACGGTTAGAAGGACACACGCATGCGACGCTGGAACGGCTGGGGAGATGCAACCACGGTGGTCGAACTGCCGGCCCAGGGCGCGGAGTTTCTTCATGAGCGACTGGGCGAGGGGCGTGCGCTGCCCGATTCGACCCTTGAAGCCGCATTGGCGCGTGTGCCGGCCTCGCGGTTGTCGGCGCACACGTTGTACAGCATCGATGCCCACGACCGTTTGCTGCATGCCCGAGGCCAGAGCCTGCCGGACTGGCTGGCGTTGCGCGAAGGTGCGCTGGGCAATTATCCCGATGCCGTGGCGTTTCCCGAGACCGCTGAACATATTCGCCAATTGCTGGCGCTCGCCCACGAACAGGACTTGTGCCTGATCCCGTATGGCGGCGGCACGTCGGTGGCCGGGCACATCAATCCGCCGGAATCTGCGCGGCCAGTGGTGACGGTGTCGCTGGCGCGGATGAATCGCCTGATCGACCTCGACGAACAGAGCCTGCTGGCGACGTTTGGTCCCGGTGCGAGTGGCCCGCAGGTGGAAAGTCAGCTGCGTGCGCGGGGCTACACGCTGGGGCATTTCCCGCAGTCGTGGGAGCTGTCGACATTGGGTGGTTGGGTGGCCAGTCGTTCCAGCGGTCAGCAGTCGTTGCGCTATGGCCGGATCGAGCAATTATTTGCTGGCGGGACGCTGGAAACCTTTGCCGGGCCTTTGGAAATTCCAACGTTCCCGGCCTCAGCGGCGGGTCCTGATCTGCGCGAAGTGGTGCTCGGTTGCGAGGGCCGTTTCGGAATCATTTCCGAGGTGAAAGTACGCGTCAGTGCACTGCCCGCCGATGAACGTTTCTACGGCGTTTTTCTCCCCGACTGGCCGCAGGCTCTCAGAGCCATTCGCCAATTGGCCCAGGCACGCGTGCCGCTGTCGATGCTGCGTTTATCCAACGCCGTGGAAACCGAAACGCAACTGGCACTGGCCGGTCATCCGCAACAAATCGCCTGGCTGGAAAAGTATCTGAAGCTAAGGGGGGCGGCAGAGGGCAAATGCCTGCTGACCTTCGGCGTCACCGGCAATCGCCGACAAAACGCACTGTCGCTAAAACAGGCGAGACAACACCTCAAAGCCTTCTGCGGCGTGTTCACCGGCACCTTGCTCGGCAAGAAATGGGCGCAGAACCGCTTCCGTTTCCCTTACTTGCGCGAGAACCTGTGGAACGCCGGTTACGTGGTCGACACCCTCGAAACCGCCACCGACTGGAGCAACGTCGACAACCTGCTCAACCTCATCGAAGCCAGCCTGCGCGACGCCTTGGCCGCCGAGGGCGAGCGCGTGCATGTCTTCACCCACTTGTCCCACGTCTACGGCGAAGGTTCGAGCATCTACACCACTTACGTGTTTCGCCCGGCCGCAGACTATCCGGCGACGCTGGCGCGCTGGAAAGCGCTCAAACACACGGCCAGCCAGACCATTGTCGACAACCACGGCACCATCAGCCATCAGCACGGCGTCGGCAAGGATCACGCGCTGTACCTGTTGCGCGAGAAGGGCGCACTGGCAATGGATACCTTGCAGGCGCTGAGCAAACATTTCGATCCGGCCGGGCGCCTCAACCCCGGCACGCTGTTGCCGGAGTGACGGCCATGAGTCAGGACTGGAACGCCGCGTGGCGCCAGCAGATTCTGCCAACACTGGCGGATGAAACCTGGGATCTGATCGTCATCGGTGGCGGCATCAGCGGCGCCGGGATTTTGCGTGAAGCGGCGCGTCGCGGCTGGCGCTGCCTGTTGCTGGAACAGCGCGACTTTGCTTGGGGCACCTCCAGCCGATCATCGAAAATGGTCCATGGCGGTTTGCGTTATATCGCCAAGGGCCAGTGGCGTCTGACCCGCGATTCGGTGCGCGAGCGTCAGCGCTTGCTCGACGAAGCGCCGGGGCTGGTCGAGCCGATGAGTTTCCTGATGCCGCACTATCGCGGCGGCTTTCCCGGGCCTCGGGTGTTGGGTGGTTTGCTGAGCGTTTACGACGCCTTGGCGGGACGGCGCAGCCATCGTTTTCATGATGCACAACAGCTTCGATATCTGGCGCCGGGCGTGAAGGAAAGTGACTTGCTCGGCGGCACCAGTTTTGTCGATGCGCTGACCGATGATGCGCGACTGGTGATGCGTGTGTTGAGCGAGGCGCGGGCGGATGGTGCTGTGGTGGTTAACAGCGTTCGTGTCGAGCATTTGCTGCGAGAAAACGGACGGGTGTGCGGCGTTCAGATCGAAGATTGCGAAGCCGGCGCGACCCTGCAAATGCGTTGTGGTGTGCTCGCTGTGGCCACTGGCGCGTGGGCTGAGCGCTTGCGGCCGACTGAGGCACCACGGCAATTACGCCCATTGCGCGGCAGTCATTTATTGCTGCCGGGTTGGCGTTTGCCGGTGGCGCAGGCGTTCACGTTTCTGCATGAGCGCGACCGGCGACCGGTGTTTGTTTTCCCTTGGGAAGGCGCGACGGTGGTGGGCACCACGGATCTTGATCATCGCGAGGATCTAGATCAGAGCGCGAGTATTAGCGGCGAGGAACTCGACTATCTACTGGCGGCCTGCATACAACAATTCCCCGGCGCTGAAGTGACGGCGAATGATGTGCTGTCGACCTGGTCCGGCGTGCGTCCGGTGGTCGGCAGCGCAGCGGTTAATCATCAAGACAAACCCTCGAACGAAACCCGCGAGCATGTGCTGTGGCAGGAGTCCGGTTGCGTGACTCTGGCCGGCGGTAAACTGACTACGTTTCGCCCGCAAGCCATCGAAGTGCTCAAGGCCTGCGCGGACATGCTCGAACGTCCCTTCGTCGACGATGCCGCGCCGGTGTTTGCCGCCGTACCTGCGCTGGCGATTGCAGAATTGAGCAACCAGCAATGGCGACGACTGGCCGGAAGGCATGGCCGAAACCTGCCGAGGCTGGCGCAACTGATCAACGATATCGGCCACGAAAAGGTTGGCGCCACGGACACCTTATGGGCAGAACTGGCCTTCGCCTGCGAAGCGGAAATGGTCTTGCACCTCGACGATCTGCTGCTGCGCCGCACACGTCTGGGCCTGTTGCTGCCTCGTGGCGGCGAAGATTATTTCACCGCCATCCGCCAGCTCTGCCAGCCAAGACTCGGCTGGAGCGACGAACACTGGCAGCAGGAAATTCAGCGTTATCGGGCGTTGTGGCAACGCCATCACGGTTTGCCGGATGCCACGCCTTGATGCCCCTTGAAGAGAGCTCCATGGATAACCACCCGAACAAGCGTTACCTGCTGGCCATCGACAACGGCACCCAGAGCGTGCGCGCGCTGCTCTTCGATCTGCAGGGCAATCTGCTTGGCAAAGGCAAGGTTGAACTGCAGGCGTATTACTCGACGCAACCGGGCTGGGCCGAGCAGGATCCGGAGTATTACTGGGCGAAGCTCGGCGAGGCGTGTCAGCAAGTCTGGGCGCAAACCGGCATTGATCGTTCGCAGATTGCTGGCGTTTCCCTGACCACGCAGCGCGGCACGGTGATCAATGTCGATGCCGAGGGCAAGCCATTGCGCCCGGCGATTCTGTGGCTTGATCAACGGCAGAGTGAAGTCGCGGGCGGGATCAAAGGGCCGTGGGGCTGGTTGTTCAAACTGGTCGGCGCGCAGGGCACTGTGGATTATTTTCGTGCCCAGGCTGAGGCGAACTGGATCGCTCAGCATCAGCCTGAGGTGTGGGCGGCGACGGACAAGTTTTTACTGCTCTCGGGGTTTCTCACCCATCGACTGTGCGGACGTTTTGTCGACTCGGTGGGTTGCTGCGTCGGGTATCTGCCGTTCGACTTCAAACGCCTGAAATGGGCTGCACCGAGTGACTGGAAATGGCAGGCGCTGGCGGTGCGCCCCGAGCAATTGCCGACCTTGCACAAACCCGGTGAAACCCTCGGCTACATCACCGCTGAAGCCGCTCGCCACACCGGCATTCCCGAAGGCTTGCCGCTGATTGCGGCGGGTGCCGACAAGGCTTGTGAAGTGGTCGGTGCCGGCGTGGTCGATGCGAGCACGGTGTGCCTGTCCTATGGCACCACGGCGACGATCACCAGCACCCGTTCGCGCTATCTGGAAATCGTCCCGTTGATTCCGCCGTACCCGTCAGCGGTGCCCGATCAGTTCAACTGCGAGGTGATGATTTATCGCGGTTACTGGATGGTCAGCTGGTTCAAGAACGAGTTCGGTTTGCGTGAAATGCAGCAGGCCAAAGAGCAGGGCATCGAGCCGGAGCAGTTGTTCGATGCGCTGGTCGATGCGGTTCCACCGGGATCGATGGGTTTGATGCTGCAGCCGTACTGGTCGCCGGGGATTCGCGAGCCGGGCGTGGAAGCGAAAGGCGCGATGATCGGCTTCGGCGATGTGCACACCCGCGCGCATATTTACCGGGCGATTCTTGAAGGGTTGGCGTATGCGTTGCGCCAGGGCATGGAGAATATCGAGCGGCGTTCGAAGGTGTCGGTCAAGCGTTTGCGCGTGGCCGGTGGCGGCTCGCAAAGTGATGCGGCGATGCAGCTGACGGCGAATATTTTCGGCCTGCCGGCGGAGCGTCCGCATGTGTATGAGGCGTCGGGTTTGGGCGCGGCGATTTGTTGTGCGGTGGGGTTGGGGCTGCATGCGGATTTTCCTACGGCCATCGCGGCGATGACCCGCGTCGGCGCGGTGTTCACCCCGCAGCCCGAAGCGCAGAAGATCTACCAGCAACTGTACAAAGAGGTCTACCTGCGCATGTACCGCCAACTCAAACCGCTGTATCAAAGCATCCGCAAAATCACCGGCTATCCCGTTTAGCTGACCACCACAAATCCCCTGTAGGAGTGAGCCTGCTCGCGATAGCGGAGGGTCAGCCAACATCTATCTGACTGACACACCGCTATCGCGAGCAGGCTCACTCCTACAGGGGGCGGTGGTGTTTTTGATATCGGGTATATGGCGCCATCGGAGAACTTTTCTGGTGAGATCGGACAGTGTCAGCGGCGGGGTCGGTTGTTAGGCTCATCCCCCACGGCACCTCCAATAAGAACGAAAAGCAATGAAGCTGACCTTCCTCCTGTTGCTGCTTTGTGCAACGGCCCCGAGCGCCTGGGGCTGGTCGAACCATACGGTGGGCAGCTATCTGGCATTGCAGGAACTGCCGGCGTTGCGCGATGCGCCACTGGTCGAAGTCGAGCCGCTGGAAGCCTTTCTTGCGCAGCAATACGAGGCCGTGAGTGCACTGCTGGAGGAACAGGAAACCTTCGCCCGCGAGCACTTCGCCCAATATCCACCACGCCCCGACGCGCTGAAATTACCCGGCTCGCCGAGTGACAATCTGCGCCACGACTTCCTTACCGCGTTGCGCATCAATTCGCAGATTCATCTGGCGATGGTCATCCAGCCATTGCCCGGCAAAGACCTGCCCGAACGTGAGCATTTGCAGGTCAATCAAGTCATGGTCGAGCAAACCCTTTCGCCGTGGAATCGCCAGCGCTTCATCGTTGTCGCCGAGCACGAAAAAGTCGCCCCGCTGGCCGTGCTCGCCAGTGCTGCAGACGAGCCGGATTACGGCCACGACATCAACCTGTTCAGCGACAACCCCGGTGCAGTCGGCGCGCTGTATGGCTTCGGTCCGCAACCGTTCGGCGATGAGCGGTTTCAATACAGTTCTCAAGCGCCGTTCCACATGGGCTTTTTCCATGAAAGCCCTGTGGTGTACGCCGCTGCCGGTTTCCTCGAACGCAGTTGGCCGGATTGGCGCGCGTATCAATACATGGGTCTGGCGCGATTGGCGTTTGCCAGCGGTCATCCGTACTGGGGTTATCGCTTTCTTGGCTGGGGCCTGCACCACATTCAGGACCTGACCCAGCCCTATCACGCCAAGCCGTTGCCCGGCGTCGACCTCGCCAATCTCCTGCTGCTGGAAGGTAAGGCCATCGCCGGTTTCGCTGAGGACAAACAGGCCTCGATCGAGCGCGTCGCCACCCGGCACACGGAGGTGGAGAAGTACCAGTCAACCTGGCTGCGCCGCTTGCTGCGCGCCGGTCTGCCGCATCCGATGCTCGACGCTTACGCCGATGTGGCTCAGGACAAACGCTATCCGCCGTACTCGGTGGACTACCTGCGTGAAGTGGTCAGCGCCGAGTCGGTCGACGATTCCGCAGCTTTCGACGAGGCCATCGGCCAGTGGCTTGCAACGGCGCCAGCGACCAGTGATTTCAGCAGCGGCAATCAGCTGCAACGGGAAAATTTCGACCATCCGGCGCTCAATCAGCAGCTGTTCAAATTGCTCGGCCATTTCGGCGCGCACAGCCGGATTTACGTCAGCGCCGGATTGGCGCCGTAACGCAGCAACGCACACCACAACAATAAAAAACAGGGAAGGAGGAACACATGATCAACTCTCGATTGCGCCTGACGGGCGCGGCGCTCCCCGGTGTCGGCCTGGCCGGGTTGCTGCAACTGTGCGCAGTCGATGGCGCGCACGCAGTGGAGTTCAGCGTGCTGGACAAACAGGTCACCGGCTCGTTCGACACGACCTTGTCCTATGGCCGTTTGTGGCGGGTGCAGGGGCGCGATAAAACCAACGATGACGTCAACACCAACGACGGCAATCGCAACTTCGACACCGGGCTGGTCTCCGAGGTGTACAAGATCACCTCCGAGCTCGAAGCCAACTATCAGAACTACGGTTTGTTCATGCGCGGCACCGCGTTTTACGACACGCAGTTGATGGACAAACGCAACAACTACTACGACAACAACAGCCCCTCGCAACCGAGCCAAAGCTACCCGCAGGACGATCATTTCACCAGCCAGACCCGCGACATCGCCGGCAGCCGCATCGAGATGCTCGACGCCTACGTGCATGGCAGTTGGGACGTTGCGCAGATGCCGGTGACCGCGCGCGTCGGTCGGCAGGTGTTCAACTGGGGCGAGGGGATTTTCTATCGCGGCGGGATCAACACAACCAACCCGGTGGACGCTGCCAAGTACCGCTTGCCCGGCGCCGAAGTGAAGGAAGTGCTGGTGCCGGTCGAGGCGCTGAGCTTCAACGTCGGCCTCACCGATTCGCTGACGATGGAGAGTTTCTACCAGACCAACTGGAAGGAAACCCGCATCGATCCGGTCGGCACCTTCTACTCGCAAACCGACCTGTTCGCTGACGGCGGCAACACCGGTTACAACAACTTCAGCGGCACGGCGCTCGATACACCCGTGCCAGGGTTCGGCAACGTCATCGGTCTGTACAGCGCGCTGGGCAACAACCCGTTGCTGGGGCCGGTGCTGAAATCCACCGGGCTGTATGCCAACGGGGTGACCCCGGCCTACGGCAATACCTTGAAAGTGGCGTCGATCGGTAAAGACTACAACGCGCGCAACGACGGCCAATTCGGCTTCGCCTTTCGCTACATAGCCGAGCAGCTCAACAGCACCGAGTTCGGTTTGTACATGGTCAATTACCACGCCAAGGAACCGACCATTGCAGCAGATCTGGGCGGCTACCAAGGCATCGACATGAATACCCTGACCAACCTGCTGTCCGGCGTCGCAGGTGATCAGGCCGGCGCGCTGGCCAATGGTCTGGCCACCGCTGATGTGATGGGCAACATTCAGGCGCATCGTCGCTATGCCGAAGACATTCGCATGTACGGTTTCAGCTTCAACACCACGCTGGGCGAGGCCTCGGTGTTCGGTGAAATCGCTTATCGGCCGAACCTGCCAATCGGTGTCGCTGCCACCAACGATTTGATCGGTGACCTGGCCAACGGAGCTGCCGTGGCGGTAATGGGGAGGTCGATCAACGTCGGCGGGCAGATGGTCAACCTCAACAGCGAGATCAACAACGCCGAACGTGTCGAAGCGTTCAACACCTCGCTGGGGACCATCTACAACTTCGGCCCGACGGCCTCGTTCGACTCGCTGTTCGGCATCTTTGAACTGGCCTCGGAACATCTGCGCGGCAGCAGTTTGCAGTACACCGCTTATGACGGCACGAACCGTTATTACGCCGGCACCGGTAACTATTCCTATGTGTCGGGCGGTGATCGCGACGATCAGGTCAACCGTGATTCCTACAGCTACACGGCGATGCTCAACGGCACCTGGAACGACGTGTACGCCGGGGTCAACGTCTCGCCTTACATCGTTTACAAGGACGATTTCGAGGGCAACAGCTATCAGGCCGGCAACACCATCGAAGGTCGCAAGGCCTACACGCTGGGGATCAAGGCCAACTACCAGAACAAGCTCGAAGCCGAACTGCAATACACCGAGTTTTACGGTGGCGGGCAGAACAACGGCATCCGCGACCGCGACAACGTCGGGCTCAACCTCAAGTATTTCCTTTGATACCCGGAACACAGGCGCATCCCCTGTAGGAGTGAGCCTGCTCGCGATGGCGGACTTTCAGTCGCAGTAGTTTTTGCCTGATACACCGCTATCGCGAGCAGGCTCACTCCTACGGGGGATCTGCGGTGATTTGCAGACCTCACTCCCATTTCGGAGATTGATCATGTTTCACAACTCACGATTGACTAAGGCTTCGCTCGGGCTTGTTCTAGGTCTTGCCGCCGGCAGCGTTTTCGCCGCCATCACCCCACAACAAGCCGAACAACTGAAAACCTCCCTGACCCCCATGGGCGCCGAGCGCGCCGGCAACGCCGCCGGCACCATCCCCGCGTGGACCGGCGGCATCACTCAAGCCCCGGCCGGCTACAAACCCGGCCAGCATCACCCCGATCCGTACGCAACGGACAAACCGCTGTTCACCATCACCAAAGCCAATCTCGACCAGTACAAAGCCCACCTCAGCCCCGGCCAGATCGCCCTGTTCAACAGCTACCCTGACACCTTCCAGATGCCGGTCTACCCGTCACGCCGTTCGGGTTCAGCGCCGCAGTGGCTGTACGACAACACCCTCAAGAATGCGACCTCGGCCAAGCTGCTCGAAGGCGGCAGCGGCTTCTCCGATGCCTACGGCGGCGTACCATTCCCGGTGCCCAAGGACGGCGTTGAAGTGCTGTGGAACCACATCACCCGCTATCGCGGCATCTACGTCGTGCGCCGCGCTTCCGAAGCGCCGGTCCAGCGCAACGGCAGCTTCGCGCTGGTGACCTCGCAGCAGGAAGCCCTGTTCAACTACTACCGCCCGAACGGCCAGTTCGCCGACCTGAAAAACATCCTGTTCTACTACCTCGCCTTCGTGAAAAGCCCGGCGCGACTGGCCGGCGGTGCCGCACTGGTGCACGAAACCCTCGATCAACTCAAAGATGCGCGCCAAGCGTGGATCTACGACGCCGGCCAACGCCGCGTGCGCCGCGCACCGAACCTCGCCTACGACACGCCAATCGCCTCCTCCGATGGCCTGCGCACCGCCGACGACACCGACCTGTTCAACGGCTCGCCGGATCGCTACGAGTGGAAGCTCAAGGGCAAACAGGAAATCTACATCCCCTACAACAATTACAAGGTCGGCAGCCCCGAGGTGAAATACGCGCAACTGCTCACCCCGGGCCACCTCAATCCGCAATACACCCGCTACGAACTACACCGGGTCTGGGTCGTAGAAGGCAACCTGAAACCGGGTTCGCGACACATCTATTCCAAGCGTGTGCTGTTTCTCGATGAAGACAGCTGGGGCGCGGCACTGGTCGATCAATACGATGGGCGAGGGGAGTTGTGGCGCGTGTCGATGGCCTACCTGAAAAACTTCTACGACCTGCCCACCACGTGGAGTGCGCTGGACGTGTTCCACGATTTGCAGGCACGGCGTTACTACGTGCAGAACCTTGATAACGAAGAGGCGGAGACGGTGGATTTTGCGCAACCGGTGCCGGAGGACGCTTACTTCATGCCGTCGGCGTTGCGCCAGCGCGGCACGCGGTAATGGTCAGACGTTGCGCCTGAAATGCGCGTATCAACAGTGGATTTTAATCGCGATTGAGTCTTTCGAACTGTCAGTTCTAACAGGTCAAAAGACTCTTTACTTGCAGCATGCTGCTCTTGCGCCGATACCGGTGTGGGCGTTGGGCAGAGCGAGAGGTGGACGATATGGATGCTGATCAGGCAAGTAAAGCATCGCGTGGCACGATGAAAGGAATGGTTCAGAGTTACCGGGGAGGTGATGACCAGTTAGTTGACGAGTTCAGATTTGAATCGACACTGGTTCACCGATTTGACGACCAGGGCATTGGATTGATCGTTTCGGGAGATATAGATAAGCCACGCAACGCGCAGATTTACGTGGCTTTTAAAAATGACCGTCAGCCCAGTGGCAAATTTTCTTTTCCAAATGCAGAGATCAAGCATCTGGTGTTTATCGACGGCGAGTTTTACCCAACATACGGGGCGCGTGCCGGTGAAGTTGTATTTCAGAACAAGGATGGACCGGATGTGCCGACCGGGTTGAGCGTCAATGGCAAATTGACGTTCACGACCGAATCTATCGGCAACAAGTATTTCAAAGTCGAGGTGATATTTGCTGTTGAGGGTTTGACTAAGGGTAAAAGGCCGCGCCAGCACGGGCACTGATCAGCGGCTGCCTTTGTGTATCGCATTGGCCAAGTGTGGGAGCCTGCTCGGGAAGATGTTGGTACAGCCACTATTTATGTGGCTACCATCTGCTGCAGTTGACCACCCAAGCGCGCCAGTCGAAATGAGAGTGGCCGCTTATACGATCACCGATTTTTAGCCAGAAAGGATGTGCTAGCCTGCAATCAATGATTTCATTGATTGCAGGGGGCATCATGGCCAGCATTACAATTCGAAACCTTGATGAAAAGCTCAAGGAACAACTGCGCATCACCGCGGCTCACAATGGGCATTCCATGGAGGAAGAAGCTCGACTCATTTTAGGCCGAGCTCTGACGACGATAGACCGTACCGGTGGTCTTGGCAGCCGAATCCGCGACAGATTCAGTGCTGTCGGCGGAGTAGACCTCGATTTGCCGGAGCGTTCAGAGAAAGCCACTGCGGTGGATTTCTTCGAATGATAGTGCTTGATACCAACGTTCTATCAGAGTTCATGCGAACCGAGCCTGAGACCCGGGTGCTCGCCTGGGTTGATGCACAGCCTGCGATGGAACTGGCTGTGAGTGCCGTGACGGTGGCAGAAATACTTCACGGTATCGCTCGGCTGCCTTCCGGAAAGCGCAAACAAAAACTTGAGGCCCATGCGATGGCGATGTTCGAAGAAGACTTTGCCGGACGTATTTTGTCTTTCGACGCTCATGCCGCTGTCGAGTACGCGACGCTTGTTGCAGATTGTGAATCAAAAGGCCGCGCGGTTTCGATGGCCGATGCGCAAATTGCTGCGATCTGCCGAACCCATGGCCTCCCCATAGCTACCCGTAACGTGAAGGATTTCGAGTTTAGCGGTGTAGAGATGATTAACCCGTGGGCAGCTTGAGCATCACAAAAGCGAAGTAGATAGCCCCTGAAAAAGCTCGCTACCCACATGGCACTGTAGGAGCTGCCGAAGGCTGCGATCTTTTGATCCTGCTTCAGATTGTTCAAAAGCGAAGATCAAAAGATCGCAGCCTGCGGCAGCTCCTACATGATGCGGAGTTTTTTCCGGGGCATCGGGGTGACAGGCCTGACGCAATCGCGGGCAAGCCCGCTCCCACAGTTCATGAGTCGAACACAACATCTGTGAACGACTCAAAACCCTGTGGGAGCGGGCTTGCCCGCGATTGGTTTTTTGCTTCAGCGCTGTACGAAGATCAAACGCGGAAATGGCTGACCATCTGCTGCAACTGACCACCCAGACGCGCCAGTTCAACACTCGACGCCGCCGTCTCATCACTGGCTGCGGCGGTCTGTTCCGACACATCGCGTACGTTGATGATGCTGCGGCTGATCTCTTCAGCCACGGCGCTCTGTTGTTCAGCAGCGGCGGCGATCTGCTGGTTCATCGACTGGATGTTCGACACCGTACGGGTGATGTTTTCCAGTGACGCGCCAGCCTTGCGCGTCAGGGCGACACTGCTGTCGGTCAGCGCGCGGCTGTTGCTCATTACCGCCGAAACCTGCTGGGTGCCATTCTGCAGACCGGCAACCAGGCCTTCGATTTCTTCGGTGGATTTCTGCGTACGCTGAGCCAGGCCACGCACTTCGTCGGCAACCACGGCAAATCCACGACCGGCTTCACCGGCACGCGCGGCTTCGATTGCAGCGTTGAGGGCCAGCAGGTTGGTCTGTTCGGCAACAGCCTTGATCACGTCCATGACGCTGCCGATCTTGTCGCTTTCCTGTTGCAGCACGCTCATGGCTTCGGTCGAACGCACCACTTCGCTGGCCAGACGCTCGATCTGGGCGATGGCTTCGTTGACCACTTTGTCGCCTTCACGGGCTTCGCCGTCAGCGGCGGCAGCGGCTTGCGAGGCTTCTTCGGCGTTGCGCGCGACTTCCTGCACGGTGGCAGTCATCTCGTGCATCGCGGTGGCGACCTGATCGGTCTCGACTTTCTGGCTGTTCACACCGGCGCTGGTCTGCTCGGTCACGGCCGAGAGTTCTTCGGCGGCGCTGGCGATCTGGGTGACGCCGTCGCGGATGCCGCTGATCAGGTCGCGCAGGGTCACGCCCATGCGCGCGATGCCTTGTTGCAGCACGCCGAGCTCGTCGCGGCGGGTGACGGTGACGTTCTGGGTCAGGTCGCCGCTGGCGATGCGCTCGACCACGGCCAGGGTTTCTTGCAGCGGACGGGTGATCTGACGGGTGATGATCACCGCAGCAATCACGCCGACCAACAGTGCCAGCAGGGTGCTGATCAGCTGGAAAGTGCGCGCCTGGGCACTTTCGATGTCACGACGGTCGAGCTGGATCTGGTACAGCTGCTCGCTCGTGGTGACGATGGCGGCGCCTTGATCGGTCATTTCCTTACGGGCTTGCACCGCATCGGTGTTGGCGTTTTTATAGGCCATCAATGCGCTGCGATAGTTGACGAGTGCGGTTTCCAGCTGACGCAGTGCGTCTTGCTGCGAGTCAGCAAAATGCACATTCAGTTGCTTGAGGCTGGCAATGGCGGCGTCAATCTGGCCGATGGCTTTCTGTTCGGTTTCGGCATTGGTGGTGGCGGTGTAGCCGCGCACTTCGTAGCGCGCGAGGATGAACGCTTCCTTGGCGGCGGTGATCGCCTGGAACTGTTCGAAACGCTGTTCGCTCATGTCCATCTGCTGCACGCGTTTGCTGATCGACTCGATCTGGTTGTACGCGGTCTCGGCACTCACGCTCATGCTGTCGCGGGCGCTGTTGCCGGTGCGATAGGCGTTGCGCATTTTGTTCAGCGACGTCTGGTATTCAGCGATGGTCGCGGCCTGCTCCTTGAGCAGTTTGACGTTTTCCGGGCTCTTGAAGCTGTTGATCAGCTTCTGTTGTTGCGCGGCGAAGCTTTCGAGGGTTGTCTGCACATTCTGCGCGGCGGTTTCATCGCCATTGGTCAGCATGTATTGCAGGCGCACCACGCGCAGTTTGGTCAGGCCGGCGTTGAGCTGGGTGATGTCGCTCATCCAGTTGCTGCGGTCGATCAGGCCACCGAGGCTGGTCCAGCCCGTCAGGGCCAGTACGCAGGTCAGGGCCAGCACCAGGCCGAAGCCCAGGCCCAGTTTCATGTTCACGCTGATGTTGCCGAACCAGCTATTCATCAAAAATCCTCCAGAAACGTTGGGTTTCTTGTCGTCGGTTAGGCTGGAAGATTGTTGTTTTTTTGAGCCAGCAAGGGTGTTAGCAGGTTTGTATCGGCCGCATTTCCCAGAGCTGAAAGGATTTTGTCCTACGGAATTTGTAACAGGCGTTCTTGCGGCTCTGCGATGACGGGAGGGGGTTAGTTGTTGCTGAGGACATCTTCGTAACCGACGAAGTAATAGGCCTGCCGACCGACCTTCATGGTCATCAGTACTTGCAGTGGGGCGGTGGGTTCGATATCTGCGGCAATAACCGCCACATTGGTTGGAGATGCGCCAAGAAACTCCCGCAACTGCGCCTCAGTATCCAGGCCCTTGAGCACGCTCTGCGTATAGAACACGCTGGCGCCGCCCACTCGTTCGTTGGCTTGAAACAGCGCCACCTGATGACCTTCCGCTTGCAGTGCTTGAATATGTTCGGTCAGCGGCAGGAACGACAGGTGTTTATCGGCGTTTGGCAACGCCCATTGAGCGGCACCGAGATAACTGGCGATCACCACGGTCAGAACGCTGACGGCCAACGCCTGACGATGACGAGCGATTCGGCCGACAAAGCTGTGGGTCGATTCGTACGCCTTTAGCTTGTCGAACAGCACGCCTGCGTACTCTGCGGCAATCACCGCTGCCGCCGGGGTCATCGACATCAGGTACACCGTGCGTTTGCTCGACGCCAACGTCAGCATGACGAATTGCGCAACGACCCACAGGCTGAAAAACAGCAGATAACGATTGGCCTTGAGCTGTTTGCGGAAATGCCACAGCCCCAGATACACCAGAATGTTCCACGGCAAAAACGCTTGCGGCAACTTGGCGAGGTAGTAATGGAACGGCTCGTAATGCCCGGCCTCGACGAACGACCCGCTGAAGCGTCCGACGCTGTTGGTCAGCAACACTTCTCTGACCGCTTGCGCACCGTCATGCTGATAAAGCACAACCAGCCAGATCAATAGCGGAATCAGTCCTATCACGGTCAACAATCCCGGCCGCAACCAATCAGCGATCTTCAGGCGTTTATCGATCAAGGTATCGGCCAACAGATAAGCAAAAATCACCACCCCCGGCATCGCCAGCCCCAGGACACCCTTGCTCAATGTGGCAATGGCGATCCCGATGACAAACAGCAGCGAGTTGCCGGCGGTCGATGCACGTTGCGCCTGAAAAAACGCCAGCAATGCCATCGTCACGCCGAGGGCCAGCAGCGCGTCTTCGCCGACGCCGCGCACGTTGCTCCAATAACTGGCCATGGTCGCCAGCAAAATCCCCGCCGTCCACGCGATTCGCTTCGGCCGCTCGAAACCGCGCAACATGCCGTAGAGCACCATCACGCTGAGCAATCCGGCCACCGCCGACGCCAGCCGCACCGACCACGGCGATACGCCGAACACGCGCATGGCGCCAGCGTCGAGCCACAGACTCAGCGGTGGTTTTTCCAGAAATGGTTCGCCGAACAGGCGCGGCGTTACCCAGTCATTGTCCAGGTGCATTTCCATGGCGATCCCGGCGACGCGGGCCTCGGTGGAGCCTTGCAACTGATGACCGCCCAGCGCGAAGAAAAACAACAAGGCGGCAAGCAGAAACAGCGAAGGGGCGGCACGCGACATGGTTTCAGGCTACCGAAGGGGGCGGGAGCCTCGAGCATACGTCGCCATTGCTGAACAAATCGTGAAGCTCACACCATGGGGCGTGACCAGCGCTTTTCCGGCGTTTCGAATGCCGGATTGACCAATGACGTCAGCACATGATCCTGCCAGCGCCCGGCAATGTTCAGGTAGGCCTTGGCATAACCCTCCCGCTCAAACCCCAGCTTCTCCAGCAGCCGCGCGCTGCGTTCGTTGCCGGGAATGTAGTTGGCCATGATCCGGTGCAGGTTCTGCGTGTCGAACATGTAGCCAATCCCGGCGTCCAGCGCTTCACGCATCAAACCCTGGCCCTGATGGGCTCCGTCGATGTGATAACCGAGGTAGCAGGCCTGAAACGCGCCGCGAATGATGCCACTGAAATTGCACGCGCCGATCATCTGCTCGCCATCCGGAGTCAACAGCGCGAAATGCATCGCCAGCCCGGCCTCAAAGGCGCTGGCCTGAATCTCCAGGCGGCGGCGAATCTGCTCGGTGGAAAAATATTCAGTGGTGCGGATCGGCGACCAAGGGGTGAGGTGGCGCAGGTTGCGTTGGTAGAACGCACTTTCGAGGCCGGCCTGATCCGGAGCGAGAATCGCCAGCGTCAGGCGTTGGCAGGGCAGGGACAGCAGCGGCATCGGGTGCTCCTGGGCGAAGGATCTACCGGCAGCGTCGCGCAATTGTCCGGGTGACGGCAAGTCGTGATGAATTTCAGGCAAAAAAAAGCCCGCGGGAGAGCCGCGGGCGAACCGTAGTTTCTTGAATGAGCGGGTGGACTTTACAAGGTTGGGCCGCGTAGCTGCAGTGAAGAAAAATTCATATCGATGTGCGGTCTCGACGCTGATGCACCGGCATAAAAAGGCAGACCGGCAGCCAGTCGACCTGCGCACGTTTCACCCAGCAATAACGACCTTGAAAAGCGAGTTCCCTGATCAGTCCCTGACAGGGGTGCAAAAATCAGCTGAAATCTCATTTGATAATGTTTGTCGAGGGCACTAATGTCGCGACGCTTTGTGGGTGGTCATCAAAACCCGCGAACGTCATGACAGGTGTCTCTGCCAAACAGGATCAGCCGTCGCAAACCCGGAGGATGGCTCTACAAGGAGTAGTAAAAATGATGCATGGCGCGTATCCCCAGGTCCTGGCAACAGCGTGTAGCACCGGGACGGTGGTTCAGCCCCGGCGTTCAAGGCAAAGCCGGCGCTGGCGCCTTTTTGCCGCGCTGCTGCTGTCAACCGCCATGGCGGTCTGCAGCGCGGCGACGGTTCAGGCACAGACTCGGGCACCCGACGCTAGAGGGTTGATGCACGAAGCTCAACGTCTGAGCCGCGATGGCTTGCTGGCGGATGCCACGGTCGCTGCCCGGGCGGCGATGGTTGCCGGCCGAAAAGGCAGCGCCCTCGATTTTATCGAACTCGACGCGGGCGCCTTGCTCGTTGATCTGCTGCACAAACAGGCCCGATATGACGAGGCCCGCCGTGCCGCTGAAGAGCAGATTGCGTATTGGGAAAAGCAAGCCGCCGACAACGGTGCATCGGGCAAGCGCGACGCTCGGAGCACGGGCATGCTGGAGCGGGCAATCGAAGCGAGCATGATGGCGGGTGAAAGGACAGAGGTCGCCCGCCTGCAAGAAAAGCTGTTCGCGGTGACCAGCCCCGATCCCGCTTCATGGCGTTTGTCGCCGGACGAGCCCCGCTTGCGTTACGACCTCGCTGACTTTTCGATGCCCCTCACGGTGGGGGCGTGGACATTGACCAGGTTCCAGCCGGCCGAACAACGCGACTTCAACACTCTTGTTCTTTACACGCAGGCGCTCCCGGGCGGTCGCCTGACTGCCGAGATTGCCGTGTCCTATGACGAGCATCAACGCAAGATCAGCGCTGCCGAACGGCAGGCATCGCTGCAGTCCTATCAGGCGCGGCACAAGCCAAGTGCGCTGGAAATGACCATGCCCGATCTCGCCTACGACGGCCTGACCGCTTTCAAGCGCGCAGATCAGAGTGAATGTGAGGACAAGCAGTGCATCAATGCTCATTGGCTTATCTTCCGCGGCGACTGGCGGATGGATATCGATGTCAATTTCGGATTGCAAGACGAGGCCCAAATCGCGCAGCAAGTGCGCCAATTGTTCGCCGCGCTGAAATGGCGCAGCGCACCGCCGCTGTTTCGTGAACGGCCACTGGCTCAGCAGGTGCGGGATATCGAGGTGGCCGCTTCACTGCCGGACGGCGTAGCCAAGGCTGCGGCACTGGCGGAAAAGGCGCTGCCCGACGCGCACTTCCCGGACGAGATTGCGCGGATGCAGACTTACATCGGCATCGATCAATATCGGCGCGCAGATCTCGAGGCCGCACGTCGTGCACTGGGTTTGGCGGTGTCAGCCTGGGACGAACGGGTCGTCGATGAACTGCTTTTTCGCAGCGCGTTGGACTTCGCCGCGGACATCGATTATCGGCAAGGCCGAAACGAGGACGCCGTGGCGCTGAACCGCAGATTCATCGAATGGCAGATGAGCGATGCGACACTGGGCTGGCATATACCGAAGGATGAAAACGCCTTGGTCAATGAACGCCAAGGCGTGCATTTGCCGCTGCGCGTGGGCGATTACCGTCTGCGACCGAACACCCATGGGCGCTTTTACTACGAAAACCTGCAGAGCGGGGCCCAGCTCGGCCTGACCGTGGGCATGCCAGCCTCTTCTGATCAGGAGCTGGAGTCCATGCTGCGCTCCTTCATGGCGAATAATCTCGGCTTGCAAGCTGCGGGTCTCAGCAAAACAGGGTTTTCAGCCAAATCGGTAGCCCATGAAGACATCCCGGCAATCGGCCATAAATGGGAGTTCGAGGTGACGCAGTCGCCGGATGGACAAGGTTCCTCCAGCGCAGATCCTGAGACGGGCGCCTCGCGCAAGACGCCGACGAAGATGGCGTTCTGGATCGTCGATCGCAAAGAGCAACGGTCGATGTTGCGGGCACCGATTACAGACAGTGGTCGATCCAGGACTGAAGCGGAGCACGTTGCGAAAGCGTTATCGTGGTAGAGAAGGGCATGGTTCAGGGCATGTGATCGGTAGCGGCATCTGCTGGCGAACATGCCCGCACCCACTCCTTGCGGCGGCGGCCATGATCATGTCAATACTCCGCCACCTTGCCTGCACGTAAAACCCATCCCGCCTCTCCGGGCACCAACTTGTACTGAACCTGGCGCATCTTCCCCGTGCGACCGGTTCCGGCGTCCGCGCTGCCATACACAGGGAAGCGCTGAATGAGCGTGTTCTCCACGACAGCAAATGAGTCCTCACCCTGATAACCCTCGGCGGTTTTCGGGTTGTCGCTGATGGGCGGCAGATAGATTTCGCTCAGGGATTTTTTGTTATTCGCCGAGTAGGCGATCAGTTCACCGGGCATCCCGCGACCGGGCGAGCGAGTGAAGACGTAGAGCTCAGGCGAGCCGTCATTATTCAGGTCGCCGACCTCGGCGCGGATGATATCGCCGTTGAGTGGGCGGGCGATCATTGAGTTGTCGATCTCCAGGCCTTGGGGTTCGATACGCAATGTGGGTTTGCCATCGAGCAGATCCGCTTTCACATGAAAATCGATGCCCTGCAACGCCACGTGTTGATCGAAAGGTCGCTGGTTATCCACTGCGTTGCCGTTGGCGAGAGTGAGGGAAATCTCGTAGTTGGCCACTTCATCGCGTCGGGCAGCACTGCGCATGAGATAGACCTGCACCGTGTAATCGCCATCGGCCGGCAACGAGCCGAGGAAATGATTGCCCATGACCGAGCCGTTGAACAGCGCGTAATCAGCACCTTTGGTGGCGAGGTTGAAGGCGGCGGAAAGGTTGGCAGATTTAAAGCCCACCGTCAGCATCTGCCCGGCTTTGCCGCTGAGCGTGTACTCCGCAGTTTTATAGCCCTTGATCGACTGCTTGAATTGCACGCTGCCGTGGCCACTCTTGTAGACGACCTGCTGGACTCTTGGCGGGATGTCGGTGGTCGCGGCGTGCGCAGACAGTGAAACGAGGGTAGCCAATAGGACACGCAGCCAAACGTTCATGAAAGTCCTTGGGTCATTGCCGGTGGCTCAAAGCATAGTTCCGGCGCAGCACGCCAGTCCAATCGCGCTGATCCGGAAAATCCCGAACTTCAGATGCGACAAAGCCCGCACTTGGCGGGCCTTGTCGTTGAGAGTTGGTGGGCCGGGGTAATCTGAATCAAGCCGCTATCTTATTGATTTGTATGATTAATATCGGTTTTTATTTTTAGTTGGAATACCAACTGGAATACCTTGCGAAATTACACTCTAATTTATCCCCGCACTCCGCTTGTACTTAATCTGACAATTGAACGCATTAAGGCTGACCAGCTTACTTCGTAGTCATGATTAGCAGTGAACTGTGCATCGCTCTCGGTGGCGACAGGCGCAAACGTCCAAAAGCAGCCAGCCGAATATCGTAAGGCAGGGTTTGAATACCTGTACCGCCCTAGATCATCATCTAATCGGGATCAAAGATGCAATGTAGTAATGCGTCGGCCTACTTGATAAATGACAATGGCCGACGTTGAGTTGCCCACGCTTAACACGTGAAGCGTGCGATTTCCTCTCGCTTCGCGCCACGGGTAGCACTGATCAGACGCTGTTTGTAGGCTTTGTGTATCCTGGTGCAAAAATTGCGCTCTCTACACCATAAAGAGCCAGCGGATCGCTCAACCATAAACGATAAGCATAATCTTTGATGCTGTGATCGGGTGAGCAGTCGATATGGTATTGCTGCAGCACATAACCAGCCATCGCGGCACGCACACGAAGCCGCATAAGTCCGTCACGCATCCCGTAATCCAATACGACTAATTCAGTGGAGTCTTTGTCTGGGTGAGGAATGATAGGGAGATCCAGCATACGATTCCACTGATCATCCTGTTCCCAGCTCTCTTCAGTCCTAGGCTTCTCACCGACAGAGATCTCGGCATTGCTCATGCGAGTGAACACAAAGTCTGAGAAACGTTTGCCTTTGCGATCAAACGCCCGGACATGCCAACGAAGGCCATCACAGCCAATAGCAAACGGAACAATCTCTCGCGTTGAATGCCCAGATTTCGACATGTAGTCGATTTTTACCACCTGCCTGAGGTGAATTGCGCGCGTCACTGGTGCAAGGATTTCGATCTTAGGACGGCTAAGTAACGACACAGACTCGTGTCGGATCAACGAGCCCTCCCCAGAGTCGACGCCATCGCCGAACCCTTGCGAAAGCGTAACTAGCACGCGCTCGGAATTATGCGCTACCTGGGGGACAAACTGCTCACGAATAATGTAATGCTTGGTAACCGGATCAAGCTCAGTGTTTTCGGGGGCAAGCTCACGGTAAAGCGCAAAATCCCGCGTAGCTGCCGCTGAAGCCACGCCAAAACGTTCCATTAAATCCATGCGCGATACAACCCCCAAAAAAAACAAACGGAAGTCTATGAAGGCGAGGCGCTCCTGTTGCGCCTTGCTGTAATCGCTGAGGTCAATCATGTTTTCTCCGTTTGGCTGACCATCGAATGAAACCAATCACTAATGTGTCAAGGATAACACATGATTGGTTGACGTCATCAAAATGATGATGATAGTATCCTGTTATGGATGGGGTTCATGCTCGCCTTGAGCAGGTGAACAATCTCCAAAAGAGGTTGGCCAGAGGTGGAGAGTGACCCGGAAATAGAAAAGCCGACCAAGGTACGAACTTGATCGGCTTTTGAAAAAAGACGTCTGAACAGGCTCCAGATGTCTCTCGCGCTTCAGAAAAAGCGTTGTGATGGTAGCCCCTATAGGGTCCGTTCGCAAGGGAGCGAGTTTTGTGTTCGAGCCTATCTCTGTGAGAGACGAATCATGTCCCAGCTAGAGATGTTCGAAAAACCGGACGAGGAAGGGCAGGTCATCTACCGCATGACCATCCGCACCAAGTCTGGGAAGGTGATACGACGAGCGAACGGCCAGCCGTTTCGCATCGTTCTTCGCCCAAAATCGGCTTAACAAGCCGCCCCGCTTGACCCAGGGCATCAGTTGATGCCCTGCACTCCCTTTAGAATGGAGCAATCCTATGAGTCAGGATTTTTACGATCGCAGCGGCGTCCCTATCGCCTATACCGATGACGGTGTCCATATCTTTACCTTCGGTGGATCACCAGTTGGGTATTTTCATGATGACTCCATGTACTCGTACACGGGACAACATCTCGGCCGGATTACTAATGGGTTGATACGTGACAACCGCGGTCAGGTAGTGTTTTTTTCAAACAATGCTACTGGAGGCCCCATGAGACCTTTGTGCCAGTTGAAGCCCCTGAAAGGTCTCAAGCAGCTTAAGCCTCTCAAGAGCCTTCGGCAGCTCCAGCCCCTACGCCCAATGCTTGACAGCAACTGGTCGCAGCTTTCCGGGCAACAGTTTTTCTTCTGAACAATTGCCCGGTTTAATGGTGCTCGTATGGGCGCCATTTTCGGGTGGCATGGGTTAAGAGACAGACCTGAGTCTCCCTACAGAACTTCTCGGATGCCACTCTTATGCTGTGGTGGGGAAATCGTCGCGCGCTATCAAAGCGACATCCTCTCAAGTGCAAAGATAACCTAGATTGCGCGGTAGCTAATTAAACTAAGGGAAGATGAGATTCTGATGAAGGGATACGGCGAGTTTGAGATCCAACAAGCGCTTCATTATGTATGCTCCGCAGATAACCCAAGAGAAGCGCTGGACCGCTTCCAGGAACATGTTGAGCTGCTAGGTGACTGGCGCATCATGTACGCGGCGGATGAAGCTGGTGGGCCATTTGGCTTGGTACGGGAGAAGTTTTCTCAGAAAGGTTTCGTTTCGACCATGCTGCGCGGGAAGTCCGTCTGGATTCTGGACAAAGCCTTCGCTTTGTCCGAAACACGGGTTAACTACATACTGGGTGGCTCGCTTTTTCTGGATTCGAATGCGGCCAGCTACATTCGCAAACTGTCGTATGCAGAACGTATTTCACCTGAACTCGACGCTGTGCGTGCAGATCTGCAGCGGATGTTCTCCGTAGATGATCTCGCGAGGCTGAATTCATATGTATACCTGTGTGAAGCGCAGAAAAAGTGGTCCCCCGAGACCCGGCAGTTTTGCAAAGAAACGGTTGCTGCTGTACATGCGCTGTCGCTTGATGAGGCTCCATTGAGTGAGGGTTGGGGAGAACGGTTTCGCACCCTTTACCAAAAACGTGCCGAGGCGTTCGCCGAGGAATGGATCGACGGGTTTTCGCGCAATCTGGAAGCAGGGTTGGGCGTCGCCATTGCCCAACAAGCTGCGGCCGCAGAATGCATGATTCTACGTGCCAAGATTCTCGAGTGTAGCTCTTCAGCGTCACCGGAGGCCAAGATGGAAGCGCTGCTCAGCTTCATGCACGATGAGCTGCGAATTTTCATGCTGCGCGAGCTAATTGTATGTGCCGATATTCTCTTCCATACAAAGAAAACAAAGCTTTCCGAAAAACTGAACTCGGTGCTGGACAAGAAAGATCCGCTCCACATCATCAATAACTGCGCCTGGGATTTGTACATACTGAGGCTCATCGAGTCGCTGTCGAATCCCCGACACTTGGAGGGCGTAGATTTCTGCCTAGACCGCTTAATCACCTTCGATGAGGACATCGTTGATGTCATTTGTCTGACTGAGTTGCGCGCAGTAGCGGTTCATCTTGATTCACATCGAGCGTATCCATTCTTTAATCATGAGTTGACTGGTTGGCTGGCGGGCTTGATTGGGCACAAGCGTATGGCGGGTTTTTCAGGGAATTTGCAGGAAGACGCCTTTAACCAGCGCGCGGATCTTAGAAGCCTGGAGAATGTGCAGAGAATTCTGGCGGAGGATCGTCTTAGGCTACTGCAGTTGGCCAAAAAGTAGGTGATGATTTGTCTGACGGCGGCAATAAAGCATATCGCACCTAACGAAGGGCAAAGGGAAGATCGCGGCGGAGCAGAGCCGCCAGCTCGTGATCTGGAAATCTGTCTACGGCGGTCTTCCACACCCGGCTAGCGTCTTCCAATTCCCCGGCGTTCCAATGTACTCCGCCCATATTGAACCACGCTAGCTCGTAGTTGGAGTTCAGCGCAATGACCTTCATATAGGCATCGATCGAATCGCGCACGCGTCCCAGTTTCTCGTAGGCTACTGCGACCTGGAAGTAACTCATATCGTCCGGCTGGATCTCCTCGGCTTGGGCCAGCAAAATCGGCAAGCTCTCCTCGGGTCGATCGAGGAAGTTCAGCGCCGTGCCGAGGCAATAGCCATAGTGCCCGCCCTCGAGATCATATGCGACCCGAAAGCAGCTCTCTGCTTCGTTCCAGTTATCGTTGTCCTGCGCCCAGTGCCCCAAACGATCCCACAAATAAGCGGCTTCATCGGCCCGTACATGCTGGATATTTGCCTCGAATTCGGTCTTGAATGCGGGATAGGTCATATCCACGGCCGAATCTTCCGACCGTAAGTACAGCCTGTTCAGTAGTCGTTCTCTCAAACCGCTGGGACAGTTCGGATGAGCCCTCAGATATCGATCCCAGAACGGAATACTTAGCCGCGCATTCTCTAGCGAGGTGCGCCCGAAACTGGCGACCTGTTGACTGCACCATGGCCAGATCCAGGCTTCCTCTCCCGCATCGCTCAGTAGCGTATTGATCTCGCGAAACGCCGCCTTCCCGTCACCGAGATTGAAGAAGACGTTTATTCGCCACCCCAAGACCGAAGATCGTTTTCCCAGAGTAGGCTCGGCGAAAACCACGTTGTCGAAATGCTCGAGCGCCTCTTCGTACTCGCCTTTTCGGTGACAATGGAGTCCCAGGGCGAAGTGCGCTTCTGGAAGTTGAGGGTTGTGGTGCAACGCCTCGCAGAAAGATTCGGCTGCTCTCTCCCCGTCACCTAGCTTCTCGTAGCTGGAACCGAGGTTCTTGTAGCACTCCGCCAGAAGTATTTTGCCGTCGTCGCCAGTCAGGTGCTGAAGAGCGATCTCATATGCCTTAATGGCTTCATCTTCGCGTCCTAGCGCCGAGAACCCGTTGCCAATCGAGTATTGGAGGTTTCCCGCATCAAGCCCGCCAGTGTCGAGCTTGGACACGAGATAGGAAATGCCATCCGAGATGCGTGCAGCCTTGCCGCTCCGCCCAGCCATGCCGAGATTGATCTCCGCCAGGTAGCAAAAAATCAGCGCATCATTATCTTGAGGTAGGACGGAGGCGAACTTCTCAAACGCGGAGCTGATCATGTCGTCCGCGCCGCTGTTATAAAGGCTAGAAAGCATCGCTGCAGCCTGCGCTCCATCTTCCGGAACGTGCAGGTCTGGGCGGGCAGCTTTTACGATGCTGGGCAGATCTTCGGGACGAGCAGTTGTTTGTGCGACCCGCATGCCCCTCAATGACGCTGCACCGGATTTCGTCAAAGCCGCCAGGGACTTTAGGCGTGCGTCAGTAAGGAGCTCTGAGAAGGTCACGGTGAGCGTTTGCTGCTGCGTCCAATTCTGTCCGCTATGCTCGTACTTCCGTATCACAGTGTCGGCGGAGCAGAACCTCAGCGTGTCGGTCGGAATGTGATAGCAGGCGAAGAAGGAATGAGGCTGCATCAGCAGGTAATTAAGATTGGCCCGCTTTATCTCGATACTGACCGACCCGTCAGCATTTGCGTCCCTTTCCGTTCCTTTTAATTGGACGTGGATTCTGACGTTGGTCGCGCTTTCGCGATCGATAACCTCGATCTGGCAGTCGGTTCCATAATCCTTGCGGTCCGAAGCCTGCAGGACAAATTCTTCCGAATTCGATAACAAGCTCTGGAAAGCAGCTTCGGCCTTGCTTTCCGTTGCATGGTTTCTGTGACGCTTTGGCAGATCGTCGAGGTGATCCATCTTCTATCTTCTAAGCACTGAGCGCTAATGCATGGTATTTCTGCAGGATAGTAGCAGGTCCTGTGACGAGGATAGTTACGCCTTTATCGAGCTATTAGCGACAACAGCTATGTGCTTCAGCCGGCACGGAGGGCGGGCTTCACGTGCGATTGTGTCCCTGCACCCTTGACGCCCTTAGGAGGCTGCGAAGTGTCTTCGGCTCTTTGCTCGCCACTCCCCCGTTGAGCATGTGTTGTTGGGGCGTTCGTGACTGGAAAGCCGACGACTGCTCTTGGCCGATGGCAGCCCCTCGTGACGGAATGCAAATCGGCCGCCTTTTGCCTGTAATGGTGAGAGGCGCAGCACCCGCATCCCTTGTAAGGTCAATATCGAGACAGTCGCTGAAGACCCTCTAGGAATCTCTGGAGATAGGTTTCGCTGCCGAACGCGAAACCAGCCTCCAGAAGGGGCATCTTGTACTCATGCGTCGAGTACTCATGTGCAAAGCGATTGATGGTTTCCGAATGCCATGACAGACGTCCGACGGCGATCTGCCGGAACTGTCCTTTCTCAATCATATCGTTGAGAACTTCCTCGGTAACGCCGCGCTCTTTTACGAAACTCATGAGACACAAAAATTCAAACCGTTCGTAGAGCAAGTCTGCATCATGGACGCCGGCGAAGGCGGGTGCCCATCTTGGGCACAGGACGCTTGCCAACCGGTTGCTCAAAGGCGTTTGGGAATTCGTCTCTCCCTCGAAGCCCTTCCAGTGCGGTGTAAGGTTGCTCCCCGCTTCCAAGTAGAATGGTGAAAGATCAACACCGACAACGGTCGGCAGCTCGCGCCGATTAATCACGGTCGTATTGAAGAGCTTATACAGCTCATTCAGGCGTCCCGCCCTTGTGAGCCCCAATCCGTATCCGTAAAAAACTAACGCTGCTGGATAGTTCTTCAACGCCAGCCAATGGGTATATCCGGACTGGTTTTTTTGCGCCTCGGCGTAAAGGCTTTTGATTGAGTCGAGCACCAGGCCCAATTCGTCGCCGCTTCCCCAACGACCCAATACTGTTGCAAGTCTTACCAATGGTTCGATGGCGGCTTCGTGCGCAAGCACCCAGTCAGTGAAAGACTGGCTTCTCCGGTCCTCGCTGGAGGCAAATAAGGGGGCGAAGTGCGCAATGGCTTGTTGAGTTTGAGATGTCACCAAGTCATCCAGTTGAATCCGGTGCTCGGGCTTGGCCATGAAACGCTTCGCCATGGCGATAGCCAAATCTATGTCAAGCGGATTGGTATAGCGGGACTGCTGAATGGTTTCTAATTTCAGATTCAGTCCATCAAAAAAAGTGTCGGCGTCAGTGCCACCGACGACAGTCGCGCGACGATGGGTCACGAGTTCTGCACCGCGCTCGGATAGGCGTCCCCGTGCCAGCCAAAAGGTAGGGTAGCGCCGATTGGGTGCGCGAAGGAACGCGGAGCGCAGAGCGTGATCCCATTCTCCTGACCAGCCTGCAACGATAAGTCCGAACTCGTCGATAATTCGGTCAAGAAGGTCGTTGAATTCGGCCGGGTAGTCACCCAGTTCAACATCCGTATTAAGGATCCTGGCGTCTTTGTAATCGCCGTGAATTTTCAAGATGTAGCACTGCGTATGAGTGAGTGGCTCCGCGCCTACCAACGTGTCAATAGAACTCACCACTGTAGGCTCGATCCCCAAATCGCGAAGAGCGTTTTCCATCAATCGGTCAAAATTGGTGGTGACGATGATGCGCACATGGCCGGATTTAACCATGGCCGCGATCGCCCGGTGGGCGGACGTTGGCATCTTGAGGCCGTCTTCCAATTCCTGCTCGTTTGGCTCCAAAAAACCCTGAATAATTGCGCGTCTTTCTGTTTGCGTGCTGGCCAAGGCCTCTAAGAGGGTAGAGTAGTTGGGCTGCTGCCCGGTCTTACCTAAGAACCAAGCGAGCCAATCATCCTGATGACCTACGCCCTCTGCGATGCCGGCGCGCTTCACCAGTTCCATCGTGATTTCCCAACCCGTGGGTATACCGGCGGAGCGCGACACGCCCGACCCAATGAGCACTGCGTAAACACCCTTGTTTTCATACATGGAAAACGCAAGCTGGGTGGTTGGGTTAGTCGCAATAGTGGTCATGCCGTAGTCCTTAAGAGGCTGGAAGCGTCCGACCGCTACGTTCTGAGAGGCCGTTATCCTATGCGATAGGGAGTGTAATTGAAGACCGCTGTTCAAGGGAGCGGCAGCTATCCATCCTTAATTCTCACGCGACTTTCGGCGGGTTACCGCCGGGAGCCGTTTCATAAGCGTTTCTCTTATTGGGCGAGCCAACTGAACATTGTTAGGTCGGACCATCCGCCCGTAGGGCGAGAAGGTCTGGATGGTCGCGACGGACGCGAAGGTCTAGACGGACGAGAAGGGCGCGACGCTCTAGAGGCCCGAGTTGGCCGAGTTGGGCGAGCGGTGCCCATTACTCGTTCATTTGGGTTCCAAAGCACCGGTCTTCCCGCATGATCCATGCAGAGCAGCCCACGAACCGCTCCCAACCAATTACCGGTTTCAGCAGACCAAGCATGATTGTTTGCAAGGTAGGCAATCCAATTCATGTGTGAGTCAAAAATATGCTGACCCGGTTCAATCCAAGCCATCAATTCACAGTTCTGATCGAATAACGGATAGAGCATGATAATTTCCTCTAGAGTGAATCTGTCATGCTAGCAGTGTGAAATCACGACGAGAGTGGAGGGCGGAAATTTCAGGTTCAGCGACCCTTCGAAGAGCGTCCTGAAACGCCCGCTTGTAGTAAAATTTTTGGTCTTCAGAAACTGCGGAAATCCAACGTCGTCATTGGTAAGCGTAATCAACCACTCGGGCGGCGATGAGCAAATTTGCGTTGATTTTTGTGGCTATTTTCAAAAGTGATACAGGGGGGCGGGGTGGGCGAAACCGAAGAGAAAATTAATCCGACTGGGCACCTTAATGCGTTAGCGGTCTGGGCAAAACAGAATGAGGAGTGCTACGAGGCGATTCAAGAAAAAAGATTGACCGCGCTGAAATTGGCGGTTCAATGCATAAATGATGGAACATTAGATTCACTTGATGGTGTGGGATCACCTTTGTCTTGTGAAATAAAAAAGCACCACGGGGTTGAGCTTTTTGAAATGAACAGGAATTGGGTGGAGACCTCTCAGCATTGGAGATGCCCATGTTGTGAAAGAAGTAAGTTTGAGGTTTCCAGGCTCGGAAGTAAGGGGCAAATACTTGCGAAGCTAGTTGAACATCACGATCACATGGCCGATGCGCTCAAAGCAGCGTTTAATCAGGTTTTTGTTGAGAGTGGTACTGAAGAGCCAACAAATACGGGATTAGCGCTGATCGAACGAATGGCGCCGGCATTTTCAGCTTATGCTGCGGTTTTGATTTGTGAGGATTGTAATAACGCTGATGCGGCAGCAAAAAAAATCCTGTCCGCCAGAGGTGATCGTGTTGAATGGCAATCCTTTTCCATCGGGCAGATTCGGCAATTTACTAACGTTGGTAAGCATGTATCACATCGTATAGATGAATCAAAGGTGATGGCGCTGTGGCGACTCGCACGGCCGTCGTACGTGGCGAGAATGCAATTGGTTTATCAGGTCGCCAAGGCGGCAGTTCTGCAAGACTACTGGTATGAAAGGTATCCGTTCGGGACAGTTGCAATTCCGACTTTATCAAATGGGTACCATAGATACGGCGGTTTGGAACTAGTGAATGGCGAGTTATTAAGCCGCGAAACGTCGAGGAGCAATATTGTTCACCAGGCCAACCGTAGTCGGTGGCGTACCGAAAGTAAGCCTGCAGGGAGCGTCCCTCCGGCGAATTACTTGGCTATGTTGTTGTCGTTGCCAGGGTGTGCGCGGATGTGGAACGAGCTGGAGGAGTCTTGGAAGTGCCCAATTTGCCAGCGCTTGAAGTTTGAGGTCGTGACGTTCATGAAAGGTAAGGTGGCTTTTCATACCCATGTACCGACGCGACTAAGCACCGCTTGGAGAGGGATACACCAAATATGCATGGGTTGTTGTAGCGTCGTAACAAACATGAAATTGGAACTTGAGAAAGGATTCGGGGTTGATGTAGGTGCAACATTCGATTGCATTACACCAGATCAGTTGCGCTCTATCTTAAGGGCTCGCCCTCACTCCGCTCCGTTGGTAGATGGACGGAAAGTGCAGAAGCTGATTGATGATTGGCTCTCGCGTTAGGATTTGGTCCAGCAAGCTATTGAACTCCATTTTTCCGGCCTAGGGCGTGAATGTATGCTTGGTTTGCATTCAAATGACTGGTCCCGACCCTGGCTGTACGAAAACGGTTTAGAAAAATTCTATGGTCAGAAACGCAACGAAAATCGCGTTCCTACGAAAATTTTAGGTCTGCTGAGTATCCAGTCGCCGAGACATTTTACGTAGCAATACAGATAAAACGATGCATGCCTTTTCACACAGCCTGGACCCAAAGCTCCCATTCCTGGCAGGAGTTTTTTGGCCGGAAGCGGCCCCTTGTTAAGGGCTGCTAACGCCAAAAGAGGCCATTCACAGTTGCCCGAAAACGGTGAGAATTCAGTTCGCTTACCTTGTGGTCATCCTATGTCTGATAATGCTCTTTATCACACATAGGATAAGAAAGGATTCACCTGATGGCTCGCGCTAAATCCCCGACCGGCACTACTGGATTTGCTCCCAAACTGAAATTGGCCCCAGACCAAATTGAGCGGGGGATTCAACGTCTCCAAGATCGCATCACCGAGTTGAGAAGTTTCGATGCATCTGAGCTCAATGATGAGGGCGACTCTCCAAAGCTAACGGCCCTCTCGGCCGCAATTAAAGACACCTTAGAGCGGTGTTTTGGCGAAAATACATCGGTTTTCAACCGCTTAGGAGACGCAGCAACACTGCATTTCTTCCCCGGGTATTACTCGCATGACTACCCGCTTAGGCATCATTACGTGACAGGTACTCAGGATAATATCCAGCAATCGATCCTTATGCTTGCAGAGGCGCAGCGCACTCTGAGGGAAGATCTTGCCGATCATGTACTTGACCGTGAACCCGAGCCTACGGTAAGTCCCAACACGTCAACTTTGTCACGTCGTGTGTTTGTGGTGCATGGCCACGATGACGCGGCACTGCAAGGCCTTGCTCGCTTCCTCGAAAAGCTGGGTTTAGAGGCCATTATCCTTAAGGAGCAGCCTGACCAAGGGCGAACCATTATCGAGAAATTCGAGAATTCGGCGGGTGATGTCGGTTTTGCTGTTGTGTTGTTAACGCCTGACGATCTAGCTAAATCCGCAAAATCGGATACTCCGGATCCTAGAGCTCGACAGAACGTCATTTTTGAGCTTGGCTTTTTTGCCGGGAAGTTGGGCAGAGGCCGTGTATGTCTTTTGCGCAAAGGTCACGTTGAAATCCCCTCAGACCTGTATGGCGTTATCTATACCGAGATGGATTCGGCAGATGGTTGGCAGACAAAACTGGTGAAAGAACTCAAAGCCGCGAAACTGGATTTTGATGCCAACAAGCTTTGGCAGTGACCCGAAAATACCAACCCCGGAAAGAAAGTGAATGACTACGACGCGCCGCCCCCCGGGTTTGCTGCAAAGCAATATGAACGCCTTGCGCTGCTCTATCTCGTGGTGAGCGCACGGCGTCGGGGTTGGGAACTGGGCTGAAGATCTGGACTACATCAAGGCGGGACTGCTGATCCTATTGCAAACACTAGCGGGATTGCTCAAATGGGTATATGACAAATGCTTCAGCTAGCCATTGCAAATTGAGGACGTTGCTTTAATCCTAAGTTATGCGACGACTCACTCGGGCTTGGCGGTAAAGACATTACGATGTCGCGTGAGTCTGTCGCGGGTGTTCAATGATCTGCCACATGAAATGCGATAGATGCGGCATTGAGAAGGACGGTTGATGATCCGATAT
>NZ_PCQC01000026.1:0-74022 GCF_002979955.1 Pseudomonas sp. MYb2
AATCCCCAAAACCCCAGACAAACAAAAACGGCCCCTATATAAATAGAGGCCGTTCCCGGTACAACTTAAGACGTTATCGCAAGACAGGTCTTATTTACGGTCTTCCAGCTTGGAAATATCACGCGACTCGTAACCAGTGTACAACTGGCGCGGACGGCCAATCTTGTACGGGCTGGAGAGCATCTCTTTCCAGTGCGAAATCCAGCCAACAGTACGTGCCAGCGCGAAAATCACAGTAAACATGCTGGTCGGAATGCCGATCGCCTTGAGGATGATCCCCGAGTAGAAGTCGACGTTCGGGTACAGCGAGCGCTCGATGAAGTACGGGTCGGTCAGGGCGATCTCTTCCAGGCGCATGGCCAGTTCGAGTTGCGGATCGTTGTTGATGCCCAGTTCCTTGAGTACTTCGTCGCAGGTCTGCTTCATTACAGTCGCGCGAGGATCGCGGTTCTTGTAAACGCGGTGACCGAAGCCCATCAGTTTGAACGGATCGTTCTTGTCCTTGGCCTTGGCGATGAACTTGTCGATGTTCGAAACATCGCCAATCTCGTCAAGCATGGTCAGCACGGCTTCGTTCGCACCGCCGTGGGCAGGGCCCCACAGTGCGGCGATACCGGCGGCGATACAGGCGAACGGGTTGGCGCCCGAAGAGCCGGCCAGACGCACGGTGGAAGTCGATGCGTTCTGCTCGTGGTCGGCATGGAGGATGAAGATCCGGTCCATGGCCTTGGCGAGCACCGGGCTGATCGGTTTGATCTCGCACGGGGTGTTGAACATCATGTGCAGGAAGTTTTCCGCGTACGTCAGGTCGTTGCGCGGGTACATCATGGGTTGGCCCATGGAGTACTTGTAAACCATCGCTGCCAGGGTCGGCATCTTGGCAACCAGACGGATCGCGGAGATTTCGCGATGCTGCGGGTTATTGATGTCGAGGGAGTCGTGGTAGAAGGCCGAGAGGGCGCCGACTACACCGCACATGACGGCCATCGGGTGGGCGTCACGACGGAAGCCGTTGAAGAAGGTTTTCAGCTGCTCGTGAACCATGGTGTGGTTTTTCACGGTGCTGACGAACTGGGCCTTCTGTTCTGCGGTCGGCAGTTCGCCGTTGAGCAGCAGATAGCAGGTTTCCAGGTAGTCCGACTTTTCAGCCAGCTGTTCGATCGGGTAGCCGCGGTGCAACAGAATGCCGTTGTCGCCGTCGATATAGGTAATCTTCGATTCGCACGAGGCGGTCGACATGAAACCCGGGTCGAAAGTGAAGCGGCCCGTGGCCGTCAGGCCCCGAACATCAATAACATCGGGACCAACGGTGCCGGTTAAAATGGGCAGCTCGACGGGGGCTGCGCCCTCGATGATCAACTGCGCTTTTTTGTCAGCCATGTGGCCTCCTATTTATGCTTGAACCATCAGACAGACCCCCCACGCAGGGCCCGCACCACTATAGTGAGATAAATTCGAATGTCAATTTGCCTAAAGTCTTGCTCCAGAAGGCTTTAAGCGCTCTTTTTCCTCGAAATTGACTGCCATTTACGCCTTTTATGCAACTTGTGCAATCAGCTATTGGGGGTAGGTGATTGCGTTGTCATTAGTAGCCTAACTGTCTATACTCGGCCACCGACCGCCAGGGGCTTTTGGGCCTGCTTTATTGGGGGTCGCATCCCTGGGTGGTGGTTACCTGACCAGTGCACTCCCCAACAACTTTGCCCTGATTGTTAGGGGCTCTTCAGTGTGAAAAAAAAGCCGTGAAAAGCCAACGACCTGTAAACCTAGACCTAAGGACCATCAAACTCCCCATCACCGGCGTTACGTCGTTTCTTCACCGTGTTTCCGGCATCATCCTCTTCCTGGGTATCGGCTTCATGCTTTATGCATTGGGCAAATCTCTGGGTTCCGAGGAAGGTTTTGCCGAAGTGAAGGCATGCTTGACCAGCCCGCTGGCCAAGTTCGTAGCATGGGGCCTCCTGTCCGCTCTGCTGTATCACCTGGTAGCCGGTGTGCGCCACTTGATCATGGACATGGGCATCGGTGAGACGCTGGAAGGCGGCCGCCTGGGCTCGAAAATTATCATCGCCGTTTCCGTGGTGTTGATCGTTCTGGCAGGAGTTTGGATATGGTAACCAGCGTTACGAACCTTTCGCGTTCGGGCCTCTATGACTGGATGGCGCAACGTGTGTCTGCGGTTGTTCTCGCGGCTTATTTCATCTTCCTGATCGGATACCTTGCAGCGAATCCGGGCATTGGCTACGACCAGTGGCACGGCCTGTTCGCTCACAACGGGATGCGTATCTTCAGTCTGCTGGCCCTCGTTGCCCTTGGCGCTCACGCCTGGGTCGGCATGTGGACCATCGCGACCGACTACCTGACGCCAATGGCGCTGGGCAAGTCCGCGACTGCAGTACGTTTCCTTTTCCAGGCAGTATGCGGCGTTGCGATGTTCGCTTACTTCGTCTGGGGTGTGCAGATTCTCTGGGGTATCTGAGTCATGGCTAACATTCCAACGATTTCTTTCGACGCCATCATTATTGGTGGTGGCGGTGCCGGCATGCGCGCTGCGCTGCAACTGGCACAGGGCGGTCACAAGACTGCCGTGATCACCAAGGTTTTCCCGACCCGTTCGCACACTGTATCCGCCCAGGGCGGCATCACGTGCGCAATCGCGTCCGCTGACCCGAACGATGACTGGCGCTGGCACATGTACGATACCGTCAAGGGCTCCGACTACATCGGTGACCAGGACGCTATCGAATACATGTGTCAGGAAGGCCCGGCTGCAGTTTTCGAACTGGACCACATGGGTCTGCCGTTCTCGCGTACCGAGCAAGGCCGCATCTACCAGCGTCCATTCGGTGGTCAGTCCAAGGACTACGGTAAAGGCGGCCAGGCTGCGCGTACTTGCGCTGCTTCCGACCGTACCGGTCACGCACTGCTGCACACCCTTTATCAGGGCAACCTGAAAGCCGGTACCACGTTCCTGAACGAGTACTACGCTGTCGACCTGGTGAAAAACCAGGAAGGCGACTTCGTCGGTGTGATCGCGATCTGCATCGAAACTGGCGAAACTTCCTACATCCGCGCGAAAGCCACTGTATTGGCTACCGGCGGTGCCGGTCGTATCTACGCTTCCACCACCAACGCCCTGATCAACACCGGTGACGGCGTCGGCATGGCTCTGCGTGCTGGCGTGCCGGTACAAGACATCGAAATGTGGCAGTTCCACCCGACCGGCATCGCCGGCGCCGGTGTACTGGTTACAGAAGGTTGCCGTGGTGAAGGTGGTTACCTGATCAACAAGCACGGCGAGCGTTTCATGGAGCGTTATGCTCCGAACGCCAAAGACCTTGCCGGTCGTGACGTGGTTGCTCGCTCGATGGTTAAAGAAATCATCGCCGGCAACGGTTGCGGTCCGAATGGCGACCACGTAATGCTCAAACTCGACCACTTGGGCGAGGAAGTGCTGCACAGCCGTCTGCCAGGCATCTGCGAACTGTCGAAGACGTTCGCTCACGTTGACCCGGTTGTTGCGCCGGTTCCGGTTGTTCCGACTTGCCACTATATGATGGGCGGCGTTGCCACCAACATTCACGGCCAGGCGATCACCCAGAACGCCGACGGCGTGGATCAGATCATTCCTGGTCTGTTCGCGGTAGGTGAAGTGGCTTGCGTATCGGTTCACGGTGCCAACCGTCTGGGCGGCAACTCGCTGCTCGACCTGGTGGTATTCGGCCGCGCTGCTGGTCTGCACCTGGAAAAAGCGCTGACCGACGGCATCGAATACGACGACGCTACCGAAGCCGACATCGAAGCTGCCCTGTCGCGTCTGAACGCGCTGAACAGCCGTACCGACGGCGAAGACGTCGCTACCCTGCGTCGCGAGCTGCAAAGCTGCATGCAGAACTACTTCGGCGTATTCCGTACCGGCGAATACATGCAGAAAGGTATCGCTCAGCTCGCTGACCTGCGTGCCCGCATTGCCAACGTGAAGATCAACGATAAGTCGCAGGCGTTCAACACTGCCCGTATCGAAGCGCTGGAACTGCAAAACCTGCTGGAAGTGGCTGAAGCTACCGCCATCGCGGCCGAAGTACGTAAAGAGTCGCGCGGCGCTCACGCCCGTGAAGACTTTGAAGATCGTGACGACGAAAACTGGCTGTGCCACACCCTGTACTTCCCGGGTGACAAGCGCGTCACCAAGCGTGCCGTGAACTTCTCGCCGAAGACTGTTCCGACTTTCGAACCTAAAGTCCGGACTTATTAAGGGTGACCGCCATGTTGCAAGTCAGTGTTTATCGCTACAACCCTGATCAGGACGCTGCGCCGTTCATGCAGGAATTCCAGGTCGATACCGGTGGTAAAGACCTGATGGTGCTGGACGTGCTGGCCCTGATCAAAGAGCAGGACGAGGGTTTCTCCTATCGTCGCTCTTGCCGTGAAGGCGTCTGCGGCTCCGACGGCATGAACATCAACGGCAAGAACGGTCTGGCGTGCATCACGCCGCTGTCTGCCGTTGTAAAAGGTAACAAGTTGATCGTTCGTCCGCTGCCAGGTTTGCCGGTTATCCGTGACCTGGTTGTCGATATGAGCATCTTCTACAAGCAATACGAGAAGGTGAAGCCTTACCTGCAGAACGACACGCCGGCTCCGGCCATCGAGCGTCTGCAGTCGCCAGAAGAGCGCGAAAAGCTCGACGGTCTGTACGAGTGCATCCTGTGCGCTTGCTGCTCGACCTCTTGCCCGTCCTTCTGGTGGAACCCGGACAAGTTCCTGGGTCCAGCTGCACTGCTGCAAGCTTATCGCTTCCTGGCAGACAGTCGTGACACCAAGACCAACGAGCGTCTGGCTTCGCTCGATGACCCGTTCAGCGTATTCCGCTGCCGGGGCATCATGAACTGCGTCAACGTATGTCCGAAAGGCCTGAACCCGACTAAGGCCATCGGTCACATCCGTAACATGCTGCTTTCAAGCGGCGTGTGATTCAGCTGCTGTAACCGCTGTACCGTAGAGGCTGTGGCGCGGGCTTCAACCCGCGTCATGGCTATAACCAGAGCAGTAGCCATAAGCTGCGGCTCTTATTTTGAAGAAATGAGACAAGCAGGGGCATCCGGGCTGGTACCCGGACTATCAGTGTGATCCTAAGTGGCTTGTTTTAGTCGCTGCATTCGGACTTCTGCAAGTTTGCTCGGTGTCGACATCGATGGTGTTCCCCTAACCGAGGGTGACCAAGCATGCAAGAAAGCGTGATGCAGCGCATGTGGAACAGCGCCTACCTTTCAGGTGGAAACGCTGCCTATGTGGAAGAGCTTTATGAGCTCTACCTGCACGACCCTAACGCTGTGCCAGAAGAGTGGCGCACCTACTTTCAGAAGTTGCCTGCCGACGGCAACTCTGCCACTGATGTTTCGCACTCGACAATTCGCGATCATTTCGTGCTGCTGGCAAAGAACCAGCGCCGCGCTCAACCGGTTTCCGCCGGCAGCGTGAGCAGTGAGCACGAGAAGAAGCAAGTTGAAGTGCTGCGATTGATCCAGGCCTACCGTATGCGTGGCCACCAGGCAGCCCAGCTTGACCCGCTGGGGCTGTGGCAGCGTCCTGCACCTGCAGACCTGTCGATCAATCATTACGGCTTGACCAATGCCGATCTTGATACGACCTTCCGTGCCGGCGACCTGTTCATCGGCAAAGAGGAAGCGAGCCTACGCGAAATTCACGAAGCGTTGCAGCAGACATATTGCCGCACCATCGGCGCTGAATTTACGCACATCACCGATTCCGAGCAGCGCCAGTGGTTCCAGCAGCGTCTGGAAAGCGTGCGTGGTCGTCCGACGTACTCCGCCGACATCAAGAGCCATCTGCTTGAGCGCGTGACTGCCGGTGAAGGCCTGGAAAAATACCTGGGCACCAAATACCCGGGCACCAAGCGTTTCGGTCTGGAAGGCGGCGAAAGCCTGATTCCGATGCTCGACGAACTGATCCAGCGTTCCGGTTCCTACGGCACCAAGGAAGTCGTCATCGGCATGGCCCACCGTGGCCGTCTGAACGTGCTGGTCAACACCTTCGGCAAGAACCCGCGCGAGCTGTTCGACGAGTTCGAAGGCAAGAAGAAGGTCGAGCTCGGTTCCGGTGACGTTAAGTATCACCAGGGCTTCTCGTCCAACGTGATGACCGCCGGCGGTGAAGTTCACCTGGCCATGGCGTTCAACCCGTCCCACCTGGAAATCGTTTCCCCGGTGGTAGAAGGTTCGGTGCGCGCCCGTCAGGATCGTCGTAACGACGCCACTGGCGAGAAGGTGCTGCCGATCTCCATCCACGGTGACGCTGCATTCGCAGGTCAGGGCGTGGTCATGGAAACCTTCCAGATGTCGCAGACCCGCGGTTTCAAGACCGGCGGTACCGTGCACATCGTGATCAACAACCAGGTCGGTTTCACCATCAGCAACCCGCTGGACTCGCGTTCCACCGAGTACGCCACCGACGTTGCCAAGATGATCCAGGCGCCGATCCTCCATGTGAATGGTGATGATCCGGAAGCCGTGCTGTTCGTGACCCAGTTGGCCATCGACTACCGCATGCAGTTCAAGCGTGACGTGGTGATCGACCTGGTCTGCTACCGTCGTCGCGGCCACAACGAAGCCGACGAACCAAGCGGCACCCAGCCTCTGATGTATCAGCAGATCACCAAGCAGCGCACCACCCGTGAGCTGTACGCTGATCGTCTGACCCAGGGCGGTGTTCTGGACGCTGAACGTGTTCAGGCCAAGGTCGACGAATACCGCAACGCGCTGGACAACGGTCTGCACGTCGTGAAATCGCTGGTCAAAGAGCCGAACAAAGAGCTGTTCGTGGACTGGCGTCCGTATCTGGGCCACGCCTGGACTGCGCGTCACGACACTCGCTTTGATCTGAAGACCCTGCAGGAACTGTCTGCCAAGCTGCTGGAAATTCCGGAAGGCTTCGTGGTTCAGCGTCAGGTGTCGAAGATCTACGAAGACCGTCAGAAGATGCAAGCCGGCGGCCTGCCGATCAACTGGGGTTACGCTGAAACCATGGCGTACGCGACCCTGGCGTTCGAAGGTCACCCGATTCGCATGACCGGTCAGGACATCGGCCGCGGTACGTTCTCGCACCGTCACGCTGTGCTGCACAACCAGAAAGACGCGGGCACCTACATTCCGCTGCAACACTTGTACGACGGTCAGCCACGCTTTGACCTGTACGACTCGTTCCTGTCGGAAGAAGCGGTATTGGCGTTCGAATACGGTTACTCGACCACCACGCCGGATGCGCTGGTGATCTGGGAAGCCCAGTTCGGCGACTTCGCCAACGGTGCACAGGTTGTTATCGACCAGTTCATCACCAGCGGCGAGCACAAGTGGGGCCGTCTCTGCGGTCTGACCATGTTGCTGCCACACGGTTACGAAGGTCAGGGCCCTGAGCACAGCTCGGCACGTCTTGAGCGTTACCTGCAACTGTGCGCCGAGCACAACATTCAGGTCGCCGTACCGACCACGCCAGCACAGATCTACCACTTGCTGCGTCGTCAGGTGATTCGTCCGCTGCGCAAGCCGCTGATCGTGCTGACTCCGAAGTCGCTGCTGCGCCACAAACTGGCCATCTCGACCCTGGAAGATCTGGCCGAAGGTTCGTTCCAGACCGTGATCCCGGAAATCGATACCCTGGACCCGAAAAAGGTCGAGCGTGTTGTTCTGTGTAGCGGCAAGGTCTACTACGACCTGCTGGAAAAACGCCGTGCCGAAGGCCGTGAAGATATCGCCATCGTGCGTATCGAGCAGCTGTACCCATTCCCTGAGGACGACTTGAAAGAAGTCCTGGCTCCGTACACCAACGTCAAAAATGCCGTTTGGTGTCAGGAAGAGCCGATGAACCAGGGCGCCTGGTACTGCAGCCAGCACCACTTGCGTCGCAGCATCGGGAACCTCGACAAGTCTCTCGTACTTGAGTACGCGGGCCGTGAGGCTTCTGCTGCACCTGCTTGTGGTTACGCATCGATGCACGCCGAGCAGCAGGAAAAACTCCTGCAAGACGCGTTTACCATTTAACGCCTTCGCGCACCTGAAACCGAATTTAAGGAACCACAGATAATGGCTATCGAGATCAAAGCCCCCACTTTCCCGGAATCGGTTGCCGATGGCACCGTTGCCACCTGGCACAAACAACCGGGCGACGCCGTCAAGCGCGACGAACTGATCGTCGACATCGAAACCGACAAAGTCGTACTGGAAGTTCTGGCTACCGCTGATGGCGTGCTGGGCGCAATCGTCAAGGGCGAGGGCGAAACCGTCCTGTCCGACGAAGTGCTGGGCTCCATCCAGGAAGGTGGCGCTGCTGCCGCTGCTCCAGCCGCCGCTGCTGCTCCGGCCGCTGCTGCCGCTGCACCGGCTGCCGCTGAAGGCGAAGACGATCCTGTTGCTGCTCCTGCTGCGCGCAAGCTGGCTGAAGAAAACGGCATCAACATCGCTTCCGTTGCCGGCACCGGCAAAGGCGGTCGTGTGACCAAGGAAGACGTGGTTGCTGCTGTTGCTGCCAAGAAAGCTGCTCCGGCTGCCGCGCCTGCCAAGGCTGCTGCTCCTTCGGCTGCCGCTCCAGTGTTCGCCGCTGGCGACCGCATCGAGAAGCGCGTTCCGATGACCCGCGTTCGTGCCACCGTGGCCAAGCGTCTGGTTGAAGCACAGTCGAACATGGCGATGCTGACCACTTTCAACGAAGTCGACATGACTGAAGTCATGGCCCTGCGTTCGAAGTACAAGGACCTGTTCGAGAAGTCCCACAACGGCGTACGCCTGGGCTTCATGTCGTTCTTCGTGAAAGCAGCGACCGAAGCGCTGAAGCGCTTCCCGGCTGTCAACGCGTCGATCGACGGCGGCGACATCGTTTACCACGGCTACGCGGACATCGGCGTTGCCGTTTCCAGCGACCGTGGCCTGGTTGTTCCGGTTCTGCGTAACGCCGAACTGATGAGCCTGGCCGAAATCGAAGGCGGCATCGCAACATTCGGCAAAAAAGCCCGTGACGGCAAACTGTCGATGGACGAGATGACCGGTGGTACCTTCACCATCACCAACGGTGGTACCTTCGGTTCGATGATGTCGACCCCGATCGTCAACCCGCCGCAGGCAGCGATTCTGGGCATGCACAACATCATCCAGCGTCCTATGGCCATCAACGGTCAGGTCGTTATCCGTCCGATGATGTACCTGGCACTGTCCTACGATCACCGTCTGATCGATGGCAAAGAAGCTGTGACCTTCCTGGTGACCATCAAGAACCTGCTGGAAGATCCGGCTCGTCTGTTGCTGGATATCTGATAGAAGCAGTCGCGGGCTTCAAGTTTCAAGCTGCAGGAAAGGGCAGCTTGGCTTGGAGCGCGCGGCTTGAAGCTTTTCGCTAAAGAGGATTTTTTGAATGTCGCAGAAATTTGACGTAGTAGTGATCGGTGCTGGCCCTGGTGGCTACGTGGCTGCCATCAAGGCCGCGCAGCTGGGTCTGACCACTGCCTGCATCGAGAAGTACACCGACGCTGAAGGCAAGCAAGCCCTGGGCGGCACCTGCCTGAACGTGGGCTGCATTCCTTCCAAGGCGCTGCTCGACAGCTCCTGGAAATACAAGGAAGCGAAAGAAAGCTTCAACGTTCACGGTATCTCGACTGGCGAAGTCAAAATGGACGTCGCTGCGATGGTTGGCCGCAAGGCTGGCATCGTCAAGAACCTGACCGGCGGCGTTGCCACCCTGTTCAAGGCCAACGGCGTTACTTCGATCCAGGGCCACGGCAAACTGCTGGCTGGCAAGAAAGTCGAAGTCACCAAGCCAGACGGCTCGGTTGAAGTCATCGAAGCTGAAAACGTGATCCTGGCTCCAGGTTCGCGTCCAATCGACATTCCACCGGCTCCGGTTGATCAGAAAGTCATCGTTGACTCGACTGGCGCACTGGAATTCCAGACCGTACCTAAGCGTCTGGGCGTGATCGGCGCTGGCGTGATCGGTCTGGAACTGGGTTCGGTGTGGTCGCGTCTGGGTTCGGAAGTGGTTGTTCTGGAAGCACTGGACACTTTCCTGATGGCAGCGGACACCGCTGTTTCCAAGGAAGCGCTGAAAACCCTGACCAAACAAGGTCTGGACATCAAACTGGGCGCTCGCGTGACCGGCTCGAAAGTGAACGGCGACGAAGTCGTTGTGAACTACACCGATGCCAACGGCGAACAGACCATCACGTTCGACAAGCTGATCGTAGCCGTTGGTCGCCGTCCGGTGACCACTGATCTGCTGGCTTCCGACAGCGGCGTGACCCTCGACGAGCGCGGTTTCGTGCACGTTGACGATCACTGCGCGACCACCGTACCGGGCGTTTTCGCCATTGGTGACGTGGTTCGCGGCATGATGCTGGCTCACAAAGCTTCGGAAGAAGGCATCATGGTTGTCGAGCGCATCAAGGGCCACAAAGCCCAGATGAACTATGACCTGATCCCTTCGGTTATTTATACTCACCCGGAAATCGCGTGGGTTGGCAAAACCGAGCAGGCCTTGAAAGCTGAAGGCGTTGAAGTTAACGTCGGCACCTTCCCGTTCGCCGCTTCCGGCCGTGCCATGGCCGCCAACGATACCGGTGGTTTCGTCAAGGTCATCGCAGATGCCAAGACCGACCGCGTATTGGGCGTGCACGTGATTGGCCCGAGCGCTGCAGAACTGGTTCAGCAGGGCGCGATCGGTATGGAATTCGGCACCAGCGCTGAAGACCTGGGCATGATGGTTTTCTCCCATCCGACCCTGTCTGAAGCCTTGCACGAAGCTGCTTTGGCAGTGAATGGCGGCGCCATCCACATTGCCAACCGCAAAAAGCGTTAACAGACAATAAGAAACCACGGCGGTAACGGCCCGTCGTGAGCCTTGCGAGCAAGTCTCACCGCGGAATGTCCGCTGGACGCAGTCTTGCGTAGCTCAGCTACGCAAGCAGCAGTCACAGGTGGCGCGGCACTCAAACGAGCGCAGCGCCGAATGCGCAGTACCTAACGAAGACGGTAAAAAGCATGAATCTTCACGAGTATCAGGGTAAGCAGCTGTTCGCTGAATACGGCCTGCCAGTTTCCACTGGTTACGCAGTAGACACCCCGGAAGCAGCAGCAGAAGCTTGCGACAAAATCGGCGGCAGTGAGTGGGTTGTCAAAGCCCAGGTCCACGCCGGTGGTCGCGGTAAAGCGGGCGGCGTCAAGCTGGTTCGCAGCAAAGAAGACGCCAAAGCCTTCGCACAGCAGTGGCTGGGCAAGCGTCTGGTGACTTACCAGACTGACGCCAATGGCCAGCCAGTCACCAAGATCCTGGTTGAATCGTGCACTGATATCGCTAAAGAGCTGTACCTGGGCGCTGTCGTTGACCGTTCGAGCCGTCGCATCGTGTTCATGGCTTCCACCGAAGGTGGCGTGGACATCGAGAAAATCGCTCACGACACTCCAGAAAAAATTCTCAAGGCCACTATCGATCCACTGGTTGGCGCTCAGCCATTCCAGGGTCGCGAGCTGGCATTCCAGCTGGGTCTGGAAGGCAAGCAGGTTGCTCAGTTCGCGAAGATCTTCGTAGGCCTGGCCAAGCTGTTCAAGGATCACGACCTGGCTCTGCTGGAAGTGAACCCGCTGGTGATCAAGGCTGACGGCGATCTGCACTGCCTGGACGCCAAGATCAACATCGACGCCAACGCAATGTACCGTCAGCCTAAGCTGAAGACTTTCCACGATCCGTCGCAAGACGATCCGCGCGAAGCGCACGCTGCCAAGTTCGAACTGAACTACGTAGCACTGGAAGGCAACATCGGCTGCATGGTCAACGGTGCTGGCCTGGCCATGGGTACCATGGACATCGTCAACCTGCATGGCGGCAAGCCAGCCAACTTCCTCGACGTAGGTGGTGGCGCTACCAAAGAACGCGTAACTGAAGCGTTCAAGATCATCCTGTCCGACACCAACGTCGCTGCAGTACTGGTCAACATCTTCGGCGGCATCGTTCGCTGCGACATGATTGCCGAAGGCATCATCGGCGCTGTGAAAGAAGTCGGCGTGAAAATCCCGGTTGTTGTTCGCCTTGAAGGCAACAACGCTGAGCTGGGCGCTAAAGTACTGGCAGAAAGCGGTTTGAACATCATCGCTGCTACCAGCCTGACCGACGCTGCTCAACAAGTTGTCAAAGCTGCGGAGGGCAAATAATGAGCGTCCTGATCAATAAAGACACCAAAGTTATCTGCCAGGGTATTACCGGTTCGCAAGGTAGTTTCCACACCCAGCAAGCCATTGAATACGGCACCAAGATGGTTGGCGGCGTAACTCCTGGCAAAGGCGGCACCGAGCACCTGGGTCTGCCAGTGTTCAACACCGTTAAAGACGCAGTAGAAGCCACTGGCGCTACCGCTTCCGTGATCTACGTTCCGGCTCCTTTCTGCAAAGATTCGATCCTGGAAGCGGCATTCGGCGGCATCAAGCTGATCGTCTGCATCACCGAAGGCATTCCTACCCTGGACATGCTGGACGCTAAAGTTAAGTGCGACGAGCTGGGCGTAGTCCTGATCGGCCCTAACTGCCCAGGCGTGATCACCCCAGGCGAGTGCAAGATCGGCATCATGCCAGGTCACATTCACTTGCCAGGCAAGGTCGGTATCGTTTCGCGTTCCGGCACCCTGACCTACGAAGCTGTGAAGCAGACTACTGACGCCGGTTTCGGTCAGTCGACTTGCGTCGGCATCGGTGGTGACCCGATCCCGGGTTCGAACTTCATCGACATCCTGAAGCTGTTCCAGGAAGACCCGAAGACCGAAGCGATCGTAATGATCGGTGAGATCGGCGGTTCGGCTGAAGAAGAAGCGGCTGCCTACATCAAGGCACACGTGACCAAGCCGGTTGTTTCCTACATCGCTGGTGTGACTGCTCCTCCGGGCAAGCGCATGGGCCATGCTGGCGCAATCATCTCTGGCGGCAAAGGCACTGCAGACGAGAAATTCGCTGCACTGCAAGACGCAGGCGTTAAAACCGTGCGTTCGCTTGCAGACATCGGCAAGGCCCTGGCCGAGCTGACCGGTTGGGCTGTCAAGTAAGCCTCGCGCTTAGCTGACGCTTCACCAAACAAAGGCCACCTTCGGGTGGCCTTTGTCGTTTCTGCAATTTGGAAGATCAAAAGATCGTCCGATCGCGGCCCGAGCCTTCGGCAGCTCCTACATGGGAATACTTCCATCCTCATGTAGGAGCTGCCGCAGGCTGCGATCTTTTGATCTTTGCCCTGCCAACGAAAAATAGATACGTAAACGCGACACGAAGACGTCGCGTATCGGATAGTTCGCCCTCTAACAGTGCGTTTGCAAGACAAATTCGTTAGGCTAGCAGCCATTTTTGCGTCTGCCGCCCACAAGGCATGCAACGCGCTTTAAGGGTCAGTCCCATACGGATCGACAGCATTTCCCTAATTACACAGGGCAATCCCCCTCTAAATTCCGATTTCAGTAGTGTGGTATTACCTTAATGAAAGTTTTGAAAGGTCAGGACATCCTGGCACTTGGCTTTATGACATTTGCCCTGTTCGTTGGGGCCGGCAACATCATCTTCCCGCCTATCGTTGGCTTGCAGGCCGGCCCTCACGTCTGGATGGCCGCGCTGGGGTTCCTGATCACCGCCGTCGGTCTGCCGGTGATCACCGTCGTCGCACTGGCCAAGGTCGGTGGGGCGATGGACGCGCTGAGCAGCCCGATCGGCAAAGTTGCCGGCGGCATTCTCGCGGCTGCGTGCTACCTGGCCGTCGGCCCGTTGTTCGCCACCCCGCGTACCGCGACCGTATCCTTCGAAGTAGGCCTGGCGCCGCTGACCGGCGAGAGCCCGCTGGCTTTGTTCCTCTACAGCTCTGTGTACTTCCTGCTGGTGTTCTTCATCTCGCTCTACCCTGGGCGTTTGCTGGACACTGTCGGCCGTTTCCTCGCGCCGCTGAAGATCATCGCGCTGGCAGTGCTCGGCATTGCCGCGTTCGCCTTGCCGGCCGGTGACATTGGCCACGGCACGCCGGAATACGTCGCGGCGCCGTTTTCCCAGGGTTTCATCAATGGTTACCTGACCATGGATACCTTGGGCGCACTGGTGTTCGGTATCGTCATCGTCAACGCGATCCGCTCGCGCGGGGTCGAGTCGCCGAAGTTGATCACCCGTTACGCGATCATCGCTGGTTTGATCGCCGGTGTCGGTCTGGCGCTGGTGTATGTCAGCCTGTTCCGCCTCGGTTCCGGCAGCCATGAAGTCGCGGTCGGCGCAACCAACGGCGCAGCGGTACTGCATGCTTACGTTCAGCACACCTTCGGTTCGCTGGGCAGCGGTTTCCTTGCGGTGCTGATCTCGCTGGCGTGTCTGGTAACGGCGGTGGGTCTGACCTGTGCTTGTGCTGAATATTTCAGTCGTGTACTGCCACTGTCCTACAAGACATTGGTGATCATCCTCGCAGCATTCTCGCTGCTGGTGTCGAACCTGGGCCTGACCAAGCTGATCGCTTTCTCGATCCCTGTGCTGACCGCGATCTACCCGCCATGCATCGTTCTGGTCGCGCTGAGCTTCTGCAAAGACTTCTGGCATGAACATGGCCGCATTCTTGGCCCGGTGATGCTGGTGTCGTTCGTCTTCGGCAGCATCGACGCGCTGAAAGGTGCTGGTCTGGCCGACTGGATGCCAACGCAGCTGTCGCACTTGCCGCTGAGCGAGCAGGGCCTGGCGTGGCTGGTGCCGTGTGTGATGACTCTGGTAGTTGCAGTGGTCTGCGATCGCCTGCTGGGCAAGCGCAGCGAAGTGGTTGCCTGACGTTGGCTGACCCGCCACAAGCGGGTCTTCAGCGCTTGAACAGAAATGCCCCGTATCAATCGATACGGGGCATTTTTTATGGGCGTCAGGCAGTGTCTTTTTCCTTACGCTAACGTCGAAGCACTGCATCGCTTTCAAGTAGGCCTTCGCCTGCTCGCGATAGCGGTGTGTCAGGCAACTTCAATGGTGACTGACACACCGTTATCGCGAGCAGGCGAAGGCCTACAGGTACAGCATCTATATTCACAGGGAATTGCATGTCGTTCATCCAAGCCAATCTGATTCACCTGCTCGCCGCGTGCTGGTTTGTCATCTGCTGGGGCGGTTATACCCGTTATGCTTCGTGGAAGGGGCGCGACACCGCGTGCCTGGCCAGCGTGTTGCACCTGTACCGCGAAGACTGGATGCGCCGCATGCTGCTGCGTGACAACCGCATCGCCGACGCCAGCGTAATCGGCAATCTGGAGCGTAACGCCTCGTTCTTCGCCTCCAGCACACTGATCATCCTCGCCGGCATTCTCACCGTGCTTGGCGCGTCGGAGCGCGCGGTGTCATTGCTCGCGGACATCCCGATGGTGCAGCAGGCATCGCAAGGCATGTCGGAGATCAAGCTGCTGTGTCTGGCGATGGTGTTTGTCTACGCCTTCTTCACGTTCAGTTGGTGCATGCGTCAGTACAATTTTGCGGCAGTGCTGGTCGGCTCGGCGCCGATGATCGGTGAGCGGCATGTGTCCGAGCAGGAACGCAAAGCGTTCGCGGCGCGGGCGGCGCGAGTGATTTCGATGGCGGCCAACCAGTTCAACTTCGGCCTGCGCTCCTACTACTTCGGCATGACCATGCTGGCGTGGTTCGTCAGTCCGTGGCTGTTCATGTTGATGAGCGCCGGTGTGGTACTGGTCCTGTACCGTCGCGAGTTTCATTCCGACGTTCTCGATGTCATGGTCTATACCCCTACAGAAGCACCCATTCCCGAGACAACCAAGGAGGTCGCTTGATGAGTATTCCGTTCTGGTGTGTTTTTATCACAGCGCTGTTGATCTACATCGCGCGCATGCCGGTGGGCAAGGCCATGAAAGAGCAGGGTGGTTACAACAATCACCTGCCACGTCAGCAACAGGCGCAACTGACCGGTTACGGCGCGCGGGCGCTGGCGGCGCATCAGAATACGATCGAAGCGTTCATGTTGTTTGCGGTCGGTGTGTTGATGGCGCACACCACGCAGACGGCGGGATGGCTGATTGATGCGCTGGCGATCATTTTTGTCATCGCGCGAATCATCTACTTGTGGCTCTACCTGGCCGACCTGCCCAAACTGCGCAGTCTGGTGTGGCTGGTCGGTCTGGTGTGTTCGTTGTTGCTGATGGTCAGTCCGACGTTCAGAACGGTATTGCTCTGAACGAAGATCTGCCGGCCAGGCAGACTATTGGGCATCAGCCGAGCCGGCGTCGGTTTTTCATGGAAGGCAGTTCTTGAACGGATTTCAACCGCGTAAATCACCCTTGCGCCGATTCGGCCGCTGGACAGGGGCGCTAATGCTGGGGACTGCGCTAGCGCAGGCCGCGCCATCCGCCCAGCCAGAGGTGCCCGGGGCAAAGCGCCTGGGCGATTTCCTCATTCGTCCGACGCAAAACAGTCTGTATGGTCCGGGGCCGCACTACACCATCATGTTTCGCTCGCAGGAGTACTGGCCTTTCGGCGTGAACGTCGTCAAGGGTGTGCGGCCGATCAAGGCGCAACACGAAGGCCAGCCGATGCTTCTGGCGATCACTTCACGCGCCGACAGCGTCGGCACACTGCTAATCAGTGTGCAAAACGGCACGCCGCTGTCACGCCTCCTCAGCCCGCTCCAGGATGAAAATTTTCCCGACTGGGGCATGCCGCAGCCCGGCCGTGAGGACCTGTTGCTGTTCGCCGAATCCGGTCTTGCGCTGGATACTCGAACCGGTGAGGTGCTGTGGTTCGACACCGCCGTCAAAGGCAGCGGTTACCGGGTTGTCGGGACGCTGATGTCGGTGTCTCCCGACAATAAAGTGGCCGCGTATCTGCGCTTCAAGGAAATACTGGTGGCCGGGCGCGAGGACGGCCTGGTAGCCGCTTACAAATTGCCGGCCGACGCCAATGTCGGTGAATTGGCCGACATCTTCAAAAGCGCTTACGCGCAAGCGGCCCAGGCGATCAAGGATGGCGTGCCCCACGTTAATAATCACCGACAGGCTCGGGACATGCAGATTGCCTGGTTTGCACAGCGCTTCCATTGGCAGGCCAAAAACGACACGTGGGAACTGATTGGCCGCGGCCTCGGTCCCGCATTACCCCTTTCCGAGCGCTGAGCCTGATGAACAATTCACGGTCGGGTCACGGACTCTTGTTGTTGATGGCAATGGCGGCATCTCTGGGAGGTTGCGTGAGTAACAATGGCGCAACCGACAGAGAGTTTCTCTCGGAGAATCTGGATGCCAGCAAGGCGCTGCTGACGTTTGACGTCGAGTTCGCGCTGGCCCCGGATTACCAGCCATCGCAGAATAAATTTCACGGCGATGAGCGCATCACTTACGGCGGTATCCCGTACATCGAAGTGCCTTATTTTCAGAAAGGCCTGAACGTCAAACAGGGTCTGACCGGGCTGCCCTACATCCTGCCCATTCCCTACCCGAAAGCCGAGATCGAAAATGGCCGCAGCGATTTCAAGGTATTCGGCCAGCGTCTGAATGAACAACGCTATCGTTTTGTCGTGCCGACGAAATCAATGTGGGACAGTGGCCATACCTTCGCGTTGTTGTTTGAGCGTCGCAAGCGGCATGAAACGATCACGTTTCGCTTTGACGACAAGACGTCCTGTGCAACTTCTTTGAACGTGACAACGCCGCAGTACGGTTATGCACTCTCCGTCAGTGCCAAGTTCAATAACGACATGGGTTGTTTGAAAGTGTGTGATGGACGACCGGGGTATCCTGGGGACTGTGCCTTTCAGCCGCCGCCAACTAGTGGCGGGTAACGCTGACCTGGCAATAAATCACAGGCAAAAGAAAACCCGCACTAGGCGGGTTTTCTTTTTTCTGCAGCAAAAAGCGAGTTATTGCTTCTTGGCAGCTTCGTCTTGCGCAGCAGCGTTCGATTCAGCCTGAGCTTTGGCAGCTTCGGCGTTTTCTTTCGCAGCGTCGTTCACTTTATCCTGAGCTTTGTTCATGTCCTGCTGAGCTTGTTCAGCATGTTGGTTGGCATCTTGAGCTTTGTCCTCGGATTTTTTATCGCAGGCAGCGAGACCGAGGGAAGCGGTCAACATCAAGGCAATAGCTAAAGTCTTACGCATGGGGTGTTTCTCCTTATGGAAAATAACTACTGGCCTTAAGAGCTTGGCGCTGAGGGTTAAGTTCCTCATTTCTTTCAGATATATAAGTTTGTTTTTACAGGGAACTTTTGCTGTATTGCTTACTACTGGCAATTGGCTCTAATGAGAGTAATTATCAAATGTCTGAAAACCCCGTTTTTGAGCGTGCGACGCGATTTTTATCGGCACTGCGTCATTGTCAGGTGCTCGGCTTAGAGGTGCACAGCGCCTCTGCCGAAGGGCTAACGGTGATCTTGCCGTACAGCGAAAAAATCGTCGGCAACCCACAGACCGGAGTCATTCATGGCGGGGCGATTACTTCATTGATGGACACCGCCTGCGGGATGTCGACCCTGTGCGTGTTGCCGGAATTCGAGGTCTGCCCGACCCTCGATCTACGCATCGACTATATGCATGCCGCTGAACCGAACAAAGATGTCTATGGCTTCGCTCAGTGCTATCGGGTGACCACTGATGTGATCTTCGCGCGCGGTTTCGCCTATCAGGACGATCCCGAACAGCCCATCGCCCATGTCGTCGGTACCTTCATGCGTATGGGTAAAGGCCTTAAAGGCACCAAAGGCTTCGGCGGCGCGATCAAGGGAGCGGGTCAATGAGCGATGACCTCAAGCAGCAACTGCAGCAGGCCCACCAGCAGGGTGACTACGCGCCGTTGTTGCAATTGATCCCTTACGCCGGTTTGATCGGCATCGAATGCTCGCGCGTCGGTGATGACTTGCTGTTCAAGCTGCCAGCGAACAAAGACAACATTGGTAACCCTTTATTGCCGGCAATTCATGGCGGGGTGATCGCCGGATTCATGGAGCTGGCGGCGGCACTTCATTTGCTGATTTTTACCGAAACGCCGGGTGTGCCGAAGATTATCGACTTTTCCCTCGATTACCTGCGCGCCGGCCAGTTCCGCGATACCTGGGCCAGATGTCAGGTCTGCCGGCAGGGGCGCCGCGTTGCCAACGTCGCCATCACGGCCTGGCAAAGCACCGAAAGCGAACCGATTGCCACCGCGCGTGCGCATTTCAAAATCGATGAGCCCTTGAAATCCTGAACAGCGCCCCAAACTCACAAGACAACCCGCCGCCGACCATTTCGGGTCGCGGCCACTGCCATCTGATTGGAGTTTGATGACCATGAGTGTGGAAACTCAAAAGGAAACCCTGGGCTTCCAGACCGAGGTAAAGCAGCTGCTGCACCTCATGATCCATTCGCTGTATTCCAACAAGGAAATTTTCCTTCGCGAATTGATCTCGAACGCCTCTGACGCTGTCGACAAGCTGCGCTTCGAAGCCCTGGCCAAGCCAGAGTTGCTCGAAGGTGGCGCTGACCTGAAAATCCGTGTGAGCTTCGACAAAGACGCCAAGACCGTCACCCTCGAAGACAACGGTATCGGCATGAACCGTGACGATGTGATCACCCACCTGGGTACCATCGCCAAATCGGGCACCGCCGATTTCATGAAAAACCTCTCGGGCGATCAGAAGAAAGATTCGCACTTGATCGGCCAGTTCGGCGTAGGTTTCTACTCGGCGTTCATCGTGGCCGACCAGGTTGACGTGTACAGCCGTCGCGCCGGCACTCCAGCCAGCGAAGGCGTGCACTGGTCGTCGAAAGGCGAGGGCGAGTTCGAAGTCGCCACCATCGACAAGCCAGAGCGCGGCACCCGCATCGTCCTGCACCTGAAAGCCGCTGAAGACGAATTCGCCGATGGCTGGCGCCTGCGCAACATCATCAAGAAGTACTCCGACCACATCGCGCTGCCGATCGAGTTGCCGAAAGAAGCGGCTGCTGCCGAAGGCGAAGAAGCTCCAGCCGTTGAATGGGAAACCGTCAACCGCGCCAGCGCCCTGTGGACCCGTCCGCGCACTGAAGTGAAGGACGAGGAATACCAGGAGTTCTACAAGCATATCGCTCACGACTTTGAGAACCCGCTGGCCTGGAGCCACAACAAAGTCGAAGGCAAGCTCGAATACAGCTCGCTGCTGTACGTGCCGGCCCGCGCACCGTTCGACCTGTACCAGCGTGAAGCGCCGAAAGGCCTGAAGCTGTACGTGCAGCGCGTGTTTGTGATGGATCAGGCCGAGTCCTTCCTGCCGCTGTACCTGCGCTTCATCAAGGGCGTGGTCGATTCCAACGACCTGTCGCTGAACGTGTCGCGGGAAATTCTGCAGAAAGACCCGATCATCGATTCGATGAAAACCGCGCTGACCAAGCGCGTGCTCGACATGCTGGAAAAACTGGCGAAAAACGAGCCTGAGCAATACAAAGGCTTCTGGAAGAATTTCGGTCAGGTCATGAAAGAAGGCCCGGCTGAAGACTTCGCCAACAAAGAAAAAATTGCCGGTCTGCTGCGTTTCGCATCGACCAACGGCGATGACGGCGAGCAGATCGTTGGTCTGGCTGACTACCTGGCCCGCGCCAAGGAAGGTCAGGACAAGATCTACTACCTCACCGGCGAAACCTACGCGCAGGTCAAGAACAGCCCGCACCTGGAAGTCTTCCGCAAGAAAGGCATCGAAGTGTTGCTGCTGACTGATCGCATCGACGAGTGGCTGATGAGCTACCTCAGCGAGTTCGACAGCAAGACCTTTGTCGACGTGGCACGTGGTGATCTCGATCTGGGCAACCTGGACTCGGAAGAGGACAAGAAAGCCGCAGAAGAAGTCGCCAAGTCCAAAGAAGGTCTGGTTGAGCGTCTGAAAACCGCGCTGGGTGATTCCGTGGCTGAAGTCCGCGTATCCCATCGTCTGACCGATTCGCCGGCCATTCTGGCCATCGGCGAGCAGGATCTGGGTCTGCAAATGCGTCAGATCCTCGAAGCCAGCGGTCAGAAAGTGCCGGATTCGAAACCGATTTTCGAATTCAACCCAAGCCACCCGCTGATCGAGAAACTCGATGGCGAGCAGAGCGAAGAGCGTTTTGGCGACCTGTCGCACATCCTCTTCGATCAGGCAGCCCTGGCTGCTGGCGACAGCCTGAAGGATCCGGCCGCGTATGTGCGCCGTCTGAACAAGCTGCTGGTTGAACTGTCGGTTTAACCAAGTCGTAGAAAAACCCGCTTCGGCGGGTTTTTTCATTCTGGTGTTTAACCAATCAGGAGTCAGAAATGAGCCAAATCACTGTACGTTCCGTGGTCTATCAGATCGACGGCCAGCCTTATGAAGGTCGTCTGGCGTTCGACGCCGAGCACAAGGGCGCGCTTCCGGGTTTGTTGATGGCGCCGAACTGGATGGGCGTCAGCGCCGGTGCCGAAGAGATCGCCAAATCGGTGGCGGCCAAGGGCTACGTGGTGTTGATCGCTGACGTTTACGGTCAAGCTGTGCGTCCGCAAAACGCCGATCAGGCTGGCGCGGCGATGATGCCGTTGAAGGATGATCGTGCGTTGCTGCGCACGCGTATGCAGGCGGCGTTCGAGCAATTGCAGAAGCAGGGCGAGGCGGCGGTCGATACTTCGAAGCTGGCGGTGTTCGGTTTCTGCTTTGGCGGTTGCTGTGCGCTGGATCTGGCCCGCACTGGCGCGCCGGTGAAAGCGGCGGTGTCGTTCCATGGCACGCTGGATTCGCCGAATCCGGCTGATGCGCAAAACATCAAGGGCTCGGTGCTGGTGCTGCACGGTGCTTCTGATCCATTGGTGCCGAAGGAGCAATTGCCGGCGTTTGAAGACGAGATGAATGCGGCGAACGTGGATTGGCAGCTGTTGAGCTATGGCGGTGCGGTGCACTCGTTTACCGATCCGCATGCGAATGTGCCGGGCAAGATGATGTACGACGCGAAGACCGCCAAGCGCGCGTTCAAGTCGATGCATGATTTGCTGGATGAAGTGTTCAAGGGCTGATTCAGTTGTCAGGCACCCATTCTGTGGTGGCTGATAGGGCCTCATCGCGAGCAGGCTCACTCCTACATTTGGAATGCGTTCCCCTGTAGGAGTGAGCCTGCTCGCGATAGCAATTTTCCAGGTGATATAAATCTCAGGGTAATTCAATCCGCTCAATTTCCCCCGGCACCGTCGGCCAATCCCCGGCCGCCCACTTGCGCCGCGCTTCATCGATCGCCGCCGGATCGCTCGCGACAAAATTCCAGTTGATCCGCCGAGGCCCGTCCAGCGGCGCGCCGCCGAACACCACCGCGTGCACATCACTTTCGGCAAACAGACTCATCTCTTCCCCGGCCGGCAACACCACCAGCGCGTGCGGCTCAATCGCTTCACCATTCAACTGCGCATCCCCACTCAACACATACACCGCCCGCTCTTCATGCTCGGTCGGAATCAGCAAAGTGGTCGCCGTTTGCATCTTCACTTCTGCATACAGCGTAGGAGAAAGTACTGGCACCGGCGATTCCAGGCAAAAGCCTGACCCGGCAATCATGCGAATCTGTACGCCAAGGTTATCGCTGACCGGTAAGGTTGCCGCCGGGTGATGGCTGTAATGTCCCGGACCCTGCTCGTGATCCTTGGGCGAGGCCAGCCAGATCTGTAAGCCATGCATGGTGAAACTCTGATCCCACAGCGGTTCCGGCGTGCGCTCAACGTGCGCAATCGCGCTGCCAGCGGTCATCCAGCTGACATCACCGGCACTGACCACTTGATCCGAGCCAAGGCTGTCCTTGTGCTGGATTTGTCCTTGGAACAGATATGTCAGCGTCGACAGACCGATGTGTGGATGCTGTCGGATGTTCATGCCTTTGCCTGTCGGATAAACCGTCTCGAGCATGTGATCAAAAAACACGAACGGCCCAACGCTGCGGCATTTGGCTGACGGCAAGGGGCGCAGAATCGGCTGGCCTTCGACGTCTTCGGCGCGTGGGCGGATGATCAGAGGTTGCGTGTCCATGGTGCATTCCAGGCTGAGCGGGTTGATGCCAGAAGCATAACCCGCCGCTGGCATGAGGAGGGTTACTGGCTGTCGAAGCCCTGCGGTGCATGGGTTTCGATGGTCACGTCAGTGGTGGTCATCAGCTTGTGAATCGGGCAACGGTCAGCGACGCGCAGCAACTCCTCGCGCTGAGCGTCAGTGAGCACGCCTTTGAGGGTGAGGGTGACGTGCAGGACGTATTTGCCTTTTTGTTCTTCGCTGTTGTCACGTTTGACGTCGACACCAACGCCGGTCAGCGGGATGTCTTTCTTCTTCGCGTACATCTTCAACGTCAGTGCTTTGCAGGCACCAAGGGCGGCGTCGAAGTAGTCGTGTGGCTCAGGTGCGGAGCCTTCGCCGCCGGCGGATTTCGGCACGTCGGCAAATAATTCGTGGTCATCAATCTGTACGGTGTGACGAAAACCTTCAGCGGAGACGGTATTGACGGTAACGGTCATGGGAACCTCACTGGCAGTAGGAAAAGTCGTTCAGTCAAACAAGACCTTGCAGTTATAGAGCATTCCCACCGGTACGCGTTCCACTTTCCTGCGGGGATGAACCCTTGTTGTCAGGGCGCGGTCTAGGCTATGCCTACTTGCCGGAGATTACTTGTGTCCCTGTATCGTTTGAGTCTTGCCTGTCTCATGCTGTTTGCCGGCAGTGTCAGTGCCCGCGAATACACCTACAGCGATGCGCACCTGCATTACGTGGATTTTTTCCAGGAAACTGCAGGCATGGCGAAATTGCTGACGGCCATGCAGGACAATTCCATCGAGCATGTGATGATTTCCGGAATCCCGGTGGCGAAGAAGTGGCACGAAGACGAGCCCAAGCGTCCGCGCTATTACGCAGGCGATGATGCCGATGCCTATTGGTACAGCGCGACCGACGTGATCGTTGCCGATGCAGTGCAGAAACTGCCAGCCGAAAAACGCCCTTACTTTCATCCCTTCCTGTCGGGCTTCAACCCCAACGACAAGAACTCCGCCGCACACATCCAGCGCATGCTCGATCTGTATCCGGGGTTGTGGCAGGGCATTGGTGAGGTGTTCACCCGCCATGACGACCTGACAGCGCTGACCTCTGGCGACACGCCGCGCGCCAATAACGAAGCGATGACCAAGATCTATCACCTGGCCGCCGAGAACGATCTGCCGGTGATGCTGCATTCCAACATCACCTCCAAGCGTGAGAAAAATCCTTTGTACCTGCAGGAAGTCGAGGAGCCGCTGCGCAATCACCCGCACACGCGGTTTATCTGGGCGCACGCGGGCACCAGCGCAGAAATCCATCGGCATCAGACCCAGCTGCCGTTCCTGCTGCCGACCCTGACGCGCATGCTCGAGGCTTACCCCAATCTGTTTATTGATTTGTCGTGGAGCATGCTCGCGCCGTATCTGCTGGATGAGCAGGGCAAGCCGCGCCCGGAATGGCTGGCACTGGTCGAGAAATACCCGCAGCGCTTCATGCTTGGCTCGGACGTGGTAGGGCGTTTCAACAAGCTCGGTCAGGAAATGCGCAGCTTCAAACCGTTCCTTGATGCGCTACCTGACGACGCTGCGCGTAAAGTCGCGCGGGATAACTTTCTGGCGATCTTGCCGCGAACAGTAGTCAAGTCCGAGAAACCACGCTGAATCGTTAATGTGGTGGGTTCGAAGGATCAAGGCCTTTTGATATCGCCTTTTCGTCTTACGCAATTTTTCGCCGGGCCGATACCTTCTTAAGCAACCAGCTGCAGGGTTGATGCAGCGCTTTTGGAAGGAACCAGAGCAATGAGCATCCGTAGTCTCAATATTGCCCCGCGCGCCGGCCTCGGTTTTGGCTTGTTGGCGCTGATGGTGTTTGCCTTGGGGGCGTTCGCTTTACTGCAAATGTCGAACATGCGCGCGCAGTCCGACGAGGTCGACAACAACTGGCTGCCGAGCGTGATGGCGGTCGGTGAAATGAGCCAGGACATGCTGCGCCTGCGCGCGTTGACCATGCGTCTGTTGCTCAACCGTGATCCGCAGGCCCTTGAACAGAACGTTGCCAAGCTCAATGAGTTGCGTGGTGTGCTCAGTGAGGCGCAGCAGCGCTATGACGTGCTGATCGTGTTGCCCGAAGAGCGCAAACTGTTCGATCGCTTCAAGGTCGCCGAGCATCAGTATCTGGAGCTTCAGGCGCAGGTCATGCAGCTGTCTGCGCAGAATCGGGTGGAGGCGGCGGCGAGCATTCTCAATGGCCAGATGAGTCCGCTGGCCGATGAAATCGCCGTCATCCTGCGCGAGCTGGTTGAGATGAATAAACACAACGCCAATCTCGCCACCGAAGCGGCGCGCCTGGTGTTTATCAATTCGCGGGTGTGGGTCGGGGTGATGATCGGCATCACGGCGCTGATCACCATTGGCCTGGCGCTGTTGCTCACGCGCAGCATCGTGCTGCCGCTGGCGCAATCGTTGGGTGTGGCTGAGGTGGTGGCCGGTGGCGATCTGACGGGCGATATCAGCATCTCCGGCAAGGACGAGCCGGCGCGACTGCTACAGGCGCTCAAGAGCATGCAGCACAACCTGCGCGACACCATCCGCCAGATCTCTGAATCGTCCAGCCAGTTGGCGTCGGCCTCCGAGGAGCTCAGTTGTGTCACTGAAGACGCCACTCGCGGGCTGCATCAGCAGAGCCTGGAAATCGAGCAGGCGGCCACAGCGGTGAATCAGATGACCGCTGCCGTTGAAGAGGTGGCGAGCAATGCGGTGGCAACCTCTGAAGCGTCGCGCGAGTCTGACCGCATTGCCCAGCATGGGCGCGAGCAGGTTCAGCAGACTGTGACGTCAATCGAATTCCTGGCCGACGATGTCACGTCCAATGCCACGCAAGTGGAAGATCTGGCGCAGAAGGTTCATGGCATCAGCAAGGTGCTGGATGTGATTCGCTCGATTGCCGAGCAGACCAATCTGCTGGCGCTGAACGCTGCCATTGAGGCGGCGCGGGCCGGTGATGCCGGGCGCGGGTTTGCGGTGGTAGCGGATGAGGTGCGAGCGCTGGCGCATCGCACGCAGCAGTCGACGCAAGAGATCGAGCAGATGATCGGCGGGATTCAGCAGGGCACCGATTCGGCGGTGAGCTCGATGCAGCAGAGCAATGTGCGGGCGCGTTCGACGCTCGAGTTGGCCAAGGCGGCCGGGACTGCACTTGAAGAGATTGCTTCGGCGTTTACTCTGATCAACGAGCGCAATCTGGTGATCGCCAGCGCATCGGAAGAGCAGGCAGCGGTGGCGCGGGAAGTGGATCGCAATCTGATGAACATTCGCGATCTGGCGATGCAGACGTCGGCGGGAGCTAATCAGACCAGTGCGGCGAGTCAGGAACTGTCGCGGTTGGCGGTGGACTTGAACAGCATGGTGGCGAAGTTTTCGGTTTGAGTTTTGCCTTCAAAAGCCCCTCACCCTAGCCCTCTCCCAGGGGGAGAGGGGACTGACCGTGGGAGATTGGCGAATTACACCGACCTGATCTTGCTTTGGTGAATCCATAATCGACTCAATTTTTCAGGTCGATGCATAGCGCCAGACATCTCGGTCAGCTCCCTCTCCCTCGGGAGAGGGCTGGGGTGAGGGGCGAGATTTGCACAAAACATTGGGCTAAAGCGCAGGCGAAAAAAAGCCCCGCTTTCGCGAGGCTCTTTGATGTAGCGGCGGTTCAGCTGCCTTTAACGGTTTTGCCGTTGACCGTGCCGTCCTGGAGCATGATGTTGTACTCCTTGCCGTCGGTTTCAACCTGTTGCAGACGAACCAGCAGGTAATCCCAATCCTTGGCGAACCAGAGGACGGTAATGCGCTTGCTTTGTGTCGGGTCGCGTACGCGCTCGACCTTGATTGCATCGATCTTGCCGGCCTTGGTTTCGACTTTTTCCGAACCCAGTACACGGAAGTCATAGGTATCGACTTCGCCGTCATCGACCACTTGATAGCTCATGGTCTTCTTGCCGGCAGCGACATCATGCTGCAGTGCCAGTTGATAGGTGGACTTGTCGACCATGCCACGGTTCAGCGGGATCTTCACCGCGTCGCCACGGTCGGTGCCGGTGACCATTTTGCTGTTCCAGTCGAAGTCCAGATCAGCCTTTTTCGCTTTGCCCAGACCGCCACGTTCAAAGTGGTAGGACTGCGGCAGCAAGGTGTCCTTGTCCAGGGTCAGGGTGCTTTCTTCACTCAGGCTGGCGATCATCATCGAGGCCTTGAAGCTGAGCTTCCAGACGCCGTTGGCTTCCTTGACCAGGCTGCGCTCGGCAGTGCCGCTCATGGGCAACTGCTTCCAGTCGGCGGTGTAGCTGGCGGAGAACGGTTGAAGGTCCGCTGCCTGCGCGAAGGGCAGGGCGAGCAGAGCACAAGCGAAGAGCAGGGCGCGACGCATAAAATCTCCTAGTGTCGAATCAAGTGGCCGCTGGCCGCGAGTAACTGGCCATCCAGTAAAGCACCGTGTTCACCGAGTGTCAGTCTGCCCTCGGCAAACCAGCGTACCGCCATCGGATAGATCACGTGTTCCTGAGCGTGGACTCGCTGCGCGAGACTCTGCGGCGTGTCGTGCAACTCTACCGGTAATACTGCCTGTACGACCAGTGGTCCGCCGTCGAGTTCCTCGGTGACGAAGTGCACGGAGCAGCCATGCTCCGTGTCGCCGGCTTCCAACGCGCGCTGATGAGTGTGTAACCCTTTGTATTTGGGCAACAGCGACGGGTGGATGTTAAGCAGGCGCCCTTGGTAATGGCGAACGAAATCAGCGCTGAGAATGCGCATGAAACCAGCCAGCACCACGAGTTTGGGTTGGAATTCGTCGATCAGTTCGATCAGAGCAGCATCGAAGGCCTCGCGGCCTTCAAATGCCTTGTGATCCAGCGAGCGGGTAGCGATACCCGCGTCACTGGCGCGTTGCAGGCCGTAAGCGTCGGCGCGATTGGAAATCACTGCAGCGACGCGGACCGGGCTGTCGCCGGTCCGCGTGCTGTCGATCAGAGCCTGCAAGTTACTGCCGGTGCCGGACAACAGCACCACGACATCACAGGTTGCGGACATTAATGAGCCTTAAGGTTCTGCAGATCAACCTGGGCAGCGCCTTCGGTGGCAGCAGCGATCTGGCCGATGACCCACGGCTGTTCGCCAGCGTCACGCAGGGTGTTCAGCGCCACTTCAACGTGTTCCTGAGCCACGCAGATGACCATGCCGACGCCGCAGTTCAGCACGCGGTGCATCTCGGTTTCGTCAACGTTGCCTTTCTCTTGCAGCCAGTCGAAAACGGCCGGGCGAGTCCAGCTGGCTACGTCAACAACAGCCTGAGCGCCTTTTGGCAGAACGCGCGGGATGTTGTCGAGCAGGCCACCACCGGTGATGTGGGCCATGGCTTTGACCGCGCCGGTGTCTTTGATCAGCTTGAGCAGCGGCTTCACGTAGATGCGGGTCGGGGCCATCAGCAGGTCGGTCAGCGGTTTGCCGTCGAGCTGGATGTTTTCGATGTCGGCGCCGGACACTTCGATGATCTTGCGGATCAGCGAGTAGCCGTTGGAGTGCGGGCCGGACGATGGCAGAGCGATCAGCGCGTCACCGGTGGCGACTTTCGAGCCGTCGATGATTTCCGCTTTTTCCACGACGCCAACGCAGAAACCGGCCAGGTCGTAGTCTTCGCCTTCGTACATGCCAGGCATTTCAGCGGTTTCGCCGCCGACCAGCGAGCAACCCGACAGTTCGCAGCCAGCGCCGATGCCGGTTACGACCTGAGTCGCGGTCTCGACATTCAGCTTGCCGGTGGCGTAGTAGTCGAGGAAGAACAGTGGCTCAGCGCCGCAAACGACGAGGTCGTTCACGCACATGGCAACCAGGTCGATGCCGATGCTGTCGTGCTTGTTCAGGTTCAGCGCCAAACGCAGCTTGGTGCCGACGCCATCGGTGCCGGAAACCAGTACTGGCTGCTTGTAGCCGGCCGGGATTTCGCAGAGGGCGCCGAAACCGCCCAGGCCGCCCATGACTTCCGGGCGCGCAGTGCGCTTGGCGACGCTCTTGATGCGTTCGACCAATGCTTCACCGGCGTCGATGTCTACACCGGCGTCCTTGTAGCTCAGGGAGGGTTGCTTGCTCATGATCCAGGCCTTTAGGGGAGGGGATTCAGGGGTAACGACCGAGTTCAGCGGGAACATCGAAATCGAGGGGGCGAATGCCTCACGCGAGTTTCGAGGGTCTCGGCTGTTGCCGGTCTGCGAAGGCGCGCGATTTTATCAGGCTTGAGGGGCAGCGGCCATCCTCGCACCGACGGGCAGGGCCATATCTCGGGAAATTTTTTGCAATTAAGGCCTGCGGGTGCCTGTATAAGGTGTGGCAATTAACCGTCTATCGTTATCACTGTGCAAAAACTTATTGTCGCCGGGTGAATGTTTGGTGCTGGCAGATTGTCACAGCCTTGCTCAACCGGTTCACGCGGCCTGTTCCAGCCGCTCTTGTCGACGGGAATTCTCCATGCGTTTTTGTAAATTGTTGTTTGTGGGTTGTTTGTCTCTGCTCAGCCTGGCGAGTCACGCCGAAAATCTCAAAGGCCTCTATCAAGTGCGTGAGCCGGTCAACGGCCAGGCCCCGGAGGAGCGTGATCGCGCCACGCAGGCGGCGCTCGACACGCTGGTGTTGCGTCTGACCGGCGATCCGAAAGCTGCGCAAAACCCGGGGCTGGCGGCGATTCGCAAGGATCCGCAGCAGATCATCAGCCAGTTCGGTTTTGATGCCGGGCCGCCGGAAGTGTTGAAGGTCGATTTCGATCCGTCGTCGACCGAGCAGGCGTTGCGTCGTGCCGGGTTGTCGATGTGGGGTGCCAGTCGGCCGTCGATTCTGAGTTGGTGGCTGAATGATTCGGCTGAAGGATCGAGTCTGGTCGGCGACGGTCAAGCCGCTGCCGCGCCTTTGCGTCGCGCTGCGCAACATCGCGGATTGCCATTGCGTTTGCCGCTGGCGGACCTGAGTGAGCAGTTGGTTGCCACTGCGCCGGCGCTTGAGGGTACGGATCCAGCTCCATTGCGCGGCGCGTCCGAGCGTTACAACGCCGATGCCTTGCTCGCGGTGCACGCTCGTGAAGAAGGCGGGCAGTGGCAGGCCAAGTGGCATTTGTGGCTGGGCGACCAGAAAGAAGCGGGCAGCGTGCAGGGCGCGGATCAGGCGGCGGTGGCTGATGCGGTCATGCTCGCGGTTGCCGAGCGGCTGGCCCCGCGTTTTGTTGCCAGGCCCGGTGCTTCAGGTCAGCAGACCCTGGAAGTGCAGGGCATGAATCTTGAACACTACGCCGCACTGTTGCGGTTACTCGAGCCGTTTGGCGTGCGTCTGCAAAGTGTTGATGGCGATCGCATCGTTTATCGGGTCAATGGCAGCGCCGATCAGATGCGCGCGCAGTTGTCGCTGGCCAAGTTGCAGGAGTTGCCGGCGGAAGCTGCGGCGCAGGTTTCAGCGCCACAGCCTGCTGTTGCAGGTGCAGCACCGGTCGCGGCTCCGGCCCCGACACCGGCGGCGCCGTCGTTGCGGTTTCGCTGGTAAGTCTTTCCTTATATAGAAGCAACAGGAGTGGTACATGGCCGATACGCGGCGTTGGTTCTGGCTCGGTGGGGTAGTCCTGCTTTGCGCGTTTGTATGGTTGCTGCACCCGATCCTCACGCCGTTTCTGGTGGCGCTGCTGCTGGCTTATCTGTTCGATCCGCTGGTTGATCGTCTGGAAAAACTCGGGCTGTCGCGAACCTGGGGCGTGATCGCGGTGTTTGCCTTGTTCACCCTGATCGTCACGGCACTGCTGTTGGTGCTGGTGCCGATGCTCGCCAAACAGTTGCTGCGTTTGTACGAACTGGCACCGCAAATGCTCGACTGGCTGCAGCACACCGCGTTGCCGTGGGCACAGGCGAAGCTGGGCCTTTCGGACGGGTTCTGGAAGTTCGACAAGGTCAAAGCGGCAATCAGTGAGCACATGGGCCAGACCACCGACATTGTCAGCGTGGTGCTGAGTCAAGCAACGGCATCCAGTCTGGCGTTGATCGGCTGGCTGGCCAATCTGGTGCTGATCCCGGTGGTGAGTTTCTACTTGCTGCGCGACTGGGACGTGATGATGGCCAAGATCCGCAGCCTGCTGCCGCGTGATCGTGAGGCAACCATCGTATCGCTGGCCGGCGAATGCCATGAGGTGCTGGGTGCATTCGTTCGTGGTCAGTTGCTGGTGATGGTCGCACTTGGGGTGATCTACGCAGCAGGCCTGATGATCGTCGGTCTCGAACTCGGTCTGTTGATCGGCTTGATCGCGGGGCTGGCGGCGATCGTGCCGTACATGGGCTTTGTGATCGGCATTGGCGCGGCGTTGATTGCCGGTCTGTTCCAGTTCGGTGGCGATCTTTATCCGATGTTCGGGATCGTCGCGGTATTCATGGTCGGTCAGGCCTTGGAAGGCATGGTGCTGACGCCATTGCTGGTGGGCGACCGGATCGGTCTGCATCCGGTGGCGGTGATCTTTGCGATTCTGGCGGGTGGTGAGCTGTTCGGGTTTACCGGTGTGTTGCTGGCGTTGCCGGTGGCTGCGGTGATCATGGTACTGGTGCGCCACGTTCACGATTTGTACAAGGATTCCGACATTTATAGTGGTGTGGACGAGCCGGAGTTGTAATCGGGGCGGACAGCCCGGCGGAAGCCGGGTTGGCCCGTGTCCTGCAGGTGCGGGCGCCAAAGAAACTGTCATAAAACCAGTGTGTTAACGCAAACCTTTGATTTTGCTTGGACTCTGTCGCATTGTGCGCTCAGCTTCACGGGTATAAACTTCGCAAACTTTACACAGAGGCCACTAACGGTTCCTTGAGAACTGTTCAGTCAGCATGAAACCGATTCAGCTGCCCCTAGGTGTGCGTCTGCGTGACGACGCCACCTTCATCAACTACTACCCAGGCGCCAATGCCGCTGCACTCGGCTATGTCGAGCGCCTATGCGAAGCCGACGCCGGCTGGACCGAAAGCCTGATCTACCTGTGGGGCAAGCACGGCGTAGGGCGCACGCATCTGTTGCAGGCGGCTTGCTTGCGCTTCGAGCAGATGGGCGAGCCGGCGGTTTACCTGCCATTGGCCGAGTTGATGGATCGCGGTGTTGAAATCCTCGACAACCTTGAACAGTACGAACTGGTTTGCCTGGATGATTTGCAGGTGATTGCTGGCAAGGCTGACTGGGAAGAGGCGATGTTTCATCTGTTCAACCGTCTGCGTGACAGCGGTCGGCGCCTGCTGATTGCCGCTGCCACGTCGCCGCGTGAGCTGCCGGTCAAACTGGCCGACTTGAAATCCCGCCTGACCATGGCGCTGATTTTCCAGATGCGCCCACTCTCCGATGAAGACAAATTACGTGCCTTGCAACTGCGTGCATCGCGCCGCGGTCTGCACCTGACCGATGAAGTCGGGCATTTTATTTTGACCCGCGGCACTCGCAGCATGAGCGCGTTGTTCGACCTGCTTGAACAACTCGATCAGGCGTCTTTGCAGGCACAGCGCAAGCTGACCATTCCCTTCCTCAAGGAAACGCTAGGCTGGTAACGGCGCGGCTTTCAGCGCATTTCGGCATATTTCAGGCGCCAGAAAATCCGCTTTCCTGCAGGTTGTGCAGGCCGCGTATCGACTCAAATGGGCTTAAGCGCTTAGATGTAAACGAGAAACCGGGAAGTCACAAAAAGATCGATTGAATTTGCAAATGAGGCTGATAGCGGGCATAGTCTCGGCTTCTTTACAACTATCAGCCACGGTCGTGCCCATGCTAAAGCGCTTCGCACCCCTCGTGCCTCTCGCACTCGTCACCCTGTTGTTTGGTTGCGCTGCTCATTCTCCAGTTCAAGAGCAGTCTCAACAGGTTAAAAATTCCGCCACGGCCCAGTCTTCCGTTATTTATCAGGAAGAGCTGGACACCGAAAAAGAACTCAACGAATTCAACGGCAGCAAGCCTTATCAGCTTCCTGTTCTGGCCGATAGCATCCTCGAACGCGGCATGTCCCTGATCGGTACCCGTTACCGTTTCGGCGGTACCTCTGAAGCCGGTTTCGACTGCAGCGGTTTCATCGGTTATCTGTTCCGCGAAGAAGCCGGCATGAACCTGCCACGCTCGACTCGCGAAATGATCAACGTGGATGCGCCGCTGGTTTCGCGTAGCAACCTCGAGCCGGGCGACCTGCTGTTCTTCGCCACCAACGGTCGTCGCGGTCGTGTCAGTCACGCCGGTATCTACCTGGGCGACAATCAGTTCATTCATTCCAGCAGTCGTCGCAGCGGCGGTGTTCGCATCGACAGCCTGGGTGACAGCTACTGGAGCAAGACCTTCATCGAAGCCAAGCGTGCACTCGCCATGGCCCCGACCGTGGTCACCGCTCGCAAGTAATTCCCTCGATGTCGCTGCATTCGCGGCGACAATCAGGCTCCCGGCAACGGAGTAGACCTATGCTTTACAAGGTGAAGTTAAAGTCTTACTTGAAGTTTGTCGTATAGCCGCTAGAATCCTGAAACTAGTTTGATGGCAAACCGCCTGCGTGCTCCGCAGGCGGTTTTGTTTTCTGTCCATCCGGCAGAGAAAGCCGCAGCCAGATCAGGATGTTCTGCTTATGACCATGTCGGCCCGCCTCGCATTGATGTTCTTCGCAGCGCTGCTCAGCGCTTGCGCCAGCCGTACTCCGCCGCCTGCGCCGGTGGTTCGCGCGCCGGTCGTGTTCGGCCCTTCCCAGGCTTTCTCGCCGGCTGCTGAGGACGTGCTGTTTCGCGCGCTCGGGTTGGTGGGCACGCCTTATCGCTGGGGCGGCAACACGCCGGATTCAGGGTTTGATTGCAGCGGGCTGATCGGTTTTGTCTACCGTGATGCGGCGGGCATCTCTTTGCCGCGTTCGACGCGTGAGCTGATCGTCATGCAGGCGCCGAATGTCGGCAAGGAAGGCTTGCAGACTGGCGATCTGATCTTCTTCGCTACCAATGGCGGCTCGCAGGTCAGTCATGCGGGGATCTACGTCGGAGAAGGGCGCTTTGTGCATGCGCCGGCCACGGGCGGCACGGTGAAGCTGGACAGCCTGTCGAAGGCGTATTGGCAGAAGGCGTATCTGAGCGCCAAGCGGGTGTTGCAGCCGGAGCATCTGGCGCATAACCCGTAATCCAGCCACACACACACAATCCCCTGTAGGAGTGAGCCTGCTCGCGATGACGGTGCCACATTCAACATCAATGTTGAATTGATCGACCGCCATCGCGAGCAGGCTCACTCCTACAGTTGCTTGTGCATGGCGAAAATTATTTGCTGGCCGACACTCGCCACACCTTGTTGCCGACATCATCCGCCACCAGCAGACCACCCTGCTGATCAATCACCACACCCACCGGTCGACCCAAAGCATTCTCGTCCTTGTCGAGGAAACCGGTCAGCACATCCACCGGTTTGCCGCTCGGCTTGCCGCCGGTAAACGGCACGAAGATCACTTTGTAGCCACTGTGCGGTTTGCGATTCCATGAGCCGTGCTGGCCGATAAAGGCGCCTTCCTTGAACTGCGCCGGCAAGGTGTTGCCTTCGGCGAACGTCAGACCGAGAGAAGCGGTATGCGGGCCGACGGCATAATCCGGAGCGATGGCCTTGGCCACCAGGTCGAGATTTTGCGGCTCGACGCGCACATCGACGTGCTGCCCGTAATAACTGAACGGCCAGCCATAAAAACCACCGTCCTTTACCGAAGTGATGTAGTCCGGCACCAGGTCGCTACCGATCTCGTCACGCTCGTTGACCGCCGTCCACAACGCACCGCTGGCAGGCTCCCACGCCAGGCCGTTCGGGTTGCGAATACCGGAAGCAAAGATCCGGTGATTGCCGGTTGCCCGATCCACTTCCCAAATCGCTGCACGACCTTCTTCTTTATCCAGACCGTTTTCGCCGACGTTGCTGTTCGAGCCGACTGTCACGTACAGCTTGCTGCCGTCCTTGCGGGCGATAACGTTTTTGGTCCAGTGATGGTTCAGCGTACCGCCGGGCAGATCGACGACCTTGATCGGTTGCGTCTTGATCTCGGTCGCGCCGGGTTCGTAATGGAAGCGCAGCAGACGATCGGTGTCGGCGACGTACAAGTCATTGCCGACCAGCGTCATGCCGAAAGGCGAGTTGAGGTTTTGCAGAAACACCGTGCGGGTTTCGGCCACGCCATCGTGGTCGGCATCTCGCAGCAAGGTGATGCGGTTCGGGCTCGGCACGCCGGCGCCAGCCTTGCCCATCACGGTCTTCATGACCCAGCCCCTGATACCTTTGCTGTCGTCGGGTTTTGGTGGAGCATTGGTTTCCGCCACCAGTACATCACCATTGGGCAGCACATAGAGCCAGCGCGGGTGGTCGAGACCTTCTGCGAAGGCCGCGACTTGCGTACCCGCCGCTGCCGTCGGTTTGGCACCTTCGGGCCAGCCAATCGCCGGGGCGATGTTCACCGTCGGGATCAGGGTCTTGTTCGGTTCGGGCAGCTTCGGTGACGGGCCGGTGCCGTCGGAGACTTGCAGGCTGGAGCTCTCACCGCAGGCGGCGAGCCCTCCGGCGAAAGCGATGACGAAAACGAGCTGGGGCTTGCGCATTGCTGATCTTCCCTATGAATGCATTCCTAATCATAGAGGAGGGCGCAAGCCCGATGGTTCAACTGCTCAGCCGCGGGCTTCCTTGAACAGCACGGCGATGCCCGGATGATAGTTGCCAGCCTCGCTGCGCAACTTGCGGTAGGCGTAGGGGAAATACCAGGCGACCGCGCAGGTGTGCTCCTTTTGCAGGTCGTCGACTATGTCTTGCAGCTCTTCAGGGCTGGCGCTGTGCTGGGCTTTTTGCGGCGCGACAAACAGGCAGCCGAGTTTCAGATCGCTGGCGAAACTGATGCGTTTGGCGTCGCTGGTGATGTCCAGCAAAGCTTGGGTCAGGTTGAGATTATTCACCCGTGGCCAGCGCTGCGTGGCCTGGATATACGCCCGATCTTCGGCGCCGGCGAGGAACAGGTCGGCGCGGGCATTGCGCTCGCCTTCTTCATTCTGTTTGCGCGTGGCAGTGTCGTTGAGAGTGACCAATTCGGCCATCCAGGCTGCTGCGGTCAGCAAGCCGAGATTGGCTTTCTCGTCGTGCCAGTAAGGCGTGTCGCTGTCGCCGCGTACGGCGTTGTAACGGTCGATACAGTCAAACCAGCGTTCAAGCACCGGGCGCATGAATTCCAGGCGCGGGTTGCTGATGATCATGCCTTGCATCGTCATCATCCTTATTGTTGTGGTGGCTTTTTCGAGAAAAGCATGGCTCTTTGATATCATTTGTATCAGTGTGGCACAAGATTGGCGCCAGATAATTGATCGGCGGCAGTTATTCGCCCGCTGGCCCCCTCTTTAATTGACGCTCCACCCCCAACCCTCTAACCTTCGCGGCTTGTTTCAGGTGCTCTGTGACTGCGGTCGACAGAGTGAAACAGGGAAGCCGGTGAGGGTTGTCTTCAAGCGAAGAACGATCACGATCCCGGCGCTGCCCCCGCAACGGTAAATGAGTAAAAGCTGCGCCTTGAGCCACTGCTTCGAAACAAGCGGGAAGGCGCGCAGCCAGGCCAAGCGCCGCTCATGAGCCCGGAGACCGGCCTGATCCATCCAGCGGCATCACGGTGGGCGATGCCAGGCTTTTTGCCGTCTATTCTTGTGCCTGCCCGCCGTTATCCAGCCCCAACGGAGAGCTCCCCCATGACTGATTCCCCCGAGCGCGACGAACGCCATCTGGCGCGTATGCAGCGCAAAAAAGCCGTGATCGACGAACGCATCGCCAACTCGCCCGACGAGTGCGGTCTGGTACTGGTGCTGACCGGCAACGGCAAAGGCAAAAGCAGCTCGGCGTTCGGCATGCTCGCCCGCGCCATGGGTCACGGCATGCAGTGCGGCGTGGTGCAGTTCATCAAGGGCCGCAACAGCACCGGTGAAGAATTGTTCTTCCGCCGCTTCCCCGAGCAAGTGCGCTTCCACGTGATGGGCGAGGGCTTCACCTGGGAAACCCAGGACCGCCAACGTGACATCTCTGCCGCCGAAGCCGCGTGGGCCGTCTCCCGCGAGCTGCTGCGCGATCCGTCGATCGGTCTGGTGGTGCTCGACGAGTTGAACATCGCCCTCAAGCACGGCTACCTCGATCTCGATCAGGTGCTCAGCGATCTGCAGGCGCGTCCGCCGATGCAGCACGTGATCGTCACCGGTCGCGCGGCCAAGCCGGAAATGATCGAAATGGGTGACACGGTCACCGAAATGGGCATGCTCAAACATGCCTTCCAGGCCGGCATCAAAGCGCAGAAAGGCGTCGAACTTTGAATCAGCCACGTCACTGCCCGGCGGTCCTCATTGCCGCGCCGGCCTCCGGTCAGGGCAAGACCACCGTCACCGCTGCGCTCGCCCGTTTGCATCGCAATCAGGGGCGCAAAGTGCGCGTGTTCAAATGCGGCCCGGACTTTCTTGACCCGATGATTCTCGAGCGCGCCAGCGGTGCGCCGGTGTATCAACTGGACATGTGGATGGTCGGCGAGCAGGAAAGTCGTCGTCTGTTGTGGGAAGCCGCTGCCGAGGCGGATCTGATTCTGATCGAAGGCGTGATGGGCCTGTTCGACGGCACGCCGTCGAGTGCCGATCTGGCGCGGCATTTCGGTGTGCCGGTGCTCGGGGTGATCGACGGCACGGCGATGGCGCAGACCTTTGGTGCGTTGGCGCTAGGTTTGGCGAAGTATCAGCCGGATCTGCCGTTTGCCGGTGTGTTGGCCAATCGTGTCGGAACCTTGCGCCATGCGCAATTGCTCGAAGGCAGCCTCACCGAAGGTCTGCGTTGGTACGGTGCGTTGTCGCGCGAGACTGGCATCGAATTGCCGAGTCGTCACCTCGGTCTGGTTCAGGCCAGCGAGTTGAATGACCTTGATGTGCGTCTCGACGCCGCTGCCGAGGCACTGGCCAGTAGTTGCGAGGTAGCGCTGCCACCGGCCGTAGAATTTGCCGCACCGGATGTTATCGCTGTCGAGCCGCTGCTGAAGGATGTGCGCATTGCCGTTGCGCGTGATGAGGCGTTTGCCTTCACCTACGGCGCGAGTCTGGATCTGCTGCGCGCGATGGGTGCTCAGTTGAGCTTCTTCTCACCGATTCGCGATACGCAATTGCCTGAGGCAGACAGTCTGTATCTGCCCGGCGGTTACCCGGAATTGCACCATGTTGCGTTGTCGCAGAACACCGCGATGCTTGAGGCGATTCGCGCGCATCATGCAGCGGGTAAACCGTTGCTCGCTGAGTGTGGCGGCATGTTGTATCTGCTCGACTCTTTGACGGACGTTGAAGGCACTCGTACCGAATTGGTCGGACTGCTCAAGGGCGACGCGGTGATGCAAAAGCGTCTGGCGGCACTGGCGCTGCAAGCGGTGGATCTGCCGGAAGGTTCGTTGCGTGGGCACACTTATCATCATTCGTTGACGACTACCGAACTGACGCCGATTGCGCGTGGCTTGAGTCCGAATGGTGGGCGTGGTGCCGAGGCGGTTTATCGGGAAGGGCGGATGACGGCTTCTTACGTGCACTTCTATTTTCCGTCGAATCCTGTGGCTATCGCAGCATTGTTTGCACCGTCCCTTGAGGACGCTATCGCGAGCAGGCTCGCTCCTGCAGTGGGCGATGTCGTGCCTGACGAAATGCAATCCCCTGTGGGAGCGAGCCTGCTCGCGAAAGGGCCATGACCGACAACGCATTCTCCGAAGCCGAGCGCCAAGCCGTCTATAAAGCCATCGCCGAACGCCGCGACATGCGCCACTTCACCGGTGGCAGCGTCGAACCGGAGTTGTTGCGCCGACTTCTGGAAGCCGCCCACCAGGCTCCAAGCGTTGGCCTGATGCAGCCCTGGCGCTTCATCCGCATCAGCGACAGTAGCCTGCGCGGCGAGATCCAGAATCTTGTGGAAGAGGAACGCATCCGCACCGCTGAAGCCCTCGGCGAGCGCAGTGACGAGTTCATGAAACTCAAGGTCGAAGGCATCAGTGACTGCGCCGAAGTGCTGGTTGCGGCGCTGATGGATGATCGCGAAAAGCACATCTTCGGGCGCCGCACGCTGCCGGAAATGGACATGGCCTCGCTGTCCTGCGCGATCCAGAATCTGTGGCTGGCCTCGCGTGCCGAAGGCTTGGGCATGGGCTGGGTCTCGCTGTTCGAGCCGCAGGCGTTGGCGGATTTGCTGAAGTTGCCCGAAGGTGCCAAGCCTCTGGCCGTTTTATGTCTGGGCCCGGTCAAGGAATTCTATCCGGCGCCGATGCTGGTACTCGAAGGGTGGGCGCAGGCGCGTCCGCTCAATGAGTTGCTGTTTGAGAATTATTGGGGAGTGAGTCAATGAGTGTGGCGTTGTTGAGTGTCGCCGCGGTCGCGCTGGATGCGCTGCTGGGTGAACCGAAACGCTGGCATCCGCTGGTGGCGTTCGGCAATTTTGCCGGGCGCATCGAGCAACGTTTCAACGCCGGTGGGCGGGGCTGGCGCAGCCATGGCGTCACCGCGTGGGTGATCGCGGTGGTGCCGCTGACCTTGCTCGCCACGGCGTTTTCCTGGGCGCCGTATGTGGGTTGGGTCGTCGAGATTCTGGCGTTGTATTGCGCCCTCGGCATGCGCAGCCTCGGCGAGCATGTCGCGCCGGTAGCCGCAGCCTTGCGCGCGGATGATCTGGATGAGGCGCGCAAGCGAGTCGGCTATCTGGTCAGTCGTCAGACCGATGAACTCGACAGCACTGCTGTCGCTCGCGCTGCCACTGAGTCAGTGTTGGAAAACGGCAGTGACGCGGTGTTTGCCGCGCTGTTCTGGTTTGTCGTCGCCGGAGCCCCGGGCGTGGTGCTCTATCGCTTGAGCAACACGCTCGATGCGATGTGGGGCTATCGCAACGAACGCTTCGAGCGTTTCGGTTGGGCAGCGGCAAAAATCGACGACGTGTTGAACTACATTCCTGCGCGTCTGGTGGCGTTGACCTACGCGCTATTGGGCAAAACCCGACTCGCGCTTAAGTGCTGGCGCACACAGGCACCGAAGTGGGATAGCCCTAACGCAGGTCCCGTGATGGCGGCTGGCGCTGGTGCGCTGGGCGTGGAATTGGGTGGGCCGGCGATTTATCACGGTGAACTGCATGAGCGTCCGCAACTCGGCGAAGGGCAACCGGCCGATGCCGACTCCATCGACCGTGGCTGGCAATTGGTCCAGCGCGGCGTATGGTTATGGCTGCTGATTCTTTGCGTTGGGGCTGAATTCTATGCTTGAGCACGGTGGCCGGCTGCGCAAGGCGGCGCACGATTACGGCATCGCCGAGGCGGACTGGCTCGACCTGTCCAGCGGTCTTGCGCCGTGGCCGTTCCCGATCCCGGACATCCCGCTGCGCGCCTGGGCGCGCCTGCCGGAAACCGATGACGGTCTGGAGCAGGCGGCGTGCGATTACTACGGTGCCACGCAAGTGCTGCCGGTGGCCGGTTCGCAGATGGCCATTCAGTTGCTGCCGCGTTTGCGTCGCGCTGGCAAGGTTGGCGTTTTATCGCCGTGCTATGCCGAGCATGCCGAGGCCTGGCGCCGCAGTGGCTACATCGTGCGCGAAGTGCTGGAGCAGGAAGTCGAGTTCTTTCTCGATAACCTCGACGTGCTGGTCGTGGTCAATCCGAACAATCCGACCGGCCTGAGCCTAACACCGGCACGGCTGCTCGACTGGCATGCGCGACTGGCGCAGCGCGGTGGCTGGCTGGTGGTCGATGAAGCGTTCATGGACAACACGCCGCACCTGAGCCTGGCGGCTCACGCGCATCAGGTCGGGCTGATTGTGCTGCGTTCATTCGGCAAGTTTTTTGGCCTCGCCGGTGTGCGTTTGGGGTTTGTCCTGGCCGAGCGCAAGTTGCTCAGGTTGCTCGCCGAACAGGTCGGGCCATGGGTGGTGAGCGGGCCGACACGGGTGCTCGGGCAAGCGTGTCTGCAAGACATTGAAGGCCACACACGCCAGCGGATTCGCAGCGAAGAAGCGAGCGAACGGCTGGCCGCACTGCTTGAACGCTACGGCTTCAAACCGCAGGGCGGCTGCGCGTTGTTTCAGTGGCTGGTCACTGATAAGGCGCCAGCGCTGCACGAATTCATGGCCCGACGCGGCATTCTCCTGCGCATCTTCACGCACAACAGCAGCCTGCGCTTCGGCTTGCCGGCTGATGCGGCTGAAGAGGCGCGTCTGGAACAGGCTTTAATCGCTTTCACCAAGGACAACCCATGACCACCCTGATGGTGCAAGGCACCACTTCCGATGCCGGCAAAAGCACACTGGTCACGGCGCTGTGCCGCTGGGCAACACGTCAGGGTGTGGCGGTCGTGCCGTTCAAGCCGCAGAACATGGCGCTCAACAGCGCGGTGACAGCCGACGGTGGCGAGATTGGCCGAGCGCAAGCCGTGCAGGCGCAAGCGGCGTTTCTTGAGCCGCACACCGACATGAACCCTGTTCTGCTCAAACCGAACAGCGACACCGGCGCCCAAGTGATCATTCATGGTCGCGCGGTGACGTCGATGAATGCCGTGGCGTATCACGACTACAAAGCCATCGCCATGCAAGCTGTTCTGGCTTCTCATGAGCGACTCAGCGCCGCGTATCCATTGGTGATGGTCGAAGGTGCTGGCTCGCCGGCGGAGATCAATCTGCGTGCCGGCGACATCGCCAACATGGGTTTTGCCGAAGCGGTGGATTGTCCGGTGCTGCTGATTGCCGATATCAATCGCGGCGGGGTTTTTGCCCATCTGGTCGGCACGCTGGAACTGCTTTCGCCGAGCGAACAGGCGCGGGTCAAAGGTTTCATCATCAACCGTTTTCGCGGCGACATCGCCTTGCTGCAACCGGGCCTCGACTGGCTGGAACAGCGCACCGGCAAACCGGTGGTGGGCGTGCTGCCGTACGTGATGGATCTGCATCTGGAGGCCGAGGACGGCATCGACCAGCGCCAGACTGACAAGGCTGAGCAGGTTCTGAAAGTGCTGGTGCCTGTACTGCCACGCATCAGCAACCACACCGATTTTGATCCGCTGCGCCTGCATCCGCAGGTCGACCTGCAATTTGTCGGGCCGGGGCAGGCGATCCCTCCCGCTGATCTGATCATTCTGCCGGGCTCGAAAAGCGTGCGCAGCGATCTGGCGTATCTGCGCGCCAACGGCTGGGACACTGCGATCGCCCGGCATTTGCGTTACGGCGGCAAAGTGCTGGGGATTTGCGGTGGTCTGCAGATGCTCGGTGAACAGGTGCACGACCCGCTCGGCCTCGAAGGCGCTCCCGGTTCGAGTGCTGGTTTGGGCTTGCTGGCCTTTGAAACGACGCTTGAAGCCGAGAAGCAATTGCGCAATGTGCGGGGGCGGCTGGCGCTGGAAGATGCCGACGTCAGCGGCTATGAAATTCATGCGGGCGTGACCAGCGGACCGGCGTTGGAAAACGCTGCGGTGCATCTGGATGATGGCCGTTGCGACGGTGCACAGAGTGTTGATGAGCAGGTATTCGGCACCTATCTGCATGGCCTGTTCGAATCGCCGGCGGCGAGTGCAGCGTTGTTGCGCTGGGCCGGGTTGAGCGATGTGCAGGCGGTGGATTACCACGGCTTGCGCGAGCGCGATATCGAGCGTTTGGCGGATCTGGTGGAGAAGCATCTGGATACCGGCTTGTTGCGTCAGCTCTGTGGGATTTAAGGTGCTTGTGCTGGCCTCTTCGCGAGCAGGCTCGCTCCCACAGTGAATGCGGTTAGCCATACATTTTGAGTACAACTAATAACCCTGTGGGAGCGAGCCTGCTCGCGAAAGCGGCGGTTGTCTCACTTGAATTTTCCTGGATGAACCCATGCTCCAACTGATCCTCGGCGGCGCCCGCTCCGGCAAAAGTCGTCTGGCCGAAAAACTCGCCAGCGACAGCAACCTCTCGGTCACCTACATCGCCACCAGCCAGCCGCTCGATGGCGAGATGAGCGATCGCGTTGCCCATCATCGCGCGCGTCGCCCGGCCGATTGGGCGCTTATCGAAGAACCTCTCGAACTGGCCCGCGTCCTGCGCGAAAGCGCCAGCGCCGAGCGTTGCCTGCTGGTCGATTGCCTGACCCTGTGGCTGACCAATCTGCTGATGCTCGACGATGCCGAGCGTCTCGCCGCCGAGCGTGAAGCCCTGCTCGAATGTCTGGCCTCGCTGCCAGGAGAAATCATTTTTGTCAGCAACGAGACCGGAATGGGTGTCGTGCCGCTGGGCGAATTGACTCGCCGCTACGTCGATGAAGCCGGTTGGCTGCATCAAGCTCTGGCTGAGCGCTGTCAGCGTGTTGTCCTGACGGTCGCCGGCCTGCCCCTGACTTTGAAAGGACCTGCGTTATGACCCAAACCTGGTGGCTGAATCCGTGCAAACCGGTCGATCTCAACGTCGTTGAACAAGCGACGGCACGGCAGCAGCAATTGACCAAACCGGCCGGTTCGCTCGGTCGACTGGAATCGGTCGCGGTGCAACTGGCCGGTCTGCAAGGCCAGGTCAAACCGACACTGAAAGAGGTCTGGATCGCGATTTTTGCCGGCGATCACGGCGTGGTCGCGGAAGGCGTTTCGGCGTTCCCGCAGGAAGTCACCGGGCAGATGCTGCTCAACTTCGTCAGCGGTGGCGCGGCGATCAGCGTGCTGGCGCGTCAGCTCGGCGCGCAGTTGGAAGTGGTCGATCTGGGCACGGTGAATCCCGCGCTGAACCTGCCGGGTGTGCGCCACTTGAACATCGGCGCGGGCACGGCGAATTTCGCTCAGGGTGCGGCAATGACCCAGGCTCAGGGCGAACTGGCGTTGCAGGCCGGTCGCGACAGTCTGCTGCGAGCGAAAGCGGCGGGCGCGCAGTTGTTCATCGGCGGCGAAATGGGCATTGGCAACACCACGGCAGCGAGTGCCTTGGCCTGCGCCTTGCTCGACTGCCCGGTGGTACACCTGACCGGTCCCGGCACCGGGTTGAATGCCGAAGGCGTCAGTCATAAAGCGCAAGTGATCGAGCGCGCGCTGGCGTTGCATGCCGCACAGCGTGGCGATGTCTTGCAGACCCTGTTCAATCTGGGTGGTTTTGAAATCGCCGCGCTGGTCGGTGCCTATCTGGCGGCGGCTCAAGCAGGTATTGCGGTGTTGGTCGACGGCTTTATCTGCACCGTCGCCGCGCTGGTCGCGGTGCGTTTGAATCCGGCCTGTCGCGAGTGGCTGTTGTTCGGTCACCGTGGTGCCGAGCCGGGGCATCGCCATGTGCTGGAAACCCTGCAGGCCGAGCCATTGCTGGAACTCGGTCTGCGTCTGGGCGAGGGCAGCGGCGCGGCGTTGGCGGTGCCGCTGTTGCGTCTGGCCTGCGACCTGCACGGGCAGATGGCGACGTTCGCCGAAGCAGCGGTAGCGGATCGCCCGGCATGACCTTGCGCCTGGATCTGCTGCGTCACGGTGAGACTGAGCTCGGCGGTGGTTTGCGCGGCAGCCTCGACGATGCGCTGACCGAAAAGGGCTGGATGCAAATGCGTGCAGCCGTGGTCGAGGGCGGGCCGTGGGATCGGATCGTCAGTTCGCCGTTGCAACGTTGCGCGCGGTTTGCCGCAGAGCTGGGTGAGCAACTGAACCTGTCAGTGCATCTGGACAAGTATCTGCAAGAGCTGCACTTCGGCGCGTGGGAAGGGCAGAGCGCGGCGGCGTTGATGGAGACGGATGCCGAGGCCTTGGGGTTGTTCTGGGCTGACCCGTATTCGTTTACTCCGCCGCAGGGTGAGCCAGTCAGTGATTTTTCCTCGCGCGTCCTGAGCGCTGTTGCGCGGCTACACAGCACCTATGCTGGCGAACGGGTTTTACTGGTCAGTCATGGCGGTGTGATGCGTTTGTTGCTGGCGCAGGCGCGGGGGTTGCCGCGTGAACAACTGCTCAATGTCGAGGTCGCTCACGGTGCGTTGTTTGCGCTGACGGTCGCGGCCGACGGTTCGCTCAAGGAAGGTCACTGACATGTTGCCGCTGTGGATCGCTCTGCAATTTCTCAGCAGTTTGCCGGTTCGTTTGCCGGGCATGCCTGAGCCGGAACAGTTAGGGCGTTCGCTGCTGTTTTATCCGCTGGTTGGCTTGCTGTTCGGCGTGATTCTCTGGGCGCTGAATCTGGCGCTGGCCGGCGCGCCGTTGTTGTTGCATAGCGCATTACTGTTGACGGTGTGGGTGTTGCTCAGCGGCGCGTTGCACCTCGATGGCCTGGCCGACAGCGCCGATGCCTGGCTCGGCGGATTTGGTGATCGCGAGCGCACGCTGACGATCATGAAAGATCCGCGCAGCGGGCCGATTGCGGTGGTGGCGCTGGTGTTGGTGTTGCTGCTCAAGTTCGCGGCGCTGCTGGCGTTGATCGAGCAGGGGCATGGTTTGGTATTGATTGTCGTGCCAGTGCTTGGAAGGGCAGCGTTGCTGGGATTGTTTCTGACCACGCCGTATGTGCGCGCGGGCGGGTTGGGGCAGGCGTTGGCGGATCATTTGCCGCGCAAGACTGGCTGGCAGGTGCTTGGGGCGAGTGCGCTGGGCTGCTTGGTGATTGCCGGGTTTCACGCGGTTGTGGCGCTGGTGATTTCGCTCGCAGTGTTTGTCTGGCTGCGGCGGGTGATGATGCGGCGGCTGGGCGGGACCACCGGTGATACGGCGGGGGCGTTGCTGGAATTGCTGGAGATGGGGGTGTTGGTGGGGTTGGCGCTGGTCTGACAGATTTTTATCGTTCAAGCCGGCCCCATCGCGAGCAGGCTCACTCCTACAGGGGAGCGCGGTCAACTGTAGGAGTGAGCCTGCTCGCGATAGCAATCTTTCAGGCACCACAAATGTTCAGGGTAAACTCATCTGAAACTTGATTTAACACAGTCGCGGGTATATACACGCATCATGCTTCCTTCTCAGTGTTTGTGCACCAACCTGCGTCGCGCCGCTCGTGGCGTCAGCAGGCATTACGACGGCGCTCTCGACGGCTTCGGGATCAACGTTGCCCAGTATTCTTTGCTGTGCAATCTGCAGCGTCTGGATCAACCGAGCATCTCGGAACTGGCCGAAGCCATGGGCCTGGATCGCAGCACTCTCGGACGCAATCTGCGCGTTCTTGAAGGTGAAGGACTGGTGACGCTGGCCGAGGGCGAAGACATGCGTAACCGCATCGTCAAGCTCACCGAGACCGGCGTGCAGCGCCTGGCAGCAGCATTGCCAGCCTGGGAAGCGGCGCAGCAGCGGTTGATCGACCGTTTGGGCGCCGAGAAGCGTGAAACCTTGCTCAGATTGCTGGATGAACTGGCCTGAGGCCGGTTTTTTCCAAACTCAAGCGGGTATATACCCGCAAGCGGAGAATAACAATGACATCGATGTGGCGTACGTGCGGTTGGGTGTTGGTCGGCAGTGCGCTGATTCTTGCGTTGTCTTTGGGTGTGCGGCATGGCTTTGGTCTGTTTCTGTCGCCGATGAGTGCGCAGTTCGGCTGGGGACGTGAGGTCTTCGCGTTCGCCATTGCACTGCAGAACCTGATCTGGGGCCTGGCGCAACCGTTTACCGGCGCGCTGGCCGACCGTTTCGGCGCGGCAAAAGTCGTGCTGATCGGCGGCGTGCTGTATGCCTTGGGTCTGGTGTGCATGGGTTTATCGGACTCGGCGGTGACGCTGTCGCTGAGCGCCGGTCTGCTGATCGGTATCGGCCTGTCCGGCACGTCGTTCTCGGTAATTCTCGGCGTGGTCGGCCGGGCCGTGCCGCCGGAGAAACGCAGCATGGGCATGGGCATTGCCAGCGCTGCCGGCTCATTCGGTCAGTTCGCGATGTTGCCGGGCACGCTCGGGCTGATCGGCTGGCTCGGCTGGTCGGCGGCGTTGCTGGTGTTGGGCCTGCTGGTGGCGCTGATCGTGCCGCTGGTGAGCATGCTCAAGGACAAACCGCTGCCGGTGCTCGGTCATGAACAAACCCTGTCCGAGGCGCTGCGCGAAGCCTGCTCGCATTCGGGGTTCTGGTTGCTGGCGTTCGGCTTTTTTGTCTGTGGTTTTCAAGTGGTGTTCATCGGTGTGCATCTGCCGGCCTATCTGGTCGATCAGCACTTGCCGGCCAGCGTCGGCACTACAGTGCTGGCGCTGATCGGCCTGTTCAACATCTTCGGCACTTACACCGCTGGCTGGCTCGGCGGGCGCATGTCGAAACCGCGCCTGCTAACCGGTTTGTATCTGCTGCGTGCAGTGGTGATCGTGCTGTTCCTGTGGCTGCCGGTGACCACCACGTCGGCTTATCTGTTCGGCATGGCCATGGGCTTTTTGTGGCTGTCGACGGTGCCGTTGACCAACGGTACGGTGGCGACCTTGTTTGGTGTGCGCAATCTGTCCATGCTCGGCGGTATCGTGTTCCTGTTCCATCAGCTCGGTTCGTTCCTCGGCGGCTGGCTGGGCGGGGTGGTGTATGACCGTACCGGGAGTTATGACTTGATCTGGCAGGTGGCGATCCTTCTGAGTGTGTTGGCGGCTGCGTTGAACTGGCCGGTGCGCGAGCGTCCGGTCGCCCGCCTGCAAACCGCTGCGGGCGCCGCATGAGTCGATTCTGGCCGCGCATGGTCATCAGCGCACTCGGCGCCGCACTGCTGGCGCTGGTGTGGTGGGGCTGGCAGCAGGGCGGCCTGGCCTTGATGCAATTGGGCATGAGCATTTGCTAGAAGCGGGCATGGCGAGTAACGTCGAAGGCTGATGACTGCTCAAGGATGCTCGACATGCTGATGCGCTGGTGTGCTGTTCCCGCGTTGCTGATGGCGTTGACTGGCCTGGCCCAGGCCGCTGACTGTCCAGAATTGCTGCAAGGCTCGCTGCCGAAGTTGCGAGCCAAGGAATCCATCGATTTGTGCAAGCAGTACGCCGACAAGCCGTTGGTGGTGGTCAATACCGCGAGCTTCTGCGGTTTCGCGCCGCAGTTCGAAGGCCTTGAGGCGCTGCATAAGCGCTACGAAGGTCAAGGGCTGGAAATGCTCGGCGTGCCTTCCAATGACTTCAAGCAGGAGTCCAAGGACAGCGCCGAGACCGCCAAGGTCTGTTACGCCAATTACGGCGTGACGTTCGCCATGACCGAGCCGCAGAAGGTTCGTGGTGATGACGCGGCACATCTGTTTCAAGTGCTGGCGGCACAGAGCAGCGCGCCGAAGTGGAATTTCTACAAGTATGTGGTCGATCGCCAGGGCAAAGTCATCGCCAATTTCTCCAGCCTGACCAAGCCTGATGATCCGGAATTCATTGCTGCGATCGAGAAGGCCATCGCCTCGAAACCGCTGAAGCCTTGAATCCGAAGGCCGGCGATTGTTTTGTAGGAGCTGCGGCACGCTGCGATCTTTGACTTTAGAAAACAGATCAAAAGATCGCAGCCTCGTTGCACTCGACAGCTCCTACAGGTCGCACAAATTTCAGGCATAAAAAAGCCCCGCCTCTGCAAAGAGAGCGGGGCTTTTGTCGGCGAGGGGTTAGCCCCGCCGCGCAGCATCAGAAGCGGTAAGTCGCGCCGACACCGAAACCGTTTGCCGAGTTTTCATACTTGGCGTCGTAGGTCTGGCCACGATTGTTTTCGTTGCGGATCTTCACCGACTCTTCCTTCAGGTACGAGTAAGCGACGTCGATGGTCAGGTCGTCGGTCGGGCTCCAGCCGGCACCGATACTGAAGATGGTGCGGTCACCAGTCGGAATGCGTGGCGAACGGTCTTCGTTGTTGGTCGGCGACTGGTCGAACGTCAGACCGGTACGCAGTACCCATTCCTTGTTCAACTGGTACGAGGTGCCCACGGCGTAAGCCCAGGAGTCGTGCCAGTTCTGGTCTTCGTTGATCGAACCGAACTGGCCGGCCAGCAGCGGCTGAACGCCAGAGTTTTTCACGGTGATTTTTTCCAGCTGGCTCCAACGGGTCCAGGTGGTACCGGCATACACGTTCCAGCGATCGTTGATCGCCTGGGTAACCGAGAGGTCGACCGATTCAGGTGTGGTGATCTTCAGCGAAGCGTCGTACTTCTGGTTGGCGCCCAGACCGACTGCGGCCAGTGCGCCGTAATTGACCTTGGTGTTGCCTTCGAGCTTGTAGTCGACTTTCGAGTGGTAAGTCAGACCGACGCGCGTGCTGTCGGTGGCTTGTACCAGCAGGCCGACGTTGTAGCCCAGCGCGGTGTCGTCACCCTTGATCTTGACCTTGCCGTCCGGCAGGGCTTGAGTGATCGACAGGTTGGATTCCAGCGCACCGTCAATGCGGTTGATGGTTGGACCGAAACCGATCGACACTTTGTCGTTGAAGGCGTAGCTGACGGTCGGTTGGAAAGTGATGACTTGCACTTCGGACTTGCTGCCGAAGTAACGGCCGGCAAAGCCGTTTTCGTAATCAGTGATCAGACCGAACGGCACATAAACACCGAGGCCGAATGCCCAATGCTCATCGATTGGTTTGACATAGAAGCCCATAGGTACAGCGGTGAAGGGCACCATGTCGCCTTTGTTGCTGCCGCCGTTGGGGCTGGAACTGGCATTGCTGATATCGGTGTGAGCATCGACAACGGCTACGCCACCGGTAACCTGTTCGCGCTTGATGCGCGACATGCCAGCAGGGTTGCCATAAACAGTGCTTGCGTCGTCGGCAGAAGAAGATCGCCCGGCAAAACCAGTCCCCATCCCACTGATGCTTTGTTCGTTGAGGGCAAAGCCGGCCGCGAAAATTTGAGTGGAGGCGAGGGTAACGGCGAGGCTAAGGGTGGTTTTGAGCATGACTTTTTTCATTATTAGAACTCCTGGTGATCACCGGGGCGAAAATTACCAACATTTTCGTCCCAGCGCCATAGTCCGTATGCCTTGATTTAGAGCGGTTTTGTAGGACAATCCGACCAGATTCGCGACCTGTTGCAAGATCTTCCGAAACTGGGCAGTCAGCAGGCGACCTGATTCAGCGGTGAAACACAGGTTTGCCAGGCGCAAGTGAAATCGCGCAGGCGACCTTGGGGTTGAAAGGTCTGGCGCCAGATGCGCGCCATGCCGAGCAAATCGGCCGGGTCGGGGAGGGTGGGGTTTTGTTCTTCGACCAGCAGCCAGGCGATGGCAGTGGCATAGCGCAGATTGACGGTCAGTTCGAGGTGCGGGCCACTGAGAAAAGCATGCTGGCTGGCCAGGCCGCGAACGAGGCTGGCGCGTTCCGGATCGAGTGCCAGATAGTCATCCCAGAGTGCCTGGTGGCGGTGCTCGGCAATGCGGTAAAGCCCGTAGCCGCGGCGGTCATGCAGGGCGGAGCCGAGGGCGGACTGACTGGCGGCGATGCCCAGCAACAGGGATTCGGCGGTTGCACAGTGACGTCCCAGGTAGATCAGTGTGGGGCGAATCACGTAGCGGCACAGTTCGCTGGCAGCGATACCCATAAAGCCCTCGATTCTTGTAATGAGGGGCGAGTCCTGAAGGGGCCTTGGCAGCGGTGGATCGGTTCAGGCTCGCCACAAGCGGATCACGCCGCTTGAGTTGAAGTGTAGTGTCATATTCGCAGCGTAAAGGTCTGTTTTTAAAATATTTCCGCCTTCGAGTTATAACCGTTATATCTGAAGGTGCTTAGGCGGTTTGCGCTAAAAGTGAAACATCGGGCAATAAAAAGCCCCGCATTTTGTGCGGGGCTTTTGCTTTTGCAGCCTTTTCGGCTTTCAGGCAACCAGTGCCTGACGGGTACGGTCGATCACGGCCTGCAGCGGTTCAGCGCTGGAGTATTGATCAGGGTACAGACGCTCGCTGTGGCGGGCGATACCGTGCTCGTTGACCAGAGTGAAGCTGAAGCAGCCTTTGCGAGCGGCCATGATCAGGCAGTTCATTGGAGCAAAAGCATTGGTTAGGGTGCGAATGGCATCCTGAGTATGGATTTGAGTAGACATAGTTATTAGGTGTTCCTACAAATGACACGGATAAGAACCGTGCAACGTTAAAACGTTCCAGTAACGTCGACCACCATTGGTCGAACGAAGAACCCGACTGGAACAAAGCAGCCAGTTTGAAGCGCTGATAAGTTGGCGCGCTTGGGCTGGCAGGTAGGTACTTAGGAGGGCAGGCAACACATCGAGGGCAAAGGTTCTGGGCCCGGGGTGAAGATCCTGATCAATTTGCAGGTTGGTTCGGTCAGAGTAAATGGCCTTGGCAACACCCTTTGCATCATTCAAAGGCAGTGTCGTCGCAAGATTTACCTGGAAACCATCGAGGGGTCGTTCCCGCTTTTTTCGGTAAAGGCTTCTTGGAAGAAGGTTGACCGTGGGGATGTGTTCGACCGGAATTGACTTTCAGCTTGGTACTAACGCTACGGATACTAACGGATAGGCTTGAGCAATGCAAACCCGAAGTGAAAAAACATTGCATGCGCGGAGCCTTTCTGCTTTTGGATACGCAGCACTGCCCCTGATTGGCTCACTTCTCGACCGTTGGTCGCTGTGAAGCAACCTGTCAGAGGCCTCGCCTGAGCGCTTTATCACCAGCTTGAGTGCCTGAATGACCCGAAAAGGCGCATCGATATAACCGGGTAACAGCTACTTGTGCACATTAGTTGCGCGCACTGTAACGACGCTGTCATTTTAATCCTGACCCTGATGGCTGCCTGCATCAAAAGTTTAAGTCAATGAAAAAAAAGGCTTTTCTGAGTTGGTGAAAAAATCGTCAGTTTAACTGCGAGCCCCATTCCACAAGGCTTTGCGAGGGTTGCAACGCGGTTGTCCACTGAGTTATCCACAGCTTCTGTGGATTGTCCCGAGCGCTTGCTCTAGGACGGGCGTGCCGGGTTGTCTTTCGACTTTACCTGTAGGAAAAAGAGAGTAGAGTGGCGCGCCTTCCGATCTGTCCCACAGTGCTTTATGAAGTTTCGCTCAGTATCAGACTCTGTTACCTCACAACCCCTTCCTGTTACCTCGCCCAAGCGCTTTTCCGTGCGTGTTGCCGAATGGCTGCTCGACAGTCCGCGCCTGAGTGACAGCCACAACGCCAAGCATTTGGCCGGCCGCCTGCTCAAGCAGCCGGCGCGCGAAGGCGTAGTGGCGGCACAAAGCCGTCTCGGACAACTGATGTGCCGTGAATGCGGCAATGCCCGCGACCGTCGTATCGGCCAGGACTTGCTGCGTTCGGCAGCTCGCGCGGGTGACCGGCGTGCGCAACAGGAACTCGGTCTCATCGACGACTGAGCTGTCCAAGCTCTGGCGCCTTGGTTAACCTTCAGGCTTTATCGGATCGGCAGGAGTCGCTATGGCTATGGACTTGACCAGCATATTGCTCGGTCTCGCAGGGGCAGGCTTGCCGCTGCTGGCGTTGGCCTGGCAACTGCAACGCCGGGCGAGTAACGCTCAGGCAGACGTGGCGTTGCTCGAAGAGCGGCTGGCCATGGCGCAACTGGCGCAGGACGGGCTCAACGCGCAACTGGATGCCAGTCGCGATGAAGTCGCCGACCTCGGTCAGGCCAACGCCGCGAAACAGGCGGATCTGGCGGCCCTGCGTCGGGAAGTAGAACTGCTGCAGATCGAACGCGACGATGCTCGTGACGCCTCCCATGCCTGGAACCTTGAGCGCGCCAACAAAGAAGCCGAGTTGCGCCGCCTCGACGCTCAGGCCGCTTCGTTGAACGCCGAATTGCGCGAACAGCAGGAAAGCCATCAACAACGCCTCAACGACCTGCAAGGCTCACGCGATGAATTGCGCGCGCAGTTCGCCGAGCTGGCCGGAAAGATTTTCGATGAGCGCGAACAGCGTTTTGCCGAGACCAGTCAGCAGCGTCTCGGGCAATTGCTCGATCCTTTGAAAGAACGCATCCAGTCCTTCGAAAAACGTGTGGAAGAAAGCTATCAGGCCGAAGCCCGTGAGCGTTTCTCGCTGGCCAAGGAATTGGAGCGCCTGCAAGCGCTCAACCTGCGTCTGAGCGACGAAGCGACCAACCTTACACGCGCACTCAAAGGCCAGAAAACCCAAGGCAACTGGGGCGAGTTGATTCTTGAGCGCGTGCTCGAACACGCCGGTCTGGAAAAGGGCCGCGAGTACCAGACGCAGGTCAATCTCAAGGGCCCGGATGGCGAGCGCTTCCAGCCGGATGTGATCATTTATCTGCCGGGCGACAAGCAGGTCGTGGTCGACTCCAAGGTCAGCCTCACCGCGTATCAACAGTACGTCGCCGCTGATGACGACACCCTCGGACAGATCGCGATCAAGCAGCACGTGCTGTCCTTGCGCACTCACGTCAAAGGTTTGGCCGGCAAGGACTACAAGCGTCTGGAAGGCCTGCACAGCCTCGATTTCGTCTTGCTGTTCGTGCCGATCGAAGCGGCATTCTCCGCCGCTTTGCAGGCTGAGCCGACACTGTTTCAGGAAGCCTTCGACCGCAACATTGTCATCGTCAGTCCCACCACGTTGCTGGCGACATTGCGGGTCATCGACAGCCTGTGGAAACAGGAGCGCCAGAGCCAGAACGCCAGGGAAATCGCCGAACGTGCCGGGTGGCTGTACGACAAGTTCGTGCTGTTCATCCAGGATCTGGATGAGGTCGGCAATCGTCTGCAGCAACTGGACAAGGCCTACAGCTCAGCGCGCAACAAGCTGACCGAAGGACGCGGCAATCTGGTCAGTCGCAGTGAGCAGCTCAAACTGCTCGGCGCGCGGGCGAGCAAGAGCTTGCCGGCGGATTTGCTGGAACGGGCGATGACCGATGTCGATGGTCTCGTCGAGCTTCCCGAGTGACTCTAAAAGCTTCTTCAGATCGCCGCCCGGAGCAGGCTCGCTCCCACATTGGAATGCATTTCAAACTGTGGGAGCGAGCCTGCTCGCGAAGGCGTCAGTAAAGTCACCACCTACAGCGGCAAATACCGACTCAACAACGCCCGCAACGCCGCCGGTTTCACCGGTTTCGGCAGATAATCCAGCCCCGCCGCATGCACCTGCGCGACCGTCTCCGGCCGGCCGTCCGCGCTGATCACCACACCCGGTACCGGCTCGCCCAACGTGGTGCGCAACCAGGCCATCAAGTCAGTGCCGGTGTCGCCGTGATCCAGGTGATAGTCGACCAGTGCCAGTTGCGGGCGCACGCCTTCGCTCAGCAATGCCGCGCACTCCTCGCGATTGCGCGCCGTCCACACCTGGCATCCCCAACGACTCAACAAGCTGTGCATACCGATCAGAATGCTGTCTTCATTGTCGATGCACAGCACCCGTGCGCCGCTGTGCAATGTGCCATTCAACTCGACAGAGATGCTCGACGGTACGGATTGCGTCGGTGCCAATGGCACGCTGACGCTGAATACACTGCCGCGTCCTGGCCACGAACGCACACGTAGCGTATGGCCGAGCACGCGACACAAACCGTCGGCAATCGCCAATCCAAGCCCCAGACCTTTTTCGGCACGGGTCTGATGACTGTCGAGACGTTTGAACTCTTCGAAAATTACCTGCAGCTTGTCTTCCGGAATACCCGGTCCGCGATCCCACACTTCCAGCGACAATTCTTCCCCGCAGCGACGCACGCCCAGCAGCACCGGACCTTTGGCGTAGCGGAAGGCGTTCGTCAGGAAGTTCTGCAAAATCCGTCGCAACAATTTGCTGTCGCTGTCGATGCGCAAATGGCTGCTGCGCACGCGAAAGCTCAAGCCTTGTTCTTGCGCCAGCGCCTTGAATTCGGCGCCGAGAATGTCGAACAACTCATTGAGTGCAAAAGGCTTGCGGTCCGGGTTGATCTTGCCGTTTTCCAGCCGCGAGATGTCCAGCAGATCGCTGATCAAGTCCTCGGCCGAACGCAGCGAACTGTCGAGGTGTTGCACCAGTTTCTGCGCTTCGCTACTCAAGCCATCGTCCTGATGGGAGAGGGCGGCGGAGAACAGCCGTGCAGCGTTCAGCGGCTGCATCAAGTCATGACTGACCGCCGCGAGGAAGCGGGTTTTCGATTGGTTTGCCGCCTCGGCGGTACCTTTGGCTTCGGTCAGCGCGACGTTGAGTTGCGACAACTCTTGCGTGCGTTCGCTGACGCGTTGCTCGAGGCCCTCGTTGGCCTCGGTCAGCGCCTGCTCAGCCTCGCGGAACGCGGTGATATCGGTGAAACTCATGACAAAACCACCGCCCGGCATCGGGTTGCCGATCAACTCGATCACCCGGCCGTTGGGAAACAGCCGTTCCGAGGTGTGCGCGCGGCCCTGGCGCATCCAGTGCAGGCGGCGGGCAACGTGTACCTCCGCTTCGCCTGGGCCACACAAACCGCGCTCGGCGTTGTAGCGAATGATGTCGGCAATCGGCCGCCCGACGCTGATCAGACCGTCGGGATAATTGAACAGCTCCAGATAACGCCGGTTCCACGCCACCAGTTTCAGCGACTGGTCGACCACGCTGATGCCTTGGGTGATGTTCTCGATCGCGCCTTGCAACAAGGCGCGGTTGAATTGCAGCACCTCCGATGCTTCGTCAGCGATCCGGACGACGTCCTCCAGTTGCATTTCCCGACCTTCGATGGCGGCTTTTACTACAGCGCGCGTAGAAGAGGCGCCAAGTACACCGGCCAGCAAGCGCTCGGTGTGAGCGATCCATTCGCCGTCGGCATTCTGGTTCGGATTGAAGCCCTTGCCTTGACGATAGGCAAAGCGGATGAAGCTCTGGCGCGCACGCTCTTCACCGACAAAGCGCGCGGCCAGTTGCAGCAAATCGTCGATCTGCACCGCCAGCATCGAGCGTGCACTGGGCCGCGCGCTGATCTCCTGACCAATGAAACGCCCGGCCTGCCAATGCTCTGACACCCGCGTACGGGACAGCACCGAGACCCATGCAAACAGCGTGAAGTTACCCGCCAGCGACAGCACCACGCCTTGGGTCAACGGGGTGATCGGCAGATTCAGCGGATTGCTGTGCAACCACGCCAGCCCCGGGAAACTGCTCAGCGACCAGCCAAGGCTGTGCGCGGCGATCGGCAGAATCAGTGTGTAAAACCACAGGAATGTGCCCGCGGCCAAACCTGCGAAAACGCCACGGCGGTTGGCCTGCTTCCAGTACAGGGCGCCGAGCATGGCCGGTGCCAGTTGAGTCACGGCAGCAAAAGCGATCTGGCCGATGGTGGCGAGGCTGGCGGTAGAGCCGAGCAAACGGTAGCTGACATATGCCAGCAGCAGGATCACCACGATGCTCACCCGGCGCACCGACAACATCCACTGGCGGAATACTTCGAACGGGCGCTCGGCGTTGTTGCGCCGCAGCAGCCACGGCAACAGCATGTCGTTGGAAACCATGGTCGACAACGCCACGCTGGCGACAATCACCATGCCGGTCGCCGCCGACGCGCCGCCGATAAACGCCAGCAACGCCAGCGCTGGATGGGCCTGCGCCAAGGGCAGGCTGATGACGAAAGAGTCGGGCAAGACGTCGCTCGGCAGCATCATCTGACCGGCCAGAGCGATCGGCACGACAAACAGCGCGGCCAAGGCCAGGTAAGCCGGGAACACCCATTTGGCCAGACGCAGATCCTGTGGATCGATGTTTTCCACCACGGTGACGTGGAATTGCCGTGGCAGGCAGATGATCGCCATCATCGCCACGCCAGTCTGCACCACCATTGATGGCCAATTGATGGTTTCTTTCCAGTATTCCTCAAGGCGCGGCGCGAGCATCGCTTGATTGAACAGGTCGTCGAAACCGTCATACAGGCCATAGGTGACGAAGGCGCCGACGGCAAGAAAGGCAAACAGCTTGACCAGCGATTCGAAGGCAATCGCGAGCACCATGCCGCGGTGGTGTTCGGTGGCATCGAGGTTGCGTGTACCGAAGACGATGGTGAACAGCGCCAGCACCAGCGATACGATCAGCGCGGTGTCCTGGGCGCGGGTGCCCATGGCGTCGGCGCCGGCGCCAATCAACAGGTTCACGCCGAGGACGATGCCTTTGAGTTGCAGGGCGATGTAGGGCAGAACGCCGACCAGACAGATCAGCGCGACCACCACCGCCAGCGATTGCGATTTGCCGTAGCGCGCGGCGATGAAGTCGGCGATGGAGGTGATGTTCTCCTGTTTGCTGATCATCACCATTTTTTGCAGGACCCACGGCGCGCCCACCAGCAGCAGGATCGGCCCGAGGTAAATCGGCAGGAATGACCACAGTTGTTCTGCTGCCTGGCCGACCGCACCGAAGAACGTCCAACTGGTGCAGTAAACCGCCAGTGACAGGCTGTACACCCAGGCACGCATGCGCGGCGGCAACGGCGTGCTGCGACGGTCGCCGTAGAAGGCGATGGCGAACATGATGGCCATATAGGCCAGGGCGACGGCGGCGATCAGCCCGGTGGACAACGACATGCAACACTCCCGACAGAAGACTCCCCGGCACTCCTGCCCGGGCGGACAGTCTCGCACGCGCGGGGCGGTTAGTCAGTGTCGACCAAGGTCGTGGCGTGGCGGGGTGTCGCAGGTTTGAATGGAGGCGTTGTGCGATGACATTGCCAGGCATCGAACCCTGTAGGAGCTGTCGAGTGAAGCGAGGCTGCGATCTTTTGATCTTTCAAAATCAAGATCAAAAGATCGCAGCGTGCCGCAGCTCCTACATGAATATCGATGTCAGTCCTGACGCAGCGCAATATCGATCAGACGATGCAACTCTTCAACCTCCAGCGCCGCCGCCGAAAACAGAATCCGGAACACCACCGGCGCCACCACCAGATTGATCAACCGATCAACACTCGGCGCCGTCTCATCGGGGTGCCGCGCAATGATCGTCTGCAACTGCGCGCCAATGATCGTCACGCAATACCCCGGCGTCGCGCTCGCCTGCACGTCACGCATCATGTTGCGGCCGGGTTCGGAACTCATCTCGTCGAGATACTGCTCGGCCCAGGCGCGGATATCGCTGCGCAGACTGCCGGTTTCAGCCGGTTCGCTGTCCGGACGCATGCGGGCGAGGGCGACATCTGCCAGCAACGCTGCGAGATCGCCCCAGCGCCGATAAATCGTCGACGGCGTCACTCCGGCGCGCGCGGCAATTTGCGGCACGGTCACCGTCGAGCGCTCCTGTTCCTGCAGCAGTGCGCGGACTGCCGAGTGAATCGACTCTTGCACCCGGGCACTGCGACCGCCGGGGCGTAAACCTTCTTTAATAGCCATGCGGCAGACCTTAACACAAAGAATTTGCTTTAAGCGTGAGGCAGTAGCACACTCCGCAAAAGCAAAAAATTAGCTTTTGCGGAGTGTGCCCATGACCAGCCTTGCTTCCCATCGATCCAGCCTGTGGTTTCTGGCGATCACCTTACTCAGTTTTCTCGCCGCGTCCACGGCGCCGACGCCGCTGTATCACCTGTATCAGGATCAGCTGCATTTCTCGGCAGCGGTGCTGACGCTGATCTTCGGCGTCTACGCGCTCAGTCTGTTGGCGGCTCTATTGACCGTGGGCTCACTGTCCGATCACCTCGGACGCAAACCGGTGATCTTCACCGCCGTGCTGCTGAATGCGCTGGCGATGTTGCTGTTCATCTACGCCGATAGTGTGACGTGGCTGATCAGTGCTCGCGTCCTGCAAGGTTTTGCCACCGGTATGGCGACGGCGGTATTGAGTGCTACGTTGCTCGACACCGATCACCAGCAAGGCCCGATGATCAACAGCGTCGCGCCGCTGCTGGGAATGGCGCTGGGTGGCATGGGTTGCGGGTTGCTCGCCGAATTTGCCCCGGCGCCACTGCAATTGACCTATTGGCTGTTGCTCGGTTTGTTTGTGTTGCAGGGCATTTATGTCTGGCGCTTGCCCGAAAGCGCTTCGCCTCAGGCCGGCGCCTGGGCGTCGTTACGGCCAACGTTGCATGTGCCGGTTCAAGCGCGCTCAACGTTGTGGAAAGTTCTGCCATTGAATACCGCAACGTGGGCGCTCGGTGGTTTCTATGCCTCGCTAGCGCCGTCACTGGTGCGCACTGCCACTGGGTCGACGTCCAACCTGATCGGCGGCGCGACGGTAGCGGCACTGACAGTGACCGGCGCGCTGATGATCTTCACCTTGCGCAATCGCAGCGCCAAACGCGCATTGCAGCTGGGCGCAAGCTTGTTGCCGATGGGGCTGGTGCTGATTCTGCTCGGCGTGCACAGCGCCAGTCTGTCGCTGTTTTTCCTCGGCACACTGGTGGCCGGGTGCGGCTTCGGTTCCGGGTTTCTCGGTGCTGTGCGCAGCCTGGTGCCGCTGGCGCTGCGCCATGAACGGGCGGGTTTGATGTCGGCGTATTACGTGCTCAGTTATCTGGCGTTCTGCTTGCCGGCGTTGCTCGCCGGGCACTTGTCGCGCAGCTACGGTCTGCTGGCGACCACCGATGGTTACGGAGCGATTTTGATCGTGCTGGCCGTCGGCGCGTTGTTGCTCAGCCTGCGTCCTGCGCCGGCCAAAGTGTGCCGCGCTCCATAATCGCTGCGGTTTCGGTTAGCCTTGCCCAGCCTTCTTTTCACGGATCGACTCATGAAGATTATTCGCAGCAAAACCTTTACCGCCGAGCGCGCCTGGGGCGCGCTGGACATCGCCAACATGAACGGCATCACCACGCGCCTGCACTGGACCGATCAGCCGTACCAATGGCACGTCAACGACGGCGAGGAAGTATTCGTGGTGCTCGATGGCCAGGTACTGATGCATTACCGTGAAAAAGGCGAGGAAAAACAGGTGCAGCTCGACGTCGGTGACATTTTCCATGCCTCGGTTGGCACCGAGCATGTCGCCCACCCGAAAGGCGTGGCGCGGATTTTGGTCATCGAATCCGAGGGCAGTGTCTGATTGCTTATTGGTAAAACAGATAACAGTTAGAGATATTACCCGTTATATAGATATTCGATTCGGTTCTACCATGGACTCAACCTCACCAGAGGACAGGAGCTCATGATGATTTGCCCCAATAGCGCCAAACCCGGCATCAAGCCGTTCAGCCAGCTTCAGCATCCGCGTGAAGTGATCCGCCAATTCACCCCGAACTGGTTCGCCGCGACCATGGGTACTGGTGTGCTGGCGTTGGCGCTGGCGCAACTGCCCTTGGCCATTCCTGGCCTGCACGCTATCGCTGAAGGTTTGTGGTTGTTCAACATTCTGTTGTTCAGCCTGTTTACCGCTGCCTACGCTGCGCGCTGGATCTTGTTCTTCGATGAAGCGCGGCGGATTTTCGGTCACTCCACGGTATCGATGTTCTTCGGCACCATTCCGATGGGCCTGGCGACGATCATCAACGGCTTTCTGTTGTTTGGTCTGCCGCGTTGGGGCGACGGTGTGATTCATCTCGCCGAAGTGCTGTGGTGGATCGATGTGGCCATGTCACTGGCTTGCGGCGTGTTGATTCCGTACATGATGTTTACCCGTCAGGAACACAGCATCGACCAGATGACTGCGGTTTGGCTGCTGCCGGTCGTGGCAGCAGAAGTGGCGGCGGCCAGTGGAGGTCTGCTTGCGCCACATCTCACCGATGCTCACTCGCAACTGGTGGTGCTGACGACGAGCTACGTGCTCTGGGCCTTTTCCCTACCGGTAGCGTTCAGCATTCTGACGATCCTGCTGCTGCGCATGGCCCTGCATAAACTGCCCCACGAAAACATGGCCGCTTCGAGCTGGCTGGCCCTCGGCCCGATCGGCACCGGCGCGCTGGGCATGTTGTTGCTGGGCGGAGATGCGCCTGCGATCTTCGCGGCGAATGGCCTGCCGGGCATCGGTGAAATCGCCTCGGGTCTTGGGCTTATTGCAGGGATCACCCTGTGGGGATTTGGTCTGTGGTGGATGCTGATGGCGCTGCTGATCACCGTGCGTTACTTGCGTGACGGCATTCCGTTCAACCTCGGCTGGTGGGGATTCACCTTCCCGTTGGGCGTGTATTCGCTGGCAACCCTGAAACTGGCGAGCACTCTGAACCTGACGTTTTTCAGCGTTGTCGGCACGCTGTTGGTGATGTTGCTGGCGGTGATGTGGCTGATTGTCGGCAAACGCACCGTGCAAGGTGCGTGGCGTGGTGAGCTGTTTGTCTCGCCATGTATTGCAGGTTTGAAGAAATAACCTGAAAAGTTTAGGTAAGGTGTGGCCTGGATCGCGGTTCGAGAATCCAATAAGCAGTACCCAGGCCTCTCTACCTTAAACATCAGGGAAACACGGAAGATGAGTCACCCCTCACAGTTCAACCTGCTGCGCACCCGGCGCTTCCTGCCGTTCTTCATCACGCAGTCCCTTGGCGCGTTCAACGACAACGTGTTCAAGCAGTCGCTGATCCTCGCCATTCTTTATCGGCTGACCATCGAGGGTGACCGTTCGATCTGGGTCAACCTGTGTGCGTTGCTGTTCATCCTGCCGTTTTTCCTGTTCTCGGCACTGGCCGGACAGTTCGGGGAAAAATTCGCCAAGGACGCGCTGATCCGTCTGATCAAACTCGCGGAAATCGCCATCATGGCCGTAGGATCCGTCGGTTTCCTGTTCGATCATCTGTCGCTGATGCTGGTGGCGCTGTTCGCCATGGGCACGCACTCGGCGCTGTTCGGGCCGGTGAAGTATTCGATCCTGCCGCAGGCGCTGCGTGAGGATGAGTTGGTCGGCGGCAACGGTCTGGTGGAGATGGGCACGTTTCTGGCGATTCTCGCCGGGACGATTGGTGCCGGGGTGATCATGTCCTCGACTCATTACGCGCCGTTGGTGTCGAGCGCCATCGTCGGCATCGCCGTATTGGGTTATCTGGCCAGCCGTAGCATTCCCCGCGCGGCGGCCTCTTCGCCAGAGATGCGTCTGAACTGGAACATCTTCAGTCAATCCTGGGCGACGTTGAAACTCGGTCTGGGCCAGACCCCAGCGGTGTCGCGCTCGATTGTCGGCAACTCGTGGTTCTGGTTTGTCGGGGCGATTTACCTGACGCAGATCCCTGCCTATGCCAAGGAATGGATGCACGGCGATGAGACCGTGGTCACCTTGATTCTCACGGTGTTCTCGGTCGGCATTGCGCTGGGCTCGATGCTTTGCGAGAAGCTCTCCGGGCGCAAGGTCGAGATCGGTCTGGTGCCGTTCGGCTCGTTCGGCCTGACCGTGTTCGGGCTGTTGCTGTGGTGGCACTCCGGTGGAATCCCCGACAGTGTCACCGGCCATAGCTGGATCGAGGTGCTGGGCTTTGTGCACACTTGGGCAGTGCTGATCGACATCCTCGGTCTCGGCATCTTCGGTGGTTTCTACATCGTGCCGCTGTATGCCTTGATCCAGTCACGCACCGCCGAGAACGAGCGGGCTCGGGTGATCGCCGCCAACAACATTCTCAACGCGTTGTTCATGGTGGTCTCGGCGATTGTTTCGATCGTGTTGTTGAGCGTGGTGCAATTGTCGATTCCGCAGTTGTTTCTGGTGGTGTCGCTGCTCAACATCGGCGTTAACGCCTATATCTTCAAGATCGTCCCCGAGTTCAGCATGCGTTTCTTGATCTGGCTGCTCAGCCATTCCATGTACCGCGTCGAACATCGCAACCTTGACGCGATTCCTGACGAAGGCGCGGCACTGCTGGTGTGCAACCATGTGTCGTTCGTCGATGCCTTGCTGATTGGTGGCGCAGTGCGTAGGCCGATTCGCTTTGTCATGTATTACAAGATCTACAACCTGCCAGTGCTGAACTTTATCTTTCGCACGGCGGGGACCATTCCTATCGCCGGTCGCCAGGAAGACATCCAGATCTACGAAAAGGCCTTCACGCGGATTGCCCAATATCTGAAGGACGGTGAGTTGGTATGCATCTTTCCGGAAGGCAAGCTGACCGCCGACGGCGAGATGAATGAATTCCGGGGCGGGTTGACGCGGATTCTCGAAGAAACGCCGGTGCCGGTGATTCCACTGGCGTTGCAAGGGCTGTGGGGAAGTTTCTTCAGTCGCGATCCGAATAAAGGTGTGTTTCGGCGGTTGTGGTCGCGGGTGACGTTGGTGGCGGGTTCGCCGGTGGACGTTGATGCGGCGGAGCCGGCGAAGTTGCAGGTGTTGGTGGGGGAGTTGCGCGGGGCCGTTAGATAGGCGCTGATTGTGTTGGCCTAATCACGAGCAGGCTCACTCCTGCATTTGAAATGCGTTTCCCTGTAGGAGTGAGCCTGCTCGCGATTGCGGTAGATGCCTAGGCGCTGACCTTAAGGCCAATCAACCCGGTAATGATCAACGCCACACTGGCCAGCCGAATCAACGCCATCGACTCGCCAAACAGAATGATCCCGGCAATCACCGTGCCCACGGCGCCGACACCGGTCCAGATCGCGTAAGCCGTGCCCAGCGGCAATTCCTTCATCGCAAGGCCGAGCAAACCAAGGCTGATGGCCATGGCCGCAACAGTCAGAGCGGTAGGTAGCGGGCGGGAGAAACCGTCGGTGTATTTCAGGCCAACGGCCCAGCCGACTTCGAACAGGCCGGCGAAAAACAGAATGATCCAGGACATGAAAGACCTCCATCGATTGACGGGGTCGTCCCCAGATTAATGACTCGATCGAGCCGCAGGGTCGTCCCCGCGTTGCGCGATAGTTTGACCAGCATTAATCCGGGGATCAAGTTTCGCCTCAGTCGGCGGCTTGTTGCACCGAAGCCTCGCGATCTTCCTTCTCGCTCATGCGTCGGAAGTAGGTCGAAAGCAGCGCCCCGGAAATGTTGTGCCACACACTGAACAAAGCACTCGGCACCGCCGCCAATGGCGAAAAGTGCGCACTGGCCAGCGCGGCACCCAGGCCGGAGTTCTGCATGCCGACTTCCAGGGCCAGCGACTTGCGCTGTGCCAGTGGCAACTTGAACAGACGCCCGGTGAAGTAACCCAGCAGATAACCGAAGCTGTTGTGCAGCATCACCACGGCCATGATCAACAGACCGGATTCGGCAATCTTCGCCTGACTCGCGGCTACCACGGCAGTGACGATGATTACGATGCTGACCACCGACACCAGTGGCAACACGTCTACGGCGTGACGAACCTTGTCGCCGAGCAGACGCTGAGCAACCACGCCAAGGATGATCGGCAGCAACACCACTTGCAGGATCGACCAGAACAACTCCATGAACGATACCGGCAACCATGCCGAGGCCAGCAGCCAGATCAACGCCGGGGTCAGCAGTGGGGCGAGGAGGGTGGTGACGGCAGCGATCGCGACCGACAACGCCAGATCGCCGCGAGCCAGCCAGGTCATCACGTTGGACGACGTGCCGCTTGGGCAGCAGCCGACCAGAATCACGCCGACGGCGATTTCTGGCGGCAAATGAAATACCTGGCAGAGCAACCACGCCACGCCGGGCATGATCACGAAGTGTGCAACCACGCCCAGTGCCACGCGCCATGGGTGGCGGGCAACAGCAGCGAAGTCGTCGAGTTTGAGGGTCAGGCCCATGCCGAACATCACCAGGCCGAGCAGCGGCACGATCGCGCTTTTGAGACCGAGGAACCATGCCGGTTGCAAGAACGCCACGACGGCGAAAATCAGAACCCAGTAAGCGAAGGTATTGCCGACAAAGCGGCTGAGTGCAGCCAGTGCGCGCATGGCTTGATCCTTATTATTAAATGAACACCATAAAACAAATGTAGGAGCGAGCCTGCTCCGGGCGGCGATCCGACGATGGCGGTTGTTCAGTCAACAGTGGTGTTGAATGTCAGTCCCTCATCGTCGGATCGCCGCCCGGAGCAGGCTCACTCCTACAGTTTGGATATCACAAGGCGTTAGATCCCCTGCGGAGTCTCTTCACCACCCAACGCTTCCACCAGCGCCGGCAAGAAATCGCCAAAGGTCAGCATCATCAGGGTGAAGCTGGCATCCAGTTGCCCCAGCGCTTCATCGCCGCCGTCCTGTTCCGCCTGATCCTGCAGCAGATCTTCGAACTTCAGGCGTTTGACGGTCATCTTGTCGTCGAGCATGAACGACAGCTTGTCCTGCCAGGCCAACGACAGCTGGGTCACGACTTTGCCAGTGCTCAGGTGCAGCTGGATTTCTTCGCTGGTCAGATCCTGACGTTTGCAACGCACGATACCGCCGTCTTCGTGGGTATCGCGCAGTTCGCACTCGTCCAGTACATAGAAGTCGTCGGCGGCTTTCTGCGTGGTGACCCAATCGGTCATGACCGCTGTCGGTGCCATTTTTACCGTCAACGGACGGACGGGCAGGGTGCCGATCACTTCACGCAGGGTCGACAGCAGGTCTTCGGCGCGTTTCGGGCTGGCCGAGTTGACCAGGATCAGGCCCTGTTTCGGCGCAATCGCGGCGAAGGTCGACGAGCGACGGATAAAGGCGCGCGGCAGGAACGCCTGGATGATTTCATCCTTGATCTGATCGCGTTCCTTCTTGTAGACCTTGCGCATCTGTTCGGCTTCGATCTCTTCGACCTTTTCCTTGACCGCGTCACGCACGACGCTGCCCGGCAGAATGCGTTCTTCTTTACGCGCGGAAATCAGCAGGAAGTCACCGCTGACGTGCACCAATGGAGCATCTTCGCCTTTGCCGAACGGCGCGACGAAACCGTAGGTGGTCAACTCCTGGCTTGCACATGGACGCGCCAGTTTGGTGGCCAGTGCAGTTTCCAGCGCCTCGGCATCGACAGGCAGGTCTTGGGTCAGGCGATAGATAAGCAGGTTTTTGAACCACATGGGGTGAGTCTCTCCTTTATACAAAGGGGGGCATTATTGTCTTCGCCGTCTAATAGGCCAACCCTTCTCTAAGCCTTTGGAAGGCCTGAGAAAATTATTTTAAAAAGTGCTTGCCAGAGGTTGGGTCGCTCCGTAGAATGCGCGCCACACCGAAGCGAAGGGTGATTAGCTCAGCTGGGAGAGCGTCTGCCTTACAAGCAGAATGTCGGCGGTTCGATCCCGTCATCACCCACCATTCGTTTCAAGTGTTTAGCGCAGCGGTAGTTCAGTCGGTTAGAATACCGGCCTGTCACGCCGGGGGTCGCGGGTTCGAGTCCCGTCCGCTGCGCCATATTCGGTAACCTGGACCACTGAACGCCAGGTCACCACGGAAAAACCCGCCAAGGCGGGTTTTTTTCTGCTCCAAGGTTGTACCCGCGGGATGTGTCGTTTTACCGGTTTTCGGATTTATTTGAAAAAAACTTCAATTAAATCAACACATTACGAAAACTTGTGGCATAATGCGTCCCGTAACGAAGCGAAGGGTGATTAGCTCAGCTGGGAGAGCGTCTGCCTTACAAGCAGAATGTCGGCGGTTCGATCCCGTCATCACCCACCATTCGTTTCAAGCGTTTCGCGCAGCGGTAGTTCAGTCGGTTAGAATACCGGCCTGTCACGCCGGGGGTCGCGGGTTCGAGTCCCGTCCGCTGCGCCATATTCGGAATCTGGAACACTGAACGCCAGATTCCACAGAAAGCCCGCCTAGTGCGGGCTTTTTGCTGTCCGGGGTTTGAGAAAATCACCTGAGCCCCTGTAGGAGCTACGGCACGCTGCGATCTTTTGATCCTGCTTTCCTAAGATCAAAAGATCGCAGCCTCGTTGCACTCGACAGCTCCTACAGGGCATTCCGGCTATGCCGATAATCACTCACCGCCTCATACACCGCTTTGCGCAGACGATTGATCCCGCCAATCGGCCGATGCGCTTCAATGCCGAACCACGGATTGAACGACAGGTTGTCACACGCCAGATTCAGCGCAGGCGAATCGAAGTCCTGTGGTGGCAAGGTAATCCGCGCCACGGTCTCGAACGGTGAGTCCTGCTCACGCCATTCAATACTGGTGTCTTCGATCGGCATGTACCGGTTCGCATCCTGACGCTGGATCTGCAGGACAAAACACGCCGGCACTCGATCCGCCGACAACTGTTGATTGAGAGCGCTGCGCAGGAAGTTCGGCAAGTCGTGGTTCTGTTTCGGTAGCGTGTAGGCCGGGCAGCGGGCCGGATCCGGCATCACCCGAAACTTCGCATTGGCGTCACCGAATTTGTAGGGCGAGACCGAAAAGTAGGTCGTCGCCGTCGGACTGTCTGGCGGCGACGACAGGGTGGCCAAGGCAATAAACAAATGGCGGATCTGCCAGGTGCGTGGATCCCAGCCCGGAAAAAACGCCATGACCTTTTTACCGTCAGCTTGAGCAGCCACATTCTGACGGTACTCGGCGACATCACTGACAAAGAAGTTCGGATGGCTGAACATGACAAAATCCTGTTCACGCCGCTGCGCGCGTTCGCCAAGTAGCTGTTTACCCGGCACGTCCAGCAATTTGATCGCCATGCCACGGGCGTCGCGAATGCTGTCGAATTGCGGATAAGCATTGCCGTTGGACAGGCGAATCATCGCTTGCCAGGTTGTCCCCGGTTCGCTGAAAACGCCCTGTCGCAGCGACTGCGCCAACTGAGGTAAGACCTGGACTTCAGCCTTTACACAGCCATGGGCCTTGGCATGCGCGTCGCGCAAATACCGTGTGGGTTCGCGGTGTTGATCGACGATGCGCACGGCGGTCTGGATCACGTCTTGGGTCATCGCCGCTTCGCCAGATGGAATCTGTTCGGTTGCCGACACCGGCCCGCGTTGTTGCCAGGCAAACCACGCGGTGGCGACTGCCCAGCCGAGCAGGCCGATGGCGAGCATAATCAACAGTGTTTTGCCGAGTAAACGCCCGAGCCACAACCAGATTCGGGCGAGTATCGGCAGTTCTTTCTTGAAGGTTGGCAGGATCATGGCAATTGCGCCTCCAGTGGGCCGCCGAGGACTTTCAGGTATTCCAGCAACGCCCAGCGTTCCTCCGGTTGCAGCAGTCGGCCGATGACGCCGTTACCGCGCTCGCCGGCGCGGAATTCATGACCGCTGTTGTGGTTGCCGCTGATCCGCGTATCGAACAGAAAGCCATTAGGGAACGCTTCGGTGCGATAACCCAGATGCCGTGGTTCGTATTCGAACGTGCCTTTATAGAAGGTGGTTGCGCGTTCATCCTGTGGTGAGAGCAACTGGTAAATAGTCGGCACCGAGCCGTTGTGCAAAAACGGCGCAGTGGCCCAGACACCGGCCAATGGCCGTGCCTTGTAGGCGACTTTTTCGCGCACGCCAATCGGCAGGCCAAAGCCATCGAAGTCTGGCTTTTCTTCCGGCGTAACCTTGGCTTCGCGGTAGGCGCGGTTTTCGACGAATGCGGTGACGTAAGCCAGTCCCTTGGCGACTGATAGCTGGCTCAGATCCAACGGTTCTTTGGGCTCTGGATGCAGCTTGACGTCCATATTCTTCAGTTCTTGCAAATCCCATTGCAGTGCCGTCAGATCGAAGCGGTGAGTCGCGATATTGGTGGCTGCATTGGGGTCTGTGCCGATGACATCAACGGGGAGCATGTGCAGGTGTTGCACCCAGCGGTCGCCCTCACGGGTTGCCCGCGGGACGTGGCATCCGGCGCAATTCTCGCTGAACAACGTGCGACCTTTGGCGGCCAGGGGTCTATCGACAACGCCCAGCAAATCTTCCGGCCAGGCGGGCGGCTGAAGCTTTTGCAGGGTTTCCTCAATCTTGTGCAGATCACGCACGCGCACGCTGGAGGCATAGCGCTCATCGCCTTGCAGCGGCTGGCCGTCGGCGTCGAAGAAATTCAGGGTAGCGCCTACGCCCAATGCCTCACCGATATTGCGCGCCATCGGCTGCTGCGCCGAGCCGTTCCATTGCACCCAGTCGAAAGTCCACATGTCCCACAACTGCGGGTAATCCACCGGTGCATTGGCAACGCGGTAGTTGGCAGGGGAGATGGCATCGCCGAACGTCGCATTGGCGATCCGTCCGAACGCGTCGGTACGGCCGGGGCCTTCTTCGGTCGGGTAGAGGCCGCGATGGGTGTCGTTCCAGGCGACTTTCAGGAAGGTGTCCAGTGAGCCTTTGAAATCCTTGCGCAGTTGCCCGTGGCGCGCATCGTACTCATCACCCAAGACGTTTCGAGCGAAGCGTTCGAATTTCCAGGGATTGAAGTAGGTTGAGGTCAGACTGGCGACCAGTGCCTGTCCGAAACTACCACCACGCAGTGTAGGAACGCTGGAAGGCAGCACATGCTGCGCCGCACCGCCATCAACGCGTATGGCTTGGCCTTTGAAGCGCAATTCGCCGGTGTGGCAAGCCGCACAAGTTATGTCCAGATATTGCTCGGGACTGCCGGGATTCTGATGTCGGGCAAAGCCGACAGGCAGGTTGTCGGGATTGTTCGGCGTGGCTTTCTGTTGCGGATCGACGAGAAAGCCGAAGCGGGCAAGGTAGTCGGGAGAGGCGAATCGTTGCTCGGAGAACGGCAACTCCAGCGCCTGAAACCACTCATAGCGCAAGCCTTTGACCTGCGTACCCTGCGGCGTGAAATAGTAGGTTTGCCGTTCTTCTTCACTCCACTGATTCAGGTAATGCACCTGCTGGACGGGGGTGTAGAAGGGCAATTTCGGGTTGGCGACGTAGTACAGAATCACCACCAGGACGAGCCCCAGCAGCACCACGATCAGGGTCAGCACACGGAATAAGAGGCGCAAGATAAACATCCTTGTCGAATTGTTGCGCTGTTATGCCTGAGCGGGGCCATGCTGGGCAAGTGGCCATTACGCCAGATGTCATGGGAAGCCTTGTCAGGCATAGATGACAGAAGCTTCATCGCGCCTTTGCCCAAATGCGTTTTAATCCCTGAACTTATCGGAAGATTCCTGCTCTCATGCCGGTAGCCATTGGTCGTGGCGGCCTGATAAGCTCGCGGCTTTACTCGATTGCCCTTTCGGCGCATGAACAAGGAAATAGCATGAAACAGCATCGGTTGGCGGCGGCGGTTGCCCTGGTTAGCCTGGTCCTCGCGGGTTGTGATTCGCAGACCAGCGTAGAGCTGAAAACCCCGGCGCAAAAAGCTTCCTACGGTATCGGCCTGAACATGGGCAAGAGCCTTGCTCAGGAAGGCATGGATGATCTGGACTCCAAAGCGGTAGCCCAGGGCATCGAAGATGCCGTCGGCAAGAAAGAACAGAAGCTGAAAGACGAAGAACTGGTCGAAGCCTTCGCCGCGCTGCAAAAGCGTGCTGAAGAGCGCATGGCCAAGATGAGCGAAGAGTCGGCAGCCGCCGGCAAGAAATTCCTCGAAGAAAACGGCAAGAAAGCAGGCGTAACGACGACTGCTTCCGGCCTGCAATACGAAGTGGTCAAGAAAGCCGACGGCCCACAGCCTAAACCTACCGACGTAGTGACCGTTCACTACACCGGCAAGCTGACCAACGGCACCGTATTCGACAGTTCCGTCGAGCGTGGCAGCCCGATCGATCTGCCGGTAAGCGGCGTGATCCCGGGTTGGGTCGAAGGCCTGCAACTGATGCACGTTGGCGAGAAGTACAAACTGTACATCCCTAGCGATCTGGCTTACGGCGCTCAGTCGCCAAGCCCGGCAATCCCGGCCAACTCGGTTCTGGTCTTCGACCTGGAACTGTTGGCCATCAAGGATCCAGCCAAAGAAGACGCCGCTGCCGCCAAGTAATCGGTCTCGGTTTCAACAACAACGCCTCGCTTATGCGGGGCGTTGTTGCATCTGGAGGTTGGCAAGGGTAAACAGAGCGAACCGATGCCGGTCAGAGGAGTCATAGCTTTGAGGCTGCCCGCAGTAGACGCCCTGAGCCGCCAAGTCAATGAAATATTGGGGTTTTTTATGTGAGTAAAAAACGCCCGATCTGAGCGCGGCCCTTATAAAACGGGGCTCTCAGCGCACAAATGCAGCTCTGTTCACAAGGTTATCCACAATTTGTGTGGATAACATTTCAACGGGAGGAATAGATGAAAGCTCCGTGGAATTTCGCTCGATTCCTGCCCTTGGCTGGCCGATTGCTTGCCCGTGGACGTTTACCGACGCTGCTGTTCGCCGTGGCCAGCAAAGGTGCCGCGCAAGGTAATCGACTCGGCAAACTCAAAGATGATCTGCGTCTGCTGCAGGCATTGTGCCTGGCGTACTGGCGGGGCGAGTACCGCGCCATCAGCGGCAAAGCGCTGGTTTCGGTGGTGGCGGGATTGATGTATTTCCTCAGCCCGGTCGATGCCATTCCTGATTTCATCCCGGTATTCGGTATGCTCGACGACATTGCCGTCCTCGCCTGGCTGATGAAAACCCTCGACGATGAGCTCAACGCCTTCCGCATCTGGCGCAACCGCCAGCAGCCGGAAAAACTCGCTGTGGTCGAACGTCTGCCCGATACCCCTGAACAACTTCAACTTCAGGGCCCGAAAAAGCCCTGATTGTTGTAGTCCCTTTCACAGATAGATGCCCCCGCGACCTTAGCCGCTGTTAGGATTACACTTCTAGGGAAAAGTGCCGACTCGCTAAGTGTTGTTGTCCTACGGGGTAGTCATGGATATTCAGATAATTGCACGCGATGGCGAACCGGAATACGCGGTTCTGCCTTGGGCTCAATATCAGGCTCTACTGAAAGCAGCAGGTCTCAACGAAACACCGTCGCGCCCGGCCCCAGCGCCTGTCGCGACATCATCAGACCCGATACTTCCTGGTCTGGATCAATTACGCAGTTTGCGCGAAGGGAAGGGCATCGCCATCGAGGCGCTGGCCCGCACGGTAGGCATCAGCCCGTCTTATCTGGCCATGATCGAAAGTGGCGAGCGTCAGCCCGACGCCGCGATTCGTCGCAGCCTGGCCTGGGAGTTGACGGTGCCAGGTTGGAGGGATGAATCGTGAGCGTACGCATCAGTCGTCAGCATTGGGACGGATTGCTGGGAGAACTGGATCAGGCGCGCCGTCAGCGCCATCTGCTGACTTATCGGGCGCTGCTCGAACGCCTGCAATTGCCGACGCCGGCGATGCAGACGCTGACCGCGGCGCTTGAACATCTGGCCGCACTGGACGCCAAGGCGGAACAACCACTGCGCAGCTCACTGGTCATCAGCCAAGGTGCCAGTCGCCTGCCGCGTACCGGTTTTTTTGAATGTGTCGAGCGTCTCGGGCGGTTTTCCGGTCCGTCCGATGGTGTCGCCGCCGCCTCTTGGCATGCGTCGGAAGTTGTCCGGGTTTTTGAATACGAGTACCCGGAATCGGCGGAGGCCTGAGTGTTGCTACGACTCAAGGCGCGGGCCAGTTACTGGCTGGCTCGCCGGCTGTTTCACTGGTCGTGGTTTGTCCGCCAGCCGCGTGGCTGGCGCTGGCTTGAAGGTCAGTTTGCGCGCATGGCCAACCTGGGCGATGTCGGTGCGCAGAGCTTTTATGGGCACATCCTGACGTTTCGCGGTGTGGGCCTGGGGGCACGCGAGGAAGGTGTGCGATTATTGCGCCTGGCGGCTTTGGCGGGTGATGGCAAAGCGGCCTATCAGGTTGGCGTGATCAGCCTCGCAGGTACGCCGAGCAAGGCGCCTGACCCGGATGAAGCTGCTCGCTGGTGGAGAATGGCTGCCAAGGCCGGGCACCCATTGGCCGAGCTCAAGCTGAAAGAGCTGGGCTCGCGCGGCGTTGAGTAGCAAACGTTCTGCGCATTGAATATCTGCTTGTCTGTTTGATGAACGTGGCGTGAAGGAAACCTCCTGCCACGTTTGCGTTTTCGCCTGCCTGTTTTTTATGTGAGTAGCTTTTACAGATAAGTCCTACAGCCATCACCTACTTGCCTGACTTCTTTCCTGATTGATCCCCCGCACAGTTCCCGCGCCTAATTTTTGCGCGAGGGAACGCTCATGTTTGACCCGCTTATTCAGTCCACTCCGCACACCCGCGTGCGCTGATGGAAGCCGTCACCCGTATCGAGCAAGAACTCGACAGCTTTCCCGCCACCCTCAGTCTTTACCGCGAGCAGCTCAAGCATTGGGCCAGCCGTGCGGCGGACACAGTCAGTCACGCGGCGGATCTGCCATCGCTGATGGGCATGGAGCGGATCCTCCGCTTCGGTGACAGCAGCACTGCCGTCAGCAGCAGCGATCACGATTTCTTCTCCAGTGTCGTTCAGTGCCCGAAGATCGGTCCGATGCTGCTCGAGAGCAAATTTGAATCGGTCTACGACATTCCGCTGGGAAATATCGTGGTCGATGTGATCGCCATGGATGGTGGCGAAACCACTCCCGTCACTTTGGATGCGCAAGGCCAAGGCTCATTCATAGGAATACCCGGCAAGTTCTATCGCGTGCAGGTGCACAGCAAGGTCACCTCCGCTGAAGTCGATGAGCTGTTCACGGCCTATGACGACCTGAATGCAGAGCTGGAAGGCTGGCTGCGCAGCGAATGGCAGGGTTTCAAACCACAGTGGTCGCAGTCGGTGGCGACGGCGGCGGGCAACGGCATGCTGGCCGGGAGCTGGGCGGCCATCGAAGGCGTGTGGGACAGCCTTGGTCTGCTCTCGGACATTCTCAAGGACCCCGGGGCGTTTGCCGAGCGGTTGGGCGAGGGTGCCACGCAGTTGATGGCGCTCGCTGCGACGGCCCCTGGCGTCATGGAAAAGCTGCAATTGCTGGTCAGTGACGAAGCGGCGCTCTGTTTACTGCTACGCACTGCAAGCCTCTGGCTGGAGATGTTGCCGCCCAGCGAGATCGCCGGGAAAACTGCTGAAGCGGCGTCGATGGTGATCGTTCAGGTGCTGATCGATGTGTTGATCGGCGTGGTTCTGACGTTCGTCGGGGCGGGCGCAGGGATCGCTTATCTGACGCTGCGCCTGGCAGATCGCGCAGCGCAATTGCTGTCAGCAGTGAAGCGCTTGGTGAAGGCGATGTTTGCCATCGTCGAGGGGTTCATCAAATACGTTGATCAATACAAGTCGGTCGCCGCCCGTGGCATTGCCGCCGGCGTGAAAAAGGGCCGATTGCAGCTGCGTTGGGATGCCAAGCGCAATGCCTCGCTAAAAAAAGACGAACACCACGACGACGCCTCTGATCAAGCAAAAAACCCCAACGGCGACAGCGCCGATTGCGCGCTACTGACCTGCACCAACGGTTGTCCGGTGTCGATGGTCACCGGCGAAGAACTGCTGACCCTGTCCGATGCGGTGCTCGATGGCGTGCTGCCGTTCGAGTTCAGCCGTCTGTATCGCTCGAGCGCCGTCGAGATCGATGTCGGGCTGGGCTTTGGCTGGAGCCATTCGCTGGCGCATCGGCTGGAG
>NZ_PCQC01000027.1:0-70353 GCF_002979955.1 Pseudomonas sp. MYb2
TGGGCTGCATTACAACCGGCACCGGTATTACGACCCGCGGTTGGGAAGGTATCTGACGCCGGATCCCATCAAGCTGGGCGGTGGGTTGAATCAGTACCAGTACGTGCCGAATCCGACGGGGTGGGTGGATCCGCTGGGGTTGGCTTGTAATCCATGTCCGGGAGCAATACAAGCTGATGGGCCCTATAGTGAGATAGTGCCGGGGGGTGGACTGAGGGCAAATGATTCTCGGGGCGGGCATGTTTACAAAAAACATGTTGAACGCTCTGAGGCGCAGTTAAGAGATAGGTTAAAAGCAGAGCCAAACATACCCATTGCCTCCACATTTCTCACTAGGACCGAAGCCGAATCCGCCATATCACGCGTGATCAAAAACAATCAGAACAAGATAGATAGCTTTCTCAAAGGTAAAGGAAAAAAGTTTGTTATCAATGAACCTACAACTGCCCCGGCAGGCGTAGGTGTTATTCGGCAGAGCGGAAAATTGGAACCACTATTCAGCATTAGATTGATAATCCAGCGTGAAGAAAAAACACCACTCGGCTATTTTATTTTGACAGGATTCGTAAATGACAAATGATGACCTCCCTGAGCTTTTCCAATTCCTCGGCGCATATTTTCATGAAGATTGGATGTGTGAGTCCGCACTGGCAGACGATATTATCAAGTCGTTCATAGCAGATTCCGAGAAGGCGACACTACTCAATGTAGTAAAAGAAATTGAAGCATTATTGGCATTAAACCTTACGGAAAATGACTTACGAAACTTTCTACTGAAAGAAATAGGGTGTTGTTATTGCTACTGGCACGAATGGCCAAATGGGAACGAATGGCTGGAGCACGTTAAGTTTTTACTGGAAAAACAGGAGTAACCGGTTGATCGTTAGCTTCTGTAGGTCCATTCCGACTAAACAACTTTCGAATCACCACTAATTTCTCAAGGGCCTGAAAAACACAGGCCCAGTAGTGGTCGGTTCAGGTCATCAACAGACGTGACCTGAAAGGCATCTGTTCACTGCTCATCCTCATCCTCTTCATACTCCATATCCGCCTCATCCGAATCATTCAACGGCACCGTCGCATCATCCATCAACGACCCCGGATCCTCATTCCCCGGATCATTGATAAACGGCAGTCCGCTCGGGCCTTTTTCTTCCTTGCCTTCGGTTTCGGGAGTCATGGCATACCTCATCATTTCGGGGGAGTGTATTAAGTTCGAAAAGTCCTACGGCCAATCGTTCCTGAGTCTGACCGGCAAAAACGAAAAACCCGGCACGAGGCCGGGTTTCTGCTGAACCGCTTATCAATGATGGCGGTTCTTGTGTTTGTTCTTGTGCTTGTGGCCGCCCGAATGAGATCCGCCATCGTCACCCAGGTTATTGCCGACCGCACCACCCGCCGCGCCGCCCAATCCTGCACCGACCGCCGAACCGGTTGATCCGCCCAAGCTATTGCCGACCACTGAGCCACCTGCGGCGCCGAGGCCACCGCCAATGGCGGCTTCGGTGCGATTATGTTTATTCGCCCCGACCGCACTGCCAGCCGCGCCACCCACCCCGGCACCGACCGCCGCGCCGGTGCTACCGCCCAACTGTCCGCCGACCACGTTGCCCAGCACGCCGCCGAGTCCACCGCCGACGGCTGCCGAGCCATCTCCGGCAGCCATTGCGCCTTGCGCCACCAGCAATCCGAAAAACAGTGCAGATAATGACAATCGCATATGAACCTCACAGTTCCCGAATCGGGACAGTCCGCCCAAACAAGGGCCTATGTGAGATTGGAGGCACCTTTGGGAAAAACGTTCAGCAACGAAAAAGCCCGGCATCGAGCCGGGCTGTTTCTGCGAGACGATCAGTCTCAGTGACGCTTGTGGCCTTTGGACAGGTTGCTGCCGACTGCGCCGCCGGCTGCACCGCCGAGGCCAGCACCAATGGTCGCGCCGGTCTTGCCGCCGAGGCTGTTGCCAATCACCGAACCGCCCGCCGCACCGACACCACCGCCGATGGCCGCTTTGGTACGGCTTCCCTTGCGCGCCGCCAGTGCGCTGCCCGCCGCGCCCGCGACGCCGGCACCCACTGCGGCACCGGTGCTGCCGCCCATTTTCTGACCGAGCACATTACCCAACGCGCCACCCAGGCCACCGCCCAGCGCAGCCGTGCCATCGCCGGCAGCCAATGCACCTTGAGCAACCAGAAGCCCTAGAACCAGAGCAGGCAGAGTTAAACGCATGACAAAAACCTCAAAAAATGGGATGACAAAATGGGCCGGGATTTAATGCGCTCGGCGCACAAAAGTCCAGACGCAAGCACAGGCTCGCGCGCACTCGGCGCCGATTGGACAGCGATTCTGCGAAAGGTTTTATGACAGGCAAAAAAAAGCCCGCTGGGGAGACGGGCTGGAGACTTGCTTTCTAACGGATGGCTTCACCCTACTTTGCCCGACGTGAAAAGTTTGTGAAAAAAAACCAGCAACAGCTCGATCACCTGTAGGACGCTTCCCAATCCATTCGTCAGACACAAAAAACCCCGCTCAAAGACGGGGTTGTTCGCCAAATGCTTACTTTCTGGCTCTCACGGTAACCTTGGGCAGAAATTTCGCTTTCGGTCCCTTCGGTGGCGTCGATTTGATCTTGCCGGTCAGCACTGGATCCTCACCAAAGCCTGCCTGGTATTCGGTCTGGCCGCACCGCACGCAATTGTTGAAGGAAAATTCAGCGCCATCGTCTTCGATATACGGATCAGTCATACCTTCGCCTCTTCGCCACAGGTCGACACCGGCAAAACCTTTCTGCCTGAAAAATATCGACCTCCCAGGCTTTTGAGACTAGTCGGTCATTCCTGGACTTGTTATTCAGATCCGCTGATGCCCGACGAATGGCCTAGGAAAATTAAACACGGACATGGGCCATTGATCCCACAGGGCTAAAGAATTCCACCGACAGGCCGTTGCCCTTTTTCACACAAATGAATCTCAAGGAGAGAACATGCAAATCAACGGATTTTCAAACCTGCCCGTCGTAAAGCTCACGGACGAACAAATCGCAGCCGGCAAAGCCGGGGCGGAAAAACTCAAGGACAAGATCGCTTCCGGTGAAATAACCATCAAACAACCAGGTCCGGATACGCCGGTTCTACAGCCTGGCGTCATTTACCATCCGAGCCAGCCGGTGCAGCCGGTGCAGCCGGGTCAACCCTCCGACACGCCTGCGCTTGTCGCTATCGACACACCGCTGACCTATGACAATAAAGGGCTGGTGATCCTCAAGCCGCGGGGCTGAGCGCCAACCAAAACAGCCCATTCGATTCTGAATGGGCTCACAGGCCTGATAGCAAATCAGCGCAACTTCACCGCCGTGCCGGTCGCAAATACCACAACCATTCCGCCTTTGCCGCCAGGCATGCTGATCTCGAAATCCACCCCGACCACCGCATCTGCCTGCAGAGCCTGGGCTCGCTCGCGGAGTTCTTCCGTCGCCTGAACGCGAGCTTCCTTTAAAGCCCGCTCCAGGGTCTGCGAACGGCCACCGAAAAAGTCGCGCATACCGGCGAACATATCGCGAATCACATTGACGCCCTGCACCGATTCCGCGCTGACGATGTCCAGGTACGCAGTGATCTGACGGCCTTCAATCGCGTGAGTGGTGGAAATGATCATGGCATGTCGTCCCTTTACTGAAAAATAAGCCCGCGATTGTAATCGGTCACAGCAGACATCACTGCGCAGCCAATAAAATCCAGACGCCAGAAACCACAAAACCCCTGACTTCTTTCGAAATCAGGGGTTTTGTGTACTGAATGTGGCGGTGAAGGAGAGATTCGAACTCTCGATACAGTTTCCTGTATACACACTTTCCAGGCGTGCTCCTTAAGCCACTCGGACACTTCACCGTATCTCTTCAAACATGTTCTGTCTGTCGAGGCGCGCTAATGTAGTCGAAAGCTTTTCCGATGGCAAACTTTTTTTCAGAATTTTCATGCGGTTAAGCGAAAAAGTGGTTTTGGCCGCGGACGGGCCATGGCAAACCGGCCAATCTTTGGTAATGGCGCCTCTTCTATATAGAAGGAGAATGGCGTGCTGCGCCGGGCGGGGTTGAAAACGGTGACTGGCGGGTCAGTCACGGCGCTTTACCTGGCTGGCGTCGGTGGGTAACGTCTGCCCATCTTTCTTACAAGGAATAGCGTCATGAGTGAGTTGATTTCCTACCACCTCGAAGACGGTATCGCGACCCTGACCCTGAGCAATGGCAAGGTCAATGCCATTTCCCCGGACGTGATTGCGGCGTTTAACGCGGCGCTGGATCAGGCGGTGACTGATCGTGCCATCGTGATCATTACCGGTCAGCCGGGAATTCTGTCCGGCGGCTATGACCTGAAAGTGATGACCGCCGGCCCTAAAGAAGCGGTGGCGCTGGTGACTGCCGGTTCGACTCTGGCGCGTCGCCTGCTCTCTCACCCGTTCCCGGTAATTGTCGCTTGCCCGGGCCATGCCGTGGCCAAAGGCGCTTTCATCCTGCTGTCCGCCGATTACCGCATCGGCGTCGATGGCCCGTTCAGCATCGGTCTGAACGAAGTGCAGATCGGCATGACCATGCACCACGCCGGTATTGAGCTGGCCCGTGATCGTCTGCGTCGCTCGGCGTTTCACCGCTCGGTGATCAATGGCGAGATGTTCGATCCGCAAAGCGCCGTGGATGCCGGCTTCCTTGACAAGGTGGTTTCCGCCGAGGAGTTGCAAGGTGCCGCCCTTGCCGCTGCGCGCCAGTTGAAGAAGATCAACATGCTCGCGCACAAGAACACCAAGCTGAAGGTGCGCAAAGCGCTGCTGGAAACCCTGGACAATGCGATCGTTCAGGATCAGGAACATCTGGGTTAATCCCCAAAACTCTGCGGCGAAGAACAGCCCGACCATCGTGTCGGGCTTTTTCTTGCACGCTCGATTGAAAATCGCTGTAGCGGCTCTAGGACGGCACTGACGAGCCGCTTGGAAACATGCGCTTAAACATCGCCTATCTCCGCACTCTATAGCGGCAATTGCCGAAAACAGTGCACATCCGTACACTGCGCCACCTTTTGTCCCGGTGGGGCCTGAAAATGCTGTTCGTGTTTCGTATGTTATTGATGGGCCTGCACTTTATCCTGGCAGGCGTACTCGGGGTGATCCTCGGGATCTGCCGCCCGTTCAACCCGGACAACAGCCGTCTGTGCGCCCGCCTCTACGCATTGCCAGCCATGTGCATTTTGCGCCTGCGGGTGAAAACGGACGTCAGCGGCCTGATGAACAAGCCTGACAGCTGCGTGATCATCGCCAACCATCAGTCCAACTACGATCTGTTCGTGTTCGGCAACGTCGTGCCCCGTCGTACTGTGTGTATCGGCAAGAAGAGCCTGAAGTGGGTGCCTCTGTTCGGCCAACTGTTCTGGCTGGCGGGCAATGTGTTGATCGACCGGGGTAATGCGCAAAAGGCACGGCAGTCCATGCTCACGACAACCAACACTCTGCAGAACGAAGACACCTCGATCTGGGTGTTCCCCGAAGGCACGCGCAATCTCGGCGAAGAGCTGTTGCCGTTCAAGAAAGGCGCGTTCCAGATGGCGATTGCCGCTGGCGTGCCGATCGTTCCGGTATGTGTCAGCAGCTACATCAAACATATGCACTTGAATCGCTGGCGCAGTGGGAAAATCCTCATACGCTCGCTGCCGGCAATTCCTACCGCCGGATTGACGATGGACGACATGCCCATGCTCATCGATCAGTGCCGCGAGCAGATGCGCGAGTGCATCGAATCGATGGATCGGCAGTTGCAAGCTGCCTGAAAATGAAACCCGCCCTGTGCGGGTTTTCTTTTGCCCGCTGAACTGTGCAGATTTCACTGACTCTCAAGCAGCGACACGGCTAAGCTGAAGCCTTGCATTCCCTGCCATCTGCCAAGAAGAAGTGAATCACCACCATGGGTCGAGTTGTTGCTGCTGCGGTGTACAGCGAAGGTAAGAAAGTCACCAATATTTCCCTTGATGAAGGCGCGGCCTGGGCCGCAAAAACCGGCCACTTTGTCTGGATCGGCCTGGAAGAGCCCGACGCGCGCGAGCTGTCCAACCTGCAACGTCAGTTCAACTTGCACGAACTGGCCATCGAGGATGCGCTGGAAAAACACAGTCGGCCAAAGCTGGAAACCTTTGGCGACGCTTTGTTTATCGTCACCTACTCGCCCATCCGTGAAAACGGCGTCCTGCAGTTCATTGAAACGCACATCTTCGCTGGCAAGGGCTACATCATTACGGCGCGCAATGGCCACTCGGCGTCCTACGCCCATGTCCGCCAACGGTGTGAGGCCCGTCCGCTGCTGCTGGAGCATGGGGAAGATTTCGTACTGTATGCGTTGCTGGATTTCGTCATCGAGAATTATCAGCCGGTCGGTGAAGCGATCCATGCCGAGATTGATGAGCTGGAGCGTAACGTGCTGTGTAGCGCATTAAACGAGCGTGACATTCAGAAGCTGCACGGTTTGCGCCGCGACGTTGTGCGCCTGCGCCGGTACGCGGCACCGATGGTGGAGATTGGCGAGGAATTGCAGAAGCTGAGCTTCCCGTTTATCGACAAGAACATGCGCCCGTACTTTCGCGACGTGCAGATCCACGTGACACGGCAGATGGAAGACCTGAGCACCTTGGCCGACATTGCCAGCCAGACCATCGAAATTGGTGTGCTGCTTGAGGCGTCACGCCAGAGCGTGGTGCAGCGCAAGTTCGCTGCCTGGGCGGCAATTCTGGCGTTTCCGACGGCGGTGGCGGGGATTTACGGGATGAACTTCCAGAACATGCCGGAGCTGAGCTGGCATTACGGCTATTTCGGTGTGCTGGGGTTTATTACGGTGGGGTGTGTGAGTTTGTGGGCGAGTTTCAAAAAGTCGGGGTGGCTGTAGAGCAGACCGAGTTGTCTGGAACATTCGCGAGCAGGCTCGCTCCCACATTGATCGGTGGCGCACCGAAAATCTAATGTGGGAGCGAGCCTGCTCGCGAAGCTTTTGGCCTTAAACAGTTTCTGGCTTATGCGCCACAAACCGCATCATCCACTCTGCAACCGTGGCGCCGTGATGCTCCTGCTCCAGGCTCGCCACGCCCTTGCTGTAGATCTGCGCACCCAGCGCTTCCTGACGCAAATCCAGCAAGGCCCGGGAGTAATCGTGGATGAATTCCGGGTGTCCCTGAAAGCACAGCACCTGATCGTTGATGTGATACGCCGCAAACGGGCAGAAATCGCTCGAAGCAATGACCGTAGCGTTTTCCGGCAGCGCAGTGACCTGATCCTGATGGCTGATCAACAGCGTCAGTTCTTCACGCACCGGGCTCATCCACGGCGCCTTGGCAGCCAGTTTGTAATTGTGAGTGCCGACGCCCCAGCCCTGAGTCGCACGCTCGCTCTTGCCACCCAGCAGCAACGCCAGCAATTGATGACCGAAGCACACGCCGAGCAGCTTGTCGCCGCGCTCGTAACGGTTCAGCAGGTATTCCTTGAGGGTCTGGATCCACGGATCGGTGCCAAACGAATCGGCCTTGCTGCCGGTGACCAGGTACGCATCGAAGGTTTGATCGTCGCTCGGGTATTCGCCTTGCATCACGTTGTAGACGGTGAACTCGGCGGCGATCGGCTGCTGCGAGAACAGGCGCTGAAACATCTGCCCGTAACCCTGATATTGATCGACCAGTTCCGGACGCAGGATGTCGGTTTCCAGAATGCAGATGCGTAGCGACATAAAAAATACCTGACACGTGATGGGAATAATGCACACCCCAGAGCCTGCCTTGAAACACCCTGGCAAGGCAAGCCCCGAAGTGCTCGCTCCCCGCTCCCCTTAGAACATTTCACCTTTTGCGGCTTTATCCAGCAGCAGCGCCGGCGGTGTGAAGCGCTCGCCATACTGCTCGGCCAGATACTGCGCCCGGGCGACGAAATCCTTCACCCCATACTGATTGATGAATTGCAGCGCACCGCCAGTCCACGCGGCGAAACCGATACCGAAGATTGAGCCGACGTTGGCGTCCGCCGTCGAGGTCAACACGCCCTCCTCCACGCAGCGCACGGTTTCGATGGCTTGTATAAACAGCAAACGATCACGCACATCCTTCGGCGAGATTTGCCCGTCGGCCCTCTCGAAACGCGCCTTCAGTTCCGGCCACAAATGCTTCTGGCCTCCCGCCGGATAATCGTAGAAACCGACACCTGCGGCCTTGCCCGGACGCTTGTATTCGTTGAGCAGCAAGTCAATCACGGCGAAAGCCGGGTGCTCAATCAGGGGTTTCCCTTCCGCCTGTAGGTCCTTGGCCGTTTGCTTGCGGATATGGCTCATCAGACTGAGGGAAACTTCGTCAGAGATCGCCAGAGGCCCGACCGGCATCCCGGCCTTGCGCGCTTCGGTCTCGATCATCGGCGCGCTCACGCCTTCGCCGAGCATCGCGATGCCTTCATTGGTGAAGGTGCCGAATACGCGTGAGGTAAAGAAGCCGCGACTGTCGTTGACCACGATCGGGGTCTTTTTGATTTGCAGGACGAAATCGAAGCCGCGCGCGAGGGTTTCATCGCTGGTCTGCGCGCCTTTGATGATTTCCACCAGGGGCATTTTTTCCACTGGGCTGAAGAAATGCAGACCGATGAATTTGCTTGGATCCGGCACAGCAGTCGCCAATCCAGTGATCGGCAGTGTCGAGGTGTTTGAAGCGATGACCGCTTGCGCGCCGACAATCTGCTGGGCAGCAGAAGAAACCTTGGCCTTGAGTTCGCGATCCTCAAACACCGCTTCGATGATCAGATCGCATCCGGCCAGATCCGCATCGTTCTCGCAGGGTTTGATCCGTGCCAGCACAGTCTCACGCTGTGAGACTGTCATCTGGCCGCGAGCGACTTTCTTGTCCAGCAACGCCGCCGAATGGGCTTTGCCTTTCTCGGCCGCCGCCAGGTTGATGTCCTTGAGCACCACATCGATACCGGCCGAAGCACTGACGAAAGCGATCCCGGCGCCCATCATCCCGGCACCGAGCACGCCGACCTTCTGCGTTTTATACGGTGCAAGGCCCTGCGGGCGCGAGCCACCGGCGTTGATCTCGTTGAGCTGAAACCAGAACGTGCCAATCAGGTTTTTTGAAATCTGCCCGGTGGTCAGTTCGGTGAAATAACGGGTTTCGATCAAGTGCGCGGTGTCGAAATCGACCTGAGCGCCCTCAACCGCCGCACACAGAATCTTCTCCGGCGCGGGCATCGTGCCTTGGGTCTTGCTACGCAGGATCGACGGCGCAATCGCCAGCATTTGCGCGACTTTCGGGTTCGACGGCGTGCCGCCAGGAAGCTGATAGCCCTTCACATCCCAACGTTGTACCGCTGCCGGATTGGCAACAATCCAGGCGCGAGCCTTGGCCAGCAGTTCATCGCGATCCGCCGCCAGCTCATCGATCAAACCAGCCTGCATCGCCTGCTGCGGACGGACCTTCTTGCCTTCGAGCAGATATGGCAGCGCTTTCTCGATGCCGAGCATGCGCACCATGCGCACCACCCCGCCGCCGCCCGGCAACAAGCCAAGGGTCACTTCCGGCAGACCGAGCTGCACCGCTGCATCATCCAAAGCCACGCGGTGATGACAGGCGAGACAGATTTCCCACCCGCCACCCAGTGCTGCGCCGTTGATCGCCGCGACCACCGGTTTGCCGAGGGTTTCCAGAGTGCGCAACTGACCTTTCAGGGTCAGTACCATGTCGTAGAAGGCTTTGGCTTGCGGCTTGCCGACCTTGATCAGTTCATTGAGGTCGCCGCCGGCAAAGAAGGTTTTTTTCGCTGACGTAATGATCACACCAGCAATAGTGTCTTTTTCGGCGACCAGCCGGGCGACACACCCGGCCATGGCCTCGCGGTACACGGCGTTCATGGTGTTGGCGCTCTGGCCCGGCATGTCGATGGTCAGCACGACGATAGCGTCCTGGCCTTTTTCGTAACGAATGGCTTCGCTCATAACAAGGTTCCTTGAATACGGGGCTCAGAGGCGTTCGATGATGGTGGCAATGCCCATGCCGCCGCCGACGCACAGCGTCGCCAGGCCATAGCGCAGGCGCCGCGCGTCCAGTTCATCGAGCAAGGTGCCGAGGATCGCGCAACCGGTGGCGCCCAGCGGGTGGCCCATGGCGATGGAGCCGCCGTTGACGTTGACCTTCTGCGGGTCAACGGCCATGTCCTTGATGAACTTCAACACCACCGAGGCAAACGCTTCGTTGACTTCGAACAGGTCGATGTCTTCCACGCGCAGGCCAGCCTTGGCCAGCGCTTTGCGCGTGGCAGGCGCAGGGCCGGTGAGCATGATGGTCGGATCGGTGCTGGTGACTGCCGTGGCGACAATTCGCGCCCGAGGTTGCAGGCCCAGCGCGCGGCCCTTGGCTTCGGAACCGATCAGCATCAGCGCCGCACCGTCGACAATCCCGGAACTGTTGCCCGGCGTATGCACGTGATTGATCCGTTCGACGTGGCTGTAGACCCGCAGCGCGGTTGCGTCGAAGCCCATCTGGCCGATCATTTCAAAACTCGGCTTGAGCTTGCCCAAGCCCTCAAGCGTCGATTCGGCACGAATGAACTCATCGTGATCGAGCAGAATAATGCCGTTCTGATCCTGCACTGGCACCAGGGATTTGTTGAACGAACCATCGGCCCGCGCCCGTGCGGCTTTCTGTTGCGAATGCAGCGCGTAGGCATCGACATCCTCGCGGCTGAAGCCTTCGAGTGTAGCGATCAAATCCGCACCGACACCCTGCGGGGTGAAGTGGCTGTGCAGGTTGGTCTGCGGATCCAGCGCCCAGGCGCCGCCATCGCTGCCCATCGGTACCCGCGACATCGACTCGACGCCGCCAACCACCACCAGGTCTTCGAAACCGGAGCGCACTTTCATCGCGCCGAGGTTCACCGCTTCCAGCCCCGAGGCGCAGAAGCGGTTGATTTGTACGCCGGCCACGCTGACGTCCCAGTCGGCCACTTGCACGGCGGTTTTGGCGATATCGGAGCCCTGATCGCCAATCGGCGTGACGCAACCAAGGACCACGTCATCGACCTGACTGGTGTCCAGCGCGGTGCGCGCTTGCAGTGCGGTCAGTAAACCGGCAACCAGGTTCACCGGTTTGACACTGTGCAGGGCACCATCGGCCTTGCCTTTGCCGCGCGGCGTGCGTAACGCATCGAATATCAAAGCTTGGGTCATGACGTCCTCGAACCAGTGCGGTGATTGATTTCCTGTCGCTCCACTCTTGCCCCGAGCAGCCATTGATTCAATGACCACAGCGCTCAATGCGCTTGACCCGCACGCTCAGACGGACGGTCATCATGCCTTGGGTGAACCGGTTCAGGTCGGCGAGTTGTCTAGCAAGCGGGCGGCAAAGAAGCTGGCAATACGCCTCATGCCTTTTTAATCGCAAATGACAACGGCTCCATATGAAATGGATCTAAGCCAAGCGTGACGCGGGCCCTAAGGTAGTACTTGTACGTCAGAGTCGTCGGGTTTTGCCGAGGCCGGCGTCCTTCAACAGGAAGTGCAGCGCTTGCCGTCATGGATATGCAGGCAGGCATCAGGAAATAACAATAAAGGCGGTCAAGCCATGTTCAAACAACCGAAAGTTCGTCAAGCAGGGCTCATTCTTTTCGCCACGACGCTGTTGTTGATTTTGCCGAATTTGACCAAGGTAATCGGCTGAATCGAGCGGCAGGTGCTATCTATCGCCACTGAAAATATGACTGGCCCGCTACCCGGGCCAGCGTGGCTGTGCCAACCTTTGCGCACTCCCACGACATGGACGGCGATCATTTGAAAGCGCTCATTGTGTTCGCGGCCATGCTGCTGAGCATGCCCTTGTCTGCCGCCCAGCTGCAATTGCAGTTGGGCGCAAACAGCCGCACCTGGCAGACCGAGGAATTGCTCAAGCATCCTCAGGTGCAAACCCTCACGATTAAAAACGATGTGTCCTACAAGAAGGACATGACCTATCGCGCCGTGCCCATGGCCGCGCTGCTCACCGGAATCAGACCCGACGATCACCTGCAAGCGGTGGCGCTGGACGGCTTCGCCGCAGAACTGGCCGCTGCGCCGCTACTCAACAGCCAAGGCTCGCGAGCCTGGCTGGCAATCGAAGACCCAGCCCAGCCGTGGCCGCCGTTGTCCGAAGGCAAGCACAGCGCCGGGCCGTTCTATCTGGTGTGGACTGACCCGCAAGCCGGCAATATCAGCCCCGAGCAATGGCCGTTCGAAGTGGCGAGCATCAAGCGCATGGCGCCGGTGGCTGAGCGCTTCCCTGCCCTGTTGCCGGATCCTGCGCTGAAGGCGGATGATCCGGTAAATCTAGGGTTTGCGCTGTTTCAGAAGAATTGTCTGGCGTGTCACCGTTTGAACGGTGCGGGGGATGCCCAGTTCGGGCCGGATTTGAATATTCCGTATAGCCCGACTGAGTATTTCGGGGTGGATTTCTTGAAGCGCTACATTCGTGATCCGCAGAGTTTGCGTCAGTGGCCGCAGGCGAAGATGCCGGGGTTTTCGGTAGAGGTGTTGCCGGAGGGGGATTTGCAGATGTTGATCGGGTATTTGCAGCATATGGCCGGGCGCAAGGTTAAGCCCTGAGCACATTTCCTTGTAGGAGTGAGCCTGCTCGCGATAGCGGAGTGTCAGACACTGATAATTCAACTGTCAGACCGCTATCGCGAGCAGGCTCACTCCTACAAAGGTTTTGTGTGAACCCGTTACTGTTGTTGGACGGAGATGATCGGGGTCGGCGAGACGAACACTTTCGCGTGCATCTGCTCACACCCACCGCCCCGGCGCATGCCGCGCACCGGGCAGGCATCCAGATAATCCAGACCCACCGCCAGCTTCAGATGCCGTTCCGGCCGCGCCAGTTCGTTGGTCACATCAAAGCTGTACCAGGCGTCATCCAGCCAGGCTTCTGCCCAGGCGTGGCTGGCCAGATGTTCGCAATCCTCGCTGTACAAGTATCCCGACACGTAACGCGACGGAATCCCGAGACTACGTGCACAAGCCAGAAACGCGTGAGCGTGATCCTGACAAACACCCGCACGCCCGGCGAAGGCCTCAGCGGCGCTGGTATCGACCTCGGTTGACCCCGGCGTGTAAGTCATGTGCTGATTCAAGCCGTGCATCAAATCAATCAGCGCCGTGCGATCCCGTCGCTGCTTGCAGGATTTCTCGGCGAACGATCGCAGCGCTTCATCGGCCTCGGTCAAGCGGGTAAAGCGCAGGAACGGCAGCGCCGACTGACTCTCATGCTCGGCCTCACGCAATTCGTCGATATCGACCTGACCGCGCGCGCCAATGATGATCGCTTCATGGGGCTCGTCCATGGTCAGCACGTGCAGGATGTTGCCGAACGGATCGAGCTGCGCGCGCACCGGACGCGGCAGGTCGAGCTGCCAGCTCAGCACGTGTTGACGCTCGCTGTCGTGGGGTGTCAGCCGCAGGTACTGGATGCTCGCCCGCACCTGATCTTCGTAGTGATAGGTGGTCTCGTGGCTTATGGAAAGTCTCATGCAGCCTCCAGGTAGGAACTATGAATGGCGTTGCCCAATTGGCGCACCAGCGGGATGAATTCAGTCAGCCAGGCGTGCAGGCCTTCTTCGAGGATTTCGTTGATGCCGGTGTAGCGCAGACGTGCGTCCATTTCTGCCGCCAGACGCTGCGCGGGGCGACCGTTGGCGCCGGGCAACTGCGCGAGGATCTGGTCGATCTCTTCGGTGCAGGCCCTCAGCGAACGCGGAACATCGGCACGTAACAGCAGCAACTCGGCGACGTGACGGGCGCCTGGCGCATCACGGTAGATTTCGGTGTAGGCCTCGAATGACGACAGTGCACGTAACAGCGCACTCCACTGGTAATACGCGTGGGCCGTGCCATCGCTGACCGCTTCGGCTTGATCGCCGGCCATTTCATAACGTGCATCGAGCAGTCGTAGCGTGTTGTCCGCGCGCTCGATAAAGGTGCCGAGGCGAATGAAGCGAAAGGCATCATTGCGCATGATCGTGCCGTAGGACGCACCACGGAACAGGTGCGAACGCTCCTTGATCCACTCGCAGAAACGGCTCATGCCGTAGCGACTCAGGCCCTGCTCGGCGATCCCGCGAATCTCCAGCCACGTCGCGTTGATGTTCTCCCACATGTCCGCGGTGATGCGCCCACGCACTGCATGCGCACTGGCCCGCGCGGCGCCGAGGCAGCTGTAGATGCTCGCCGGATTGGCCGCGTCGAGGGCAAAAAAGTGCAGCAGGCGTTCAGCATGTAACGCGCCATGGCGCTCCAGATAATCGTCGAGAGTGCCGGTGATCAGCAGCGGCATGGCCAATTCGTGCAAACCATCGCCGCGACCGTCCTGCGGCATCAGCGACAGCGAATAACTGATGTCGAGCATCCGTGCGAGGTTTTCCGCCCGCTCCAGGTAACGCGACATCCAATACAGATCCGAGGCAGTTCTACTTAACATGGCAAGCTTCCTTCAATCCTCGACCACCCAGGTGTCCTTGGTTCCGCCACCCTGGGAGGAATTCACCACCAAGGAGCCTTCGCGCAACGCGACGCGGGTCAAACCACCGGGCACCACGCGGGTTTCGCGCCCGGACAAGACAAATGGACGCAAGTCGATATGGCGCGGCGCGATGCCGTTTTCGACAAAGGTCGGACAGGTCGACAGTGACAGCGTCGGTTGCGCAATGTACGCGTGCGGCTTGGCTTTGATCCGTTCGCGGAAGGCATCGATTTCCGCCTTCGTCGACGCCGGTCCCACCAACATCCCGTAACCGCCGGAGCCCTGGGTTTCCTTGACCACCAGATCTGGAAGATTGGCCAGCACGTGGGAAAGTTCAGACGGGTTGCGGCATTGCCAGGTCGGCACGTTTTTCAGAATCGGTTCTTCGTCGAGATAAAACCGGATCATGTCGGTGACAAACGGATAGACCGACTTGTCGTCCGCCACGCCGGTGCCGATGGCATTGGCCAGTACCACATTGCCGGAGCGATAGGACGACAACAGCCCCGGCACGCCGAGCATCGAGTCCGGGTTGAACGCCAGCGGGTCGAGGAATGCGTCGTCGAGCCGGCGGTAGATCACGTCTACCGCTTTCGGCCCGTCGGTGGTGCGCATGAAGACTTTGTCGTCACGCACGAACAGATCCGCGCCTTCGACCAGTTCCACGCCCATTTCCCGGGCAAGAAACGCGTGTTCGAAAAACGCACTGTTGAAGCGCCCGGGCGTCAGTACCACCACGCTCGGGTCATCTATCGGGCTGGAGCTTTTCAGGGTGTCGAGCAGCAGGTTGGGGTAGTGATCGATCGGCGCGATACGCTGGGCGGCGAACAGCTCCGGGAACAGACGCATCATCATCTTGCGGTCTTCGAGCATGTAGCTGACGCCGCTCGGCGTGCGCAGATTGTCTTCGAGCACGTAGTAGGTGCCGTCGCCATCGCGCACCAGATCGACGCCAGAGATGTGCGAATAGATATCGCGGTGCAGATCCAGACCTTGCATCGCCAACTGATACTGCTCGTTGGCCAGCACCTGTTCGGCGGGGATGATCCCGGCCTTGATGATGCGCTGCTCGTGATAGAGGTCGGCGAGGAACATGTTCAACGCCTTGACCCGCTGGATGCAGCCGCGCTCGACGATCCGCCATTCGCTGGCGGGGATGCTGCGCGGGATGGTGTCGAAAGGAATCAGGCGCTCGGTGCCCTGCTCGTCGCCATAGAGCGTGAAGGTGATCCCGGCGCGATGGAACAGCAAGTCAGCCTCGCGTCGCCGTTGGGCCAGCAGCTCGTCAGGCGTGTCGGCCAGCCAGCGGGCGAACTCCCGATAATGCGGGCGAACCTGGCCGCCAGCATCGTACATCTCATCAAAATAGGTGCGGATCATGCCGTACTCCTTGTCACCCGGACATACAGGCCTTCGCAAGGCCCGTGCCATCGGCATAAACGCTTTGATTTCAATCGGTTGGATATTCAATTCGCAGGCACCGCACCATTCCTGTGCGGCAAATGCCCCAACCGGATTGCCCCCGCTTCATTGCGACGCACTGCATCGCCTATCACCAGCATAGTCAGAGTTGATTTCACTGCCCGGCACTGCCTGCGGATAATCCGCGCATTCGCTGCACAACTTCGCCGCGCTCAGCGCCGCGAAGTCGCCAGCTCAACTGATCTGGACTGCCCTCGCAGCCCGTCCCGCTGTAACCCTGACCGGTTTCCTCTCCTTATCGGTCTTCCCTTTTAGCCACCCTCTCCGGTGGCTTTTTTTTGCCTTTTGGAAATGTTTTGAAAGCAAAAGCAAAAGATCGCAGCCCCCGACAGCGCCTACACCGATCACCTGTAGGAGCTGCCGAAGGCTGCGATCTTTCGATCTTCTATCTATCGACTCAATTCAACCGGTGGCGGCTACGCACCTCCTGTTTCACCCCCCACCCCTCGATTATCCCGCCCAAGGGCTCGACCACTGCCGAAAAGCCCTGCTCGAAATCGCCAATATCGTCATACGTCGCGTACATCACTTTGCTCAATTCCAGCGCCCACGCACCGTCATCACGCACGCTGACCTGGGCATTGATGGATTCACCGCGAAATTTGCCTGCCGCCCTGCGCGCCCGCTCCTCGTCCGGGAAAATGGCGTAGAACTCGATGGGATGGAACCGGGAAAAATCGAAACCGCCTTCTTTCATGCGGCGCAGAACATTGCTGCTGATGTCTTCTTGATAGGCTGTGCTCATGAATCGTCCCCCTCGCATAGATGGATAGACTTTCCGTATTCCCGCCCCGGGCCTTTGGCCTAAGTACTACGGCAACGTGGTTGCACGCGGGAAACAAGCATGTAGCTGACAAGACCAGACCTTAGCGATCCGTTCGCTGATCTCGCTTGCAGAGTAGCCCCAAGTTAGAGCCGCTGCCAAGGTCTGGTGTGAAAGGTGACAGGAAGAATGTCAGACGGGAGTGATGCTGCGGATTTCGATGCTGTTCTGGGTTTTCAGACTTTTCACGCCAGCATCGGCGGTGCGCCCTTCCAGATCGTTCAGGTCCAGTTCGGCGGCAACGGGCAAAAGCCGTGCCTTGATCAATCGAGCGGCCTCATCGTCGCTGGGGCATTCCGCGCGCTCGAACACCTCATCGACAATTTCACCATGATCGTCCACGAAAGTGACTTTCCACTTTTGCATCGGTGCCTCCTCGATCAAACCCGCAAATGGGCTTACACCTATCTCGACTTATACGCCGGGGGTTGGTTCAAAAGGATTACAGCGGACGAAGATGAAAAAAACGACATCTGTCACTGTAGGAGCTGCCGCAGGCTGCGATCTTTTGATCTTGTTTTTAAGATCAGAATCAAAAGATCGCAGCCTGCGGCAGCTCCTACAGGTTTGATATCAGTCGTTGCTTGGTTTGTTGATCGCCTGCAGCACGTACTGTGGCAAGGCGAACGCGCCGATGTGGATTTCCGGGTTGTAGTAACGGGTGACGATGCCGCTGCCGATGAAGCGCTGTTGCAGGGTTTCACGGCTGAGCTTGCGGTAGGCCGGGTTGGTCGAGCCCCAGGCGAAAGTCATCGAACCGCCGATGTAGGTCGGCACGGCTGCCTGGTAGAAGTGCCAGTCCGGGAACAGGCTATTGAGGCGACCAGCGGTGGTTTTCACTTCGTCGATCTGCATGAACGGCGTGCCGTTCTGGGTCACGAGGATGCCGCCTTCATTCAGGCAGCGATGGCACGCCTGATAGAAGTTCTCCGAGAACAGCACTTCGCCCGGGCCGATCGGGTCGGTGGAGTCGGAGATGATCACGTCGAATTTTTCCGTGGTGGTGGCGACGAAACGCATGCCGTCGTCGATCACCAGGTTCAGACGCGGGTCGTCGTAGGCGCCGCTGGAGTGGTTCGGCAAAAATTCTTTGCACATGTCGACCACGGTGCCGTCGATCTCGACCATGGTGATGTGCTCGACACCAGCATGCTTGGTCACTTCACGAAGCATGCCGCCGTCACCGCCGCCGATGATCAGCACGCGCTTGGCGCTGCCGTGGGCGAGGATCGGCACGTGGGTGAGCATTTCGTGGTAGATGAATTCGTCGGCTTCGGTGGTCTGGATCACGCCGTCCAGCGCCATGACACGGCCCATGCGCGGGTTCTGGAAGATCACCAGGTGCTGGTGTTCGGTGCGCACTTCGTGCAGCAGTTTTTCCATGCGAAAACGCTGGCCGTAGCCTTCGTAGAGGGTTTCCAGGTACTCGCTGGTCTTGGTGACGGTCATGGTGAAGTGCTCCGATGAATGCGCGGGCGTCAATCGTGGGGACGATTGCCCGGGAAAGGCGCGCATTCTACGTTGCCGAAGATGACAGGTCGAACCTCACTTCATCGGCAAACCACAATCCTTGTAGGAGCTGCCGAAGGCTGCGATCGTTTGACGTTTATTTTTTAAAGCAAGATCAAAAGATCGCAGCCTTCGGCAGCTCCTACAGGGGTATTGCGGTGTTAGCTGATTCAGATCCGCACGTTGCCCCGCGGCCCGGCAATTGCCCAGATGATCAGGCCCAGTACCGGCAGGAGGATAATCAGCAGCACCCAGACGATTTTCATCCCGGTGGTGGCGCCGCTTTTCAGCACATTGATGATGGCCCAGATGTCGAGGGCGAGGATGATCAGGCCGATCAGACCGTTGAACGTGGAACCCATGGTGTCGCTCCAGAATAGTGGCATGCACTTTTAGGATAGACGGTCGGGCGCAGGGTTCCCTTTTATTGCGTTCAGACGTGAACGGCGATCTTCAAGGCTTCCAGCGATGGCGCGGCGGCGATGCCGACTTCGGCGCACAGTTCCAGCACGCGTGGCACGTCGTTGCCGTAAACCAGCACCATTTGCAGTTCGTCGTCGAGCAACTGGCTGAAGTTCATCAGCGTGTAGCCGCCGTTTTCCTTGTTCATGCTGCTCATCTGCACCTGGATGCGGTTGAGCGCGGTCAGCGCTTCGGTCTTGGCCAGTTGCTTGGGCTTGAGGTTGAAATCCACGCCAGGGCCGAACGAGGCAACGATCTGTGCAAACAGATCGACGTAGGTGTCGGCCTGGAACAGCACGGTTTCCGGCAAGCTGCCAACCACCACCCACTCGCCCAACGGGATCGGGAAGCTGTCGTCGTAGTTGATGTCCGGATTGGCGGTCAGAAAGGCGTCGGTATCGGCGTAGGCCTGCGCCGCTTCGTCGGCCACGTTCAGGATCTCGTCCTCGCCCATGCAGCCGGAGCTGATTTTGCTGATGAGTTCGACGAGTGCGGCTTTCATGAGGGCAGATCCTGTGGATTTGAATTTTGAGGGCGCGGAGGATAGCGCACAAAGCAAAAGATCGCAGCCTGCGGCAGCTCCTACAAGGGATCAGTGCAGGAGCTGCCGCAGGCTGCGATCTTTTGACCTTATCAGGCCTGGAGTTTTTCCAGTTGAGCGGTGGTATCGACGGCCCCCATGGTGCGCGCCGCATCCAGTGCGGTCACGCCATTGGCGTCCTTGGCCTGCGCATTGGCACCCTTGCTGATCAGGTAATCAACGATTTCAACACGGTTGAACATCGCCGCCATCATCAGCGCAGTCCGGCCATCGAACGACGAGCCTTCAATCTCGGCGCCCGCCTCGACCAGCGCCTTGACCACCGCCAGATCGCCTTTGAACGCCGCACCGGCAATCGGGCTCTGGCCGTTGCCATTGCGCATTTCCGGGTCGGCGTTGTGCTTGAGCAGTACCTGCACCGCATCGACATGGCCATAGTAGCTGGCGAGCATCAGCAGCGTGTCGCCTTTGCTGTTCTTCAAGTTCACCGGCAAACCGGCCGTGACCAGGCGATCGAGCATCTCGGCATCACCGTCACGCGCCTTGTTGAAAACCTGCTCGGTGAATTCAGCAGCTTCCTCAGGGGTCATCTGGCGGCTTTGGTCGGACATGGGGCAACTCCACTTTCGGTCAATCGGAAAGCCGACAGTTTCCCGAGCGCGACGGACGCTGTCACCCCCTTTCTCTCAAGTCCAGCCATAGCCAGAATCAATAACGGTATTTGCCTTGATGAATGTCGGCCAACACTACATCGGTGACCTGCACGTAGGTTTCGCTGCCCGGCAGCCAGGCGAAGATCGGATCATCCCCCGTCTGGCCGGGGTCGAAACCTTCTTTTTTAAGGCGGGTTTTCTGATACTTGAAGGTGCCGGTGGTTTCCATCTTCACCTTGACCCGCAGAAACAACGGCACCGCGTAAGCCGGCATACGCTGGCGCGCAAAACTCAACAATTCCGCAAAATCCAGAGTGGCCAGAGATTCCGCCGGCGTGATCGCGGCCATGCCGGCGCGCCCGTTGGTATTGTGCACTTCCACGCCGTAAGCCACGGCCTCGGAAATGAGCGGGTGTTGCAGCAGCAGGTTTTCCACTTCCGTGGTGGAGACGTTCTCGCCTTTCCAGCGGTAGGTATCGCCAAGGCGATCAACAAATTGCGCATGACCGAAACCAATGTTGCGCAACAGATCGCCGGTGTTGAAGAAACGGTCGCCTTTGCTAAACACGTCGTGAAGGACAACCTTGGCGGTTTTCTGTGGATCGGTGTAGCCATCCAGCGGCGCTTTCTCATCGATCCGCGCCAGCAACAGGCCCTGTTCGCCCTTGCCGACCTTGCGCATGAAGCCGTCCTCGCTGCGCAGCGGCTCGCCGCTGTCGTGATCGTAAGCCACCAGCTCCCAGGCCATCAGCGAGAAACCGATGGTGTTGTCGAAGTTGAGGATGTTGGTGAAACCGATGTTGCCGTCGCTCGCCGCGTACAGCTCACAGATGTGATCCACCGCGAAGCGCGTCTTGAACTGCGCCCACGCACCGGGGCGCAAGCCGTTGCCGATCATCTTGCGCACGTCGTGGCGGTTGTCGTCGGCACTGGCCGGTTGATCGACCAGATACCGGCACAACTCGCCGACGTAGCCGATGGTCGTCGCGCGATAGCGGCGCACGTCGTTCCAGAACTGGCTGGCGCTGAACTTGCGGCGGATCGCGAAGCCCGAAGCGCCGTTAACCGCCGAGCCCCAACACACGCACAGACCGGTGGCGTGATACAGCGGCAAGGTGCAGTAGACGACGTCTTCGGGTCCCATATTGAGGGCGATCATGCCGAAACTGGCGGAACTGCGCATCCAGCGCCCGTGCTTGAATACCCCGGCCTTGGGCAGGCCGGTGGTGCCGGAGGTGTAAATGTAGAAACACGGATCGTCGAAGAAGATCTGCTGGCTGCTCGACGGATTCTCACTGGCTGCGTCGGCGCTGACGCTGATCAGATTGACGTAGCCTTCGGGCGCAATGCCCGGATGACTGTAGGTGTCCTGATCGGCGACAAACCAGGTGCGCGCTGCCGTGATCGCCACTTGATCGCGAATTGCCGCATAAGCCGGAACCAATTCTTCGCCAACGACAATCGCTACCGGCGCCACCAGATTCACACTGTGGATCAATGTGTCGCGGGTTTGTGAGGTATTGAGTAGCGCGCTGACCGCACCGACCTTGGCCAGCGCCAGGATGGTCACCAGCAATTCCGGGCGGTTTTCGATGAACACCGCGACCACATCGCCCTTGCCGATGCCCTGCCCGTTCAGATAGTGGGCGATGCGGTTCGCCCATTGGTTGACCTGCGAATAGGTCAGCGCCACGTCACCGTGCAATAACGCCGGCCCGTCGGGATTGCGCAGCGTCGCTTGCTCGAATGTAAAGCCAAGGCCACAGCTTTGGGTCGGATCCGTGACGTTGGCCACCTTCATGCCCTTGACCACCCGCGGGATGGCCTTGGCAATCATCGGCAGTTTGCGGAGCATCATGCTCCAGGTAATCGTGTCGCTTGGCGCGTGACGCATGGAAGCTCCCCGTTCGACCTTGGCGTGCAGGCCGATGTTTTTATTTTTCGGGCTTTGGCTTGAAGCAACCGACGCATCCGAGCGCAGGTCGAGATCGAAAATACGTCAGCGCTTCTCGGGCTGTACACGCGGTTTTTGCAATGTTTTGTATCCGCCGACCTGCCGGGACTCGCGGTGATCCTCAACAGAACGATTGGTTCCGCAGGATCGACCACAATCCCTCAAAATGCAGGATGCACGATGGCCATTCATGCAGATTGCACGACACCCTGAATTTTAATAGTTTTTAAACCGTTGATTTATAACGATAATTTTATTATCAAATGCTGGCACAATCGCTGCAACCTCCTCTGCATGCTTGCCATTCAAGTGCATACGGAGCTGAAAGACATGAGCCTGATCCAAGAAAAATTTACCTCGCTGTTCTCCAACTTCGACGTCACCACTGCGCCACGTCCCGATGGCGGGATTCTGCTGACTCTGCGCAGCAGCGACGGCAAAGTGTTCAAGCGCGCACTGACTTATCAACAACTGCATGCCGGCGACCAACTGTCGTGGGCGATCAGTGCAATTCGCCGTGACCTGGCTGAACAAGCCAGTGAACTGCCGCAAATTGCCATGCTGCAGAGCCAGCAGCGTTTTGCGCTGCCGACTTATCACTCGCTGTAACGCTTAAACCGCTTTAAACGAAACAGGCCGTGGAGCATGCGCTTCACGGCCTGTTTTTTTGTGCGCGATTTCTATCGTGATCGCAAACTCTTTGCAGGAGCTGCGGAACGCTGCGATCTTTTGATCTTGTTTTTGAAGATCAGGATCAAAAGATCGCAGCGTTCCGCAGCTCCTACCGGGATTGTGTGGGTTAGAAGGCTTCGGGTTCTATGCCGGTGAAGGTGTCGACGGTGATGTGGCTGCCCAGTTCGCCGCCTTCACGGGCGAGGCCGCAGGTTTGCAGGCCGGCTGCTTGCGCGGCGTCGAGTTCTTCGACGATATCCGAGAGGAACAGGATTTTTTCGGGTTCGACGCCAATGGCTTTCTGGATATTGATGTACGACTGCGCCTCACGCTTGGGCCCCGACGTGGTGTCGAAGTAACCGTTGAACAGCGGCGTCAGATCCCCCGCCTCGGAGCAGCCGAAAATCAGCTTCTGCGCCTGAATAGATCCCGACGAATACACAAACAATTGATAACCGGCAGCATGCCAGCGTCGCAGCGCTTCCACGGCATCCGGGTAAACATGCCCTTTCAACTGCCCGGCGTGATAACCCTGGGCCCAGACCATGCCTTGCAAGGCCTTGAGCGGCGTGGCTTTGCGATCTTCCTCGATCCAGCTCAAGAGAATCTCGACGACCCGCTCAACATCGGCCTGCGGCGCATTGCTGTCACGGCGTACGGCGTCGAGTTGCTCGGCAACATCGGTGCGTTCGGCGTTTTGGCGCACGAAGTCCGGCAGGTGTTTGGCCGCATACGGAAACAGCACGTCGAAGACGAAGCTCACCGCGCTGGTGGTGCCTTCGATGTCAGTGACAATGGCTTTGATCGACATCGAATCAGTCCTCCAGACGCGGGAAACGACCGGCGATGTCTTCGCCGGTGAAATTGGCAACCCAGCCTTCAGGGTTGTTGAACAGGCGGATCGCGACGAAGTGCGGATGCTCGCCCATGTCGAACCAGTGCTTGGTGCCGGCCGGTACCGAGATCAAATCGTTCTTCTCGCACAGTACGGCGTAGACGTAATCGTCGATGTGCAGGGTAAACAAGCCACGGCCGGCGACGAAGAATCGTACTTCGTCTTCGCCATGCCGATGTTCTTCGAGAAACTTGGCGCGCAGTTCGGCTTTTTGCGGATGGTCGCTATTAAGGCTGATGACGTCGACGGTGATGTAACCGCGTTCGGTCATCAGTCGGTCGATCTGCTCTTTATAAGCGCTGATCACTTCTTCCTGGGTGGCGCCGGGCTGAATCTTCGCCGTGGCTTGCCAGCGGTCAAAGCGCACGCCCTGCTCGGCCAGGGTCGAGGCGATGTCTTCAAAGTGGGTCAGCACCTTGTTGGGAATATCGGGGCTGGAAACGTGATAGACGGACAGGCTGCTCATTGGGGCAATTCCTCGGTATCGGCCTTGCCGTCCGGTTCTTGCAGACCGGTCGGGCACAGCATTTCATCAGGCAAATGGGCTACTTCTGGTGAAGTCAGCCTTGGCGGTTCATGACGCTGCGGGTTTTCAACTCGCATTCAAACAGAAATTCAAAGGCCTCGATCTGCCGCAACGCGTCGTTCATCTGCGCGCCCCAGGTGTAGAGGCCGTGGCCGCGAATCAGATAACCGACGCAATCAGGGTGGGCGTCGAGCCAAGGCTGCACCTTGGCGGCGAGGCGTGCAATGTCCTGATCGTTGTCGAAAATCGGCACGCGCACCCGCGATTCGTGGGTGGAGATGCCGCTGAAGGCTTTCTGCAGTTCGTAATCTTCGAACTCGATAAAGTCTTCCGGGGTCAGGCGCGACAGCACCGTGGCGTTGACCGAATGGGTGTGCAGCACCGCGCCGATCTCCGGCCGCCAGCTATACAGCTGGGTGTGCAGCAGGGTTTCGGCGGACGGTTTTTTGCCCGGTTCCAGGCTGTTGCCCGACAGATCGGTGGCGAGCACATCGTCCAGGCCCAATTGGCCCTTGTGCTTGCCCGATACGGTCAGCAGCGCTTCACTCGGCGACAGGCGCGTCGAATAGTTGCTGCTGGTGGCCGGCGACCAGCCGCGTCCATACAGAAAACGCCCGGCGTCGACGATTTGCTGGGCGAGTTGTTCACGCGTAAGGCTCATGGCCTGTCCTCTTGCATACGTGTGGCAATGATAACGGCAGCAGCGAGCGCCGCGAGACTGGCAATACTAAAGGTCAATGTCGCGCCGAGGGCATTCCAGCTGTAACCGGAATACAACGCGCCCATGGCGCCGCCGGTGCCGGCCAGTGCTGCATACAAAGCCTGGCCCTGCCCTTGCTGGCGGGCGCCGAAGCTACGTTGCACGAAGGCGATGGCCGCGGCGTGAAAACTGCCGAAGGTCGCCGCGTGCAGCACCTGCGCGAACAACAGCACCCACAGGAACTCGGCGAACGAACCTAGCAGCAACCAGCGCAGCGCCGCCAGCAGAAAACTCGCCATCAACACCCGGCGCAGGGAAAACCGCGCAAGAATCCGGCTCATCGCCATGAACATCAGCACTTCGGCGACGACACCCACGGCCCAGAGCATGCCGATGGTGCCGCGTGTGTAGCCAAGTCGTTCCAGGTGCAAGGTCAGAAAGGTGTAATACGGGCCGTGGCTCATTTGCATCAGCGCGACGCAGCCGTAAAACGCCAGCACGCCGGGATTGCGCAGTTGCTTGAGGAAGCCCTCGCCGGTCGGTCGATTGCCTTGCGGCGGTTGCGCGTTCGGCACCCACAGACTGCTGAGGACGATGCCGGCCATGATCAACACCAGCGCCGCCGGGTAGATGTCGAGGCTGAGCCATTCGAACAGACGACCGAGCGCGACCACGGTGATGATGAAACCGATCGAGCCCCACAAACGAATCTGGCTGTAACGCGAGGTCTGCCCTTGCAAATGCGCCAGCGTAATCACTTCAAATTGCGGCAATACCGCGTGCCAGAAAAACGCGTGCAGCGCCATGACCATCGCCAGCCAGGCATAGGTCTTGCTGACGAAAATCAACGAGAAGGTCAGCAGCGTGCACACCGCGCCGAAGCGCACGATGGCCAGGCGTTTGCCGGTGTAATCACCGAGCCAGCCCCAGATGTTCGGCGCCACGCAGCGCATCAGCATCGGGATCGCGACCAGTTCACCGATCCGCGCCGGAGTGAAGCCGAGATGATCGAAGTACAGCGCCAGAAACGGCGCTGTCGAACCGAGCAAGGCGAAATAGAACAGATAGAAACTGGACAGCCGCCAGTAAGGGAGCGCCGCCACGGTTATGCCGCGACGGCTTCAGGGCCCGCCATCAAAGCTGACCCAGCACCGGGGTGCTCACGCGCACATCGGCGTTCTGGCCACGGTGACGCAGCAGGTGATCCATCAACACGATGGCCATCATCGCTTCGGCAATCGGCGTGGCGCGGATGCCGACGCACGGGTCGTGACGGCCCTTGGTGATGACGTCCACAGGGTTGCCGTGGATGTCGATCGAACGGCCCGGCGTGGTGATGCTCGACGTTGGCTTCAGGGCCAGATGGGCAACGATTGGCTGACCGGACGAGATGCCGCCGAGGATGCCGCCGGCGTTATTGCTGAGGAAACCTTGCGGGGTCATTTCATCGCGGTGTTCGGTGCCGCGCTGGGCAACCGAGGCGAATCCGGCACCGATTTCCACGCCTTTGACCGCGTTGATGCTCATCAGCGCATGGGCCAGTTCGGCGTCGAGGCGGTCAAAAATCGGCTCGCCGAGACCTGGCATCACGCCTTCGGCAACCACGGTGATTTTTGCGCCGACCGAATCTTGGTCGCGACGCAATTGGTCCATGTAGGCTTCCAGCTCAGGGACTTTGTCCGGATCCGGGCTGAAGAAAGCGTTCTCTTCCACCGAGTCCCAGGTCTTGAACGGAATTTCGATCGGGCCGAGCTGGCTCATGTAGCCACGAATGACGATGCCTTGGCTGGCCAGGTATTTCTTGGCGATTGCACCGGCGGCCACGCGCATCGCAGTTTCGCGCGCCGAGCTGCGGCCACCACCACGGTAGTCGCGCTCACCGTATTTGTGGTGGTAGGTGTAGTCGGCGTGGGCCGGGCGGAACAGATCCTTGATCGCCGAGTAGTCCTTGGACTTCTGGTCGGTGTTGCGGATCAGCAGGCCGATCGAGCAACCGGTGGTGCGCCCTTCGAACACGCCGGAGAGGATTTCGACTTCGTCGGCTTCCTGACGCTGGGTGGTGTGGCGGCTGGTGCCGGGCTTGCGGCGATCGAGGTCGCGCTGCAGGTCTTCGAGGGAAATCTCCAGGCCCGGCGGGCAGCCGTCGACAATGGCGACCAACGCCGGACCATGGCTTTCGCCCGCGGTGGTGACAGTGAACAACTTGCCGTAGGTATTGCCGGACATGCAGGACGCTCCGTGAAATCAAACCCAAATTCGTGATGCGCGCCAGTATACGCAGGCTAACCGAGTAGTTCATCCTCGAACCTTAGCGGTGTTGGCGAGTCCAACCGGCACCTTGACCAATGATGGCGTGATGATGCTGCGAGTTTTGCTCTTGAGTCTTACCCTCTTTACGGGCTTTGCCCAAGCGACGGTCCTACAACGCCCGGTAACTTTGGATACCGGCACCGGCGAGCTTTTCGGCTCGCTGTTGCTGCCAAAGTCCGACAACCCGGTGCCGGTTGTCCTGATCATTTCTGGCTCGGGTCCTACGGATCGTGACGGAAACAACCCCGACGGTGGGCGCAACGACAGCCTCAAGCGCCTGGCGTGGGTCTTGGCCAAACACAATATCGCCAGCGTGCGCTACGACAAGCGCGGCGTGGCCGCGAGCCTGGCGGCGACGCCGGATGAGCGCAATTTGTCGGTCGAAGCCTATGTCGCCGATGCGCAGGCCTGGGCGCGCAAGCTCAAGGCTGATCCGCGTTTCGGCAAGTTGATTCTGCTGGGCCACAGCGAAGGCGCGATGATTGCCACGCTGGCGGCACCGACGGCAGATGCGGCAGCAGTGATTTCCCTCTCTGGCAGCGCCCGTCCCGTCGATCAGGTGATCCGCGAACAACTGGCCCGCAGCCTGCCGCCACCCTTGATGCTGCGCAGCAACGAACTGCTCGACAGCCTCAAGGCCGGCCACACCGATGACAATGTGCCGCAACCATTGCAGGTGATTTTCCGCCCGAGTGTGCAGCCGTATCTGATTTCGCTGTTCCGTCAGGATCCGGCCAAGGCTTTCGCGCAACTGAAGATGCCAGCGCTGATTGTTCAAGGCAGTAACGACATTCAGGTCGGCGTGGATGACGCGAAGCTGCTCAAGGCTGCCAAACCGGACGCCGAACTGGTGGTGATCGAAGGCATGAACCATGTCATGCGCATTGTGCACAACGACATGAAGCGGCAACTGGCCTCCTACAAGGATCCGAATTTGCCACTGGCTGCAGAGCTCGGCGCGAAGATCATCGAGTTTATTGACGGACTTCGCACCTGATAAGCGCCGTTTACCCTCTAGTCCTGAAAGAAACGGCCGATAAGCCTTTGTCGCCAGCGCAATGGCTAGCGACAAGCAGGGCTTGGACAGGATCTCGCCGTTATGACTGATACCCAGACTTCACCCGACACCACCGCGGAAAAAGACGCACCGCCAGCGGTCGAGCTGCCGTGGGCGGATGTCCACGTCGAGCACCACAAGATGCTCCGCCTGGCCCCGCTGCAGACCGATCGCAACACGGGCGGGAGGCCGTTGCGCTTCGTCGAATTCGGTTACGCCGAGCGCAACAGCAAAGAAAAAAGCCTGATGCGCATGGCGATCAAACTGCCCGGCCAGCGCGTACGCAAAGAGCAGAATCAGCTGGATGTGTGGGTTGATCACACGACCAAGCGTGTTCACTTCGGCCCCGACAGCGGCTTGCAGATCGAACCGATGAACCGTGGCATCGGCCGCTACATGGCCGCCCAAGGCGTCAATTGGGTGAAAAAGCGTTGGCCGACCTACACCGTCGACGGCATGGACCTGAACAACAAGGACGCGCTGAACGAAGACACCCGTCTGCGTCGCGATCATTTCCTGCGTGTGCATGGTTTTGATGTGGTCTATGCCGATGCCCAGCATTTGAAGGGCAGCGTCAAGGAAGTGCAGGTTGGCGATTTGCTCGGCGACTGGAACAGCGAAAAGCTGCAGATCGTCGAGATTCTTGAAGCGGCGCAAATGCTTCAACAGGCCGAGCAGAATCTGGCCGAGCAGGAAGTGAAGCTGAAGAAGCAGGAAGACAAGGTCAGCAAGTTCAAGCGTGAAGACGCTGGCTTGCGTTTCACCATTACCTGTCTGGTGGCGTTTGCGGTGTTTCAGGCAGGGCTGTTGATCTGGATTGCTACGCACCGGTAGATCAAAAGATCGCAGCCTTCGGCAGCTCCTACATTGGAATGCGGTAATCCCTGTAGGAGCTGCCGAAGGCTGCGATCTTTTGCTTTTAACGGGTCAGACGCGGGAGGCGAACAGGGCTTGGTGGTTGCGGCACTGCTCTGCGGTCAACATGAACACACCATGCCCGCCGCGCTCGAAGTCGAGCCAGGCAAAATCGACTTCCGGGTACAGCGCTTCAACGTGCACCTGGCTGTTGCCCACCTCAACGATCAACAACCCCTTCTCGGTCAAGTGATCCGCCGCTTCGGCAAGCATGCGTCGAACCAGATTCAAACCATCATCGCCACACGCCAGGCCCAGCTCGGGCTCGTGCTGATATTCGTCGGGCATGTCGGCGAAATCTTCCGCATCCACATAAGGCGGGTTCGACACGATCAAATCGAAACGCTGACCCGGCAAGCCATCGAAACCATCGCCCTGCACGGTGTACACGCGCTCATCGACGCCATGACGCTCAATGTTCTGGTTGGCCACTTCCAGCGCTTCGAACGAAAGGTCCGCCAGCACCACTTCGGCGTTCTGGAACTCGTAGGCGCAGGCGATGCCGATGCAGCCGGAACCGGTGCACAGGTCGAGAATCCGCGCCGGTTCGGTGCCGATCCACGGCGCAAAATGGTTTTCGATCAGTTCGCCGATAGGTGAACGCGGAATCAACACGCGCTCATCGACGATGAACGACATGCCGCAGAACCACGCCTCGCCCAACAGGTAAGCGGTCGGAATGCGTTCCTCGATACGACGCTTGAGCAGGCGTTGCAGATTGACCAACTCATCGTCTTCCAGCGCGCAGTCGAGGTAGCTGTCGGCGATTTCCCATGGCAGGTGCAACGCTCCCAGCACGAGCTGCCGGGCTTCGTCCCAGGCGTTGTCGGTGCCATGGCCGAAAAACAGATCCTCCCCATGGAAGCGGCTGACGGCCCAACGGATGTGGTCGCGCAGGGTACGAAGTCGGGAAGTGATCACGGGCAAAACTCCTGAAAAAACGACTGGCGATTCTACCAGCCAAAACGCATGACGACGACGCAGGAAAATCATCCGGGCGACGGTAGGAGTTTTCTGTTTTTTGCACCAGCCGTTGAACAGAACGTGTAACGTGACAAGGCTGCAGGCCAATAACGACGGTGCCTACGATGGTAGCGATTCACAGAACCGCTCAGCCAGAGGACAATGTCGCAAAAGCCCCACCCCAAGGAGCCCCAGAATGTCCGTTCCAAAAACGATGTTTCAACTCAGCGGTCGCGGTTACGCAGCGGCCACACTGAGCCATGCCACCGTGGTCATCATCGATGCCCAGAAAGAATATCTCAGTGGCCCGCTGGCACTGAGCGGCATGGACGCGGCCGTCGCGAACATCAAACAAGTGGTTGCCGCAGCCCGTGCAGCCGGTCGGCCGATCGTGCACGTGCGTCATCTCGGCACCGTCGGTGGCCTGTTCGACCCGCAGGGCGAACGCGGCGAATTCATCCCGGGCCTGGAGCCACAAGGTGATGAAACCATTATCGGCAAACTGCTGCCGAGCGCCTTCCATGGCACCGAATTGCTCGATCGTCTGCAAAACCTTGGCTCGCTGGACCTGATCGTCTGCGGTTTCATGAGCCATTCCAGCGTCAGCACCACCGTGCGTGCGGCGAAGAACCTGGGTTTCCGCTGCACCCTGGTGGAAGACGCCTGCGCCACCCGTGATCTGCCATTCAAGGGCCGCGTGCTCAGCGCCGCCGTGGTGCAGGAAGCCGAAATGGCGATCATGGCGGACAACTTCGCCACCCTCGCGCTGACTCAAGACCTGATCTGATCTGCTTTGATGAGCGGCTCACGGCGCCGCTCATCCGCAAAACCCTCTCATTTGCCGCAAATACCATAGCCTCAGGAACAACCCGGTCAACTCCCGGTCGAAGGGCCGATACCCATTGAGGAAGGTCGGAATGAAGTTATCCGATGGATTTGACGCACGCCGCTTGCGGCCCAAAGGCCAAAGCAACTGGCGTTTTCGATTCGGCGCAGCGATCGCCGCCATTCTGGCGACGTTCGGTGTGCTGCTGGCGATGGCCGGGGCGGCCAGCCTGCTCGGGCGCCCACCGGCACTCGGTGACTTGAACGCCACGCCGATGGGCTCGGCGATCATTCTGGCGGTCGGTTTGCTGTTTCTGTATTTCGGTGTTGCCTTGTGGCGCCGCTGCCGCCGTCGCGCACGGCAATCGCGGGAACTGAACATGTCCCCGCACCTGATGAAAAAACACGACTGACTCACCGGCCTGGCTTTTTGCCGGGCCGTTTTGTTTCGACTTGGGTAAACTGGCCGCCCTTCGCGGAGGCTGACATGCAAGACGACGATTTTTCCCTGTTCAAAAACGAGTTGCGCGGCGTCAAGCCGATCAAACACGACCGCGCCGACACCGGCAAACCCAAGGCTGACCGCGCGCAGATCGCCAAGCTGCGCCAGTCCGCCACCGTGCGCACTGACACCGCTACCGTTGATGGTCTGTCCGATCAGTTTGTGATCGACGTCGGCCCGGAAGACGAGTTGATGTGGGCGCGTGACGGCGTGCAGGAAAGTCAGATGCGCAAGCTCAAGGTCGGCCAGATCCCGTTCGAAGGCAGCCTCGACCTGCATGGCATGAGCGTCGAGAAAGCTCGCGAAACCCTCTGGGCCTTTCTCGCTGAAGCGACCCGATTCGAAATCCGCTGCGTGCGCGTCACCCACGGCAAGGCTGTGCGCCTGGACGGCAAGCGGCCGATGATCAAAAGCCACGTCAACACCTGGCTGCGTCAACATGCGCAGGTCCTGGGTTTCTGCTCGTGCCAGGCCAAACATGGCGGTGCCGGTGCGGTTTACGTGATGCTTAAACGCACGATGATGGAAGGTCGCGACGAATAATCCCGTTACACCGAACTTGCAGGGTTGTGTCCGCCACCGTACCCTTGCCCTTTGCGAAAATCCCCACAGGTAGTTTCATGTCCCTGGAACAGAATTACACCGCGATTCTCGGCCAATTGGGCGAGGACGTGTCCCGCGAGGGCCTGCTCGACACGCCAAAGCGTGCCGCCAAAGCCATGCAGTACCTCTGCCGCGGTTATGAACAGACGCTCGAAGAGGTCACCAACGGTGCCCTGTTCAGCTCCGACAACAGCGAAATGGTGCTGGTCAAGGACATCGAGTTGTACTCGTTGTGCGAACACCACCTGCTGCCGTTTATCGGCAAGGCGCACGTTGCGTACATCCCGAGCGGCAAAGTGCTGGGCCTGTCCAAGGTCGCGCGGATCGTCGACATGTACGCCCGTCGCCTGCAGATTCAGGAAAACCTCAGCCGTCAGATCGCCGACGCTGTGCAACAAGTTACCGGCGCGCTGGGCGTGGCGGTGGTGATCGAGGCCAAGCACATGTGCATGATGATGCGCGGTGTCGAGAAACAGAATTCGTCGATGATCACTTCGGTGATGCTCGGTGAGTTCCGCGAAAATGCCGCGACTCGCAGCGAGTTTCTCAGCCTGATCAAGTAATTTGCTGTACGAAGAAAACCGGCATTCATCGCCGGTTTTTTTTCGTCCGTGAAAAATCGGGTAAGCTGCGCGCCTTTCTTTATTTGCACCGTGAGGCTTTCAACGTGTTCGTCAAAGCGCTTCGTGTCGGCCTCGGCCAACTGGTTATCTTCATCGACTTCATCACCCGTCCGGGCAAGAAAAAACGCTCCGCCGCTGCTCAGGCTCAGGTGGATGCCGCTGCAAAAGACCTGACCTTGTATCAGTTCCACGCCTGCCCGTTCTGCGTGAAAACCCGCCGCACGCTGCGTCGCCTGAATGTGCCGGTGGCGCTGAAGGATGCGAAGAATAACGAGCAGGATCGTCAGGCACTGCTGGAACAGGGTGGCCGGATCAAGGTGCCTTGCTTGCGCATTGACGAGAATGGACAGACCACCTGGATGTATGAGTCGAAGGTGATTATTGATTATCTGGATAAGCGCTTCGCTGCGGTCTGATGATTCTGTATTGGGGCTGATGGCCCCTTCGCGAGCAGGCTCACTCCTACATTTGGAATGCGTTCCCTTGTAGGAGTGAGCCTGCTCGCGATGAGGCCATTCCAGGCACCAAAAATCCCAGACAAAAATAAACCGGCCCTCGAGCCGGTTTATTTGTTTTCAGGCCGCTTTATCGATCTGCGCCTGTCGTATCACTGCCGCCAATCGCTTGAGCCCTTCATCCAGCCGCGCCGGATCGATATGGCTGAAATTCAAGCGCAAATGCCCATGATGATTATCCGGCTCGGGAAAAAACGGCTCCCCCGGCATAAACGCCACATCATTGGCCAACGCTCCATTGAGTAATGTTCGCGTATCCAGCGGTTGCTTCAACGTCAGCCAGAAAAACAGCCCACCCTGGGGCATGTTCCAGTCGGCCAGATCAGCAAAATGCGTTTCCAGCGCCGCTTGAAACGCATCCCGACGCTGCCGATAGAAGCCACGCAATTCGCTCAAGTGCTGCTGATATTTCTCAGTGCCGATCCACTGCAACGCCTGCCACTGACCGATGCGGTTGGTGTGAAGATCCGCTGACTGCTTGAGTTTGAGCAAATGCGGAAACAGGTCCGGGCTGGCGATCAGGTAGCCGACGCGCAAACCCGGCAGCAAGGTTTTCGACACCGTGCCGGTGTAGATCCAGCTGGATTTCTGCAGGCGTCCGGCAATCGGCTTGGCGCTGCCGCCATCGAAAGTCAGTTCGCGGTAAGGCTCGTCTTCGATCAGGGTGACGCCGAATTCATCGAGCAATGCCGCAACGGCGGCGCGTTTGGCTTCGCTGTAGCGCACGGCTGACGGGTTCTGGAACGTCGGGATCAGATAGATAAACGCCGGACGATGCTGCTCCAGACGACTGCGCAACTGCACCAGGTTCGGACCATCGGACTCTTGCGGAACGGTCAGGCAATCGGCGCCGAACAATTGGAAAATTTGCAGGGCGGCGAGATAGGTCGGCGCTTCGAGCAGGATTTCCGTGCCCTTGTCGATGTACAGCTTGGCCGCCAGATCGAGGGTTTGCTGGGAGCCGCTGACCACCAGCACCTGACTCGCCTGACATTCCAGCCCCAGTGCCCTCGCCTCCGCCGCCAGAGCCTCGCGCAATGCCGGCTCGCCTTCGCTCATGCCGTATTGACCGAGCGACAGCGGCATGTCGGCCCACTCAACCTTGGGCAACATGGCTTCAGCAGGCAAGCCACCGGCGAACGACATCACCTCCGGGCGCTGGGCGGCGGCAAGGATTTCACGGATCAAAGAACTTTTAAGGCGCGAGACACGTTCGGAAAAAGCCATGGGGGTCACCGGTAGCGAGGCGGACGAAAAATGAGTCAAACTAGTTGACTGAAATTACGACAGCTTGAGCGAGTACGTCAACATGCTTGACCTTAAAAACCCTGCAAGCCAACAACAGGCGATGGAAGCGTTTTTCTTTGGCTATCAGGCGTTCACCGCCAAGGCTGATGAAATGCTTGAGCGCCGCGGCCTCTCGCGGGTGCATCAGCGCATTGTGTTTTTCATCGCGCGGTATCCGAATTTGAGCGTGAAGGAATTGCTCGGCTTGCTCGGTGTGAGCAAGCAGGCGCTGAACATGCCATTGCGGCAGTTGCAGGAAATGCATCTGGTGGACAGCGTGGCGTCCGAGGCCGACAAGCGTAAACGCCTGCTGGAACTGACGACGGAAGGTGCAAAGTTTGAACAGACGTTGCGCCGTGAGCAGGTGAAATTGCTGGAGCGGGTGTTTGCCGAGGCTGGGGAGGCGGCGGTGAATGGCTGGTTGGCGGTGAATCTGGCGCTGGGGAACAGTCAGGCAGTTCTCGATTGACTGTTCGGGCCTCATCGCTGGCAAGCCAGCTCCCACATGTTTTGTGTACGCCACAGATCAATGTGGGAGCTGGCTTGCCAGCGATGGGGCCCTGAAGGGCGATATATCGCTATCGACGGAACTTCCGTAAACAAAACCAAAAACAATATTTGCTTTATTTGTACACAAAAGCATAATCCACAGCGTGCGAGTTCCTGACCGCATGGTCAACAAATTCGCAAGTGCCTCAAAGGGCCGCTGCCACCCCTCATGGGTCCGGCCCTGGAAATAACAATAAAACTCTTGAGGAGTACTCGCTGTGGAAAGCCGCAAATCCGAAGCATCGCCGCTGGATCTCTCGCCACCGTTACGCAGTGGCTTGCTGGAACGTCTGTTCAAACTCAGCTTGCATGGCACCACGGTGAAGACCGAGCTGATTGCCGGTCTGACAACCTTCATCACCATGGCTTACATCATCTTCGTCAACCCGAACATCATGGCCGATGCCGGGATCGATCACGGTGCAGCCTTCGTCGCCACCTGTATCGCCGCTGCGCTGGGCTGCCTGTTGATGGGTCTGTACGCCAACTGGCCGGTGGGTCTGGCGCCGGGCATGGGCCTCAATGCGTTCTTCACCTACACCGTGGTCGGCACCATGGGCTACAACTGGGAAACCGCGCTCGGTGCGGTGTTTGTGTCCGGTGTGTTGTTCATGATCCTGACCTTCTCGCGGATTCGCGAGTGGCTGCTCAACAGTATTCCCGTCAGCCTGCGTTTTGCGATGGGTGCCGGTGTCGGCCTGTTCCTTGGTCTGATCGGTCTGAAAACTGCGGGCATCGTCGTCGATAGCCCGGCAACCCTGATCAAACTCGGCTCTCTGCGAGAACCCGGCCCGCTGCTCGCCGCCATCTGCTTCCTGATGATTGCGATCCTCAGCTACCACCGCGTGTTCGGCGCGATCCTGATCAGCATCATCACCGTGACGCTGGCGGGTTGGGGCCTCGGCCTCGTTCACTACGAAGGCATCATGTCCGCGCCGCCAAGCCTGGCACCGACCTGGATGGCGATGAACGTGGCCGGCGTATTCAACGTCAGCATGATCAGCGTGGTCCTGGCGTTCCTCTTTGTGCACATGTTCGATACCGCCGGCACCCTGATGGGCGTTGCCCAGCGCGCCAATCTGGTCAACGCTGACGGTCGTATCGAAAACCTTTCCCGCGCGATGAAAGCCGACAGTGCGTCCAGCGTTTTCGGTGCTGTGGTCGGTGTTCCACCTGTCACCAGCTATGTAGAAAGTGCCGCCGGTGTGGCCGCTGGTGGTCGGACTGGTCTTACCGCAGTGACCGTAGGTGTGCTATTTATAGCGGCAATGTTTTTCGCACCGCTGGCCGGCATGATTCCGGCTTACGCCACCGCCGGTGCACTGATCTACGTAGCGATGCTGATGATGGGCGGCATGGCCCACATCGAGTGGGACGAAGCCACTGATGCCATCCCGGCAATCGTCACCGCCATCATGATGCCGCTGACCTTCTCGGTCGCCGACGGTATCGCACTGGGCTTCATCACCTACGTGGCGCTGAAGGCCGGTACGGGCAAGTACAAGGAAATCTCCGTGAGCCTGTGGGTGCTCTGCGCGATCTTCATCGCCAAGTTCATCTTCCTGTAAGCGCTACGCGGTTCAGGCTTCAAAACGGCCTCACCCTCACGGGTGGGGCTTTTGTGCATTTTTCAGTACAACAAAAAGGAGGAAAATGATGAGTCTGGAAACCTGGTTGCTGTTCAGCGGCGCTGCATTGGTGGTGATCCTGATTCCGGGACCACTGTCGCTGCTGATGATCAGCAACAGTCTGAACTTCGGTCTGCGCCGGTCGTACCCGGCGTTTCTCGGTGGCGTGATTGCGTCGATCTGTTTGCTCAGTGCGTCGGCATTGGGGCTTGGCGCCCTGCTACTGGCATCTGAGCAGCTGTTCAGCGCGCTGAAAATCGTTGGTGCGCTGTATCTGTTCTATCTCGCCTGGCAGAGCTGGCAGCAATCGCGTCAGCCGTCGGTGGGCGCAGAAGTGCCTCAGGCTGCACCGACACCGCGCTTTCGTACGCTGTTCGGGCGCGCGTTTGTGTTGGGCGCGAGCAATCCGAAAGACATCCTCTTCTTTGCTGCGTTTCTGCCGCAGTTTCTCAGCGCGCAGCAGCCGTTCCTGCCGCAGTTGTTGATCATGATTGCGACGTGGGTGGTGCTCGATCTGTGCTGCAAACTGGCTTACGGGCTGGGTGCGCATGGCGCGGCGCGGTATTTGCGCAGTGGCAAGGGGCAGAGTTGGTTCAACCGGGTGAGTGCCGGGTTGTTCAGTGGTGCGGGTGCTGCGTCCCTGTTGAGCCGTTAAGAGCAAAAGATCGCAGCCTGCGGCAAGCTCCTACATGGGATTGCACGTCAATCTGTAGGAGCTGCCGCAGGCTGCGATCTTTTGACTTTAAGACAGGCAAAAAAAAGCCCGCAGTGTGAGCGGGCGAAAGACCAAAGAAGCTATATGCGCAGTCGCTTCCCGGTGGGGGCAGCTGCTTGGGGGTCAGCTGCCCCGGTACGTGGAGTAGCTGTAAGGCGAAATCAGCAAAGGCACGTGGTAGTGATCCTGTTCGGCAGAGATGCCGAAACGCAGCACAACCACGTCCAGAAATGCCGGTTCCGGCAACTGCACGCCACGGGCGCGGTAGTAATCGCCCGCGTGGAACTGAACCTGATAAACGCCGGTTCGATAGTCATCGCCTTGCAGCAGCGGTGCATCGACCCGGCCATCGCTGTTGGTGACGGCACTGGCGACCAATTCCAGTTGCGAACCTTCAACGCGGTACAGCTCGACCTTGATCGAACTGCCCGGGCAACCGTGTGCAGCGTCCAAAACGTGTGTTGTCAAACGTCCCATTGATTCTGCGCGCCTGCCTGCGTGGAAGCAGTCAGACCTCGCGCCTCCCGAAGTCAGTTGAAAAGGAGACCGCACCGATTCGGAGCACGAAAAGCTGCGGCGAGCGATTGATTAAGACACTTTTCAAAAAAATTGTACACAATAAAAACGACATTTTTTCCTGCACCCCCGCTACCCGGGCCTTTACCCCCGATCTGCCAGCACAGTGCCTGAACATTGAACTTTCAATCCATTAGCTGACTGATCAGGCAGGTTTCTTGCAGGCTCACGCCATTAACAGCAAAAGATGACAGTCGGTGAAAAATGCGAAAATTCAGGCTTACAAATTGCGATTAAAGTTGTATACAATCAGCCCATCGCTGTGACGCAAGCCTGCCAGGCCGCCACACCCATCTGTCAACGAACAAGAAGGAAGACTGCAGTGAGCGCTGACTACCCACGCGACCTGATCGGTTACGGCAGTAACCCTCCTCACCCACACTGGCCGGGCAATGCCCGCATCGCGCTGTCCTTCGTGCTCAATTACGAAGAAGGCGGCGAGCGCAACATTCTGCACGGCGACAAAGAATCCGAAGCGTTCCTGTCTGAAATGGTTGCTGCTCAGCCGCTGCAAGGCGCGCGCAACATGAGCATGGAATCGCTTTACGAGTATGGCAGCCGTGCCGGCGTCTGGCGGATCCTGAAACTGTTCAAGGAATTCGACATCCCGTTGACCATCTTCGCCGTCGCCATGGCCGCTCAGCGCCACCCGGATGTGATCCGTGCGATGGTCGATGCCGGCCACGAGATCTGCAGCCACGGTTACCGTTGGATCGACTACCAGTACATGGACGAAGCGCAGGAACGCGAGCACATGCTCGAAGCGATCCGCATCCTCACCGAAATCACCGGCGAGCGCCCACTGGGCTGGTATACCGGCCGCACCGGGCCGAACACCCGTCGCTTGGTCATGGAAGAAGGTGGTTTCCTCTACGACTGCGACACCTACGACGACGACCTGCCCTACTGGGAACCGAACAACCCGACCGGCAAGCCGCATCTGGTGATCCCGTACACCCTCGACACCAACGACATGCGCTTCACCCAAGTGCAAGGTTTCAACAAGGGTGACGACTTCTTCGAATACCTCAAAGACGCGTTCGACGTGCTCTACGCCGAAGGCGCTGACGCACCGAAGATGCTCTCGATCGGTCTGCACTGCCGCTTGATCGGCCGTCCGGGTCGCATCGCCTCGCTCAAACGCTTTATCGAATACGCCAAAAGTCATGAACAGGTGTGGTTCAGCCGTCGCGTCGACATCGCGCGTCACTGGCACGAAACCCAGCCGTACCAAGGGGCCGCCAAATGAGCCGCTTTCAAACCCTGCAACCGTCGACCCTGAGCCGCGACGCTTTCGTCAACGCTTTCGCCGACATCTACGAACATTCGCCATGGGTAGCCGAGAAGGCCTACGACCTGGGCGCGGACGCTTCGATCGACGAGATCGAAACCCTGCACCAGCGCATGAGCGACATCCTGTTGAGCGCCGATCACGCCAGTCAACTGGCACTGATCAACGCTCACCCGGACCTGGCCGGCAAAGCTGCCGTCCAGGGCCAACTGACCGAAGCCAGCACCAATGAACAAGCTGGCGCCGGTATTCACCAATGCACGGCCGAAGAGTTCCAGCGCTTCACCGAGCTGAACGACGCCTACAAAGCCAAGTTCAAGTTTCCCTTCATCATGGCGGTAAAAGGCAGCAACCGGCATCAGATCCTCGCGGCGTTCGAAACGCGCATTCACAACTCGCAAGACACCGAGTTCAAATGCGCGCTGGCGGAGATCAACAAGATCGCCCTGTTCCGTTTACTGACTCTTTAGCAAGCCTGGCCCGAGCATGTCAGACGCGGAGAATGTCCAGGGCCTCGCAAGCATCCCCAGCCACTTATTTAAAGGCAGACAAGAAGAATGAAAGCTTACGCCGTACCTTTCGAAAAATTCGTCAACCTGGCCGATGCCCGTCTGGGCACCAAAATCATCTCGGTCACCGATGACTGGTTCGCAGACGCCAATCGTCTGTTCCAACCGACCCCGGCCGTATGGAAGGAGGGCGTGTTCGATGACAACGGCAAGTGGATGGACGGCTGGGAATCGCGCCGCAAGCGCTTCGAAGGCTTCGACAGCGCAGTGATCCGTCTGGGCGTACCGGGCTCGATCAAAGGCGTGGACATCGACACTTCATTCTTCACCGGCAACTTCCCGCCATCGGCCTCTCTGGAGGCGTGCTTCCTGGCCTCGGGCGAGCCTGATGAAAACACCCAGTGGACTGAAGTGCTGTCGGCCGTCGAGCTGCAGGGCAACAGCCACCACTACCACGAAATCAGCAACGACAAAGCGTTCAGCCACCTGCGCTTCAACATCTACCCGGACGGTGGTGTGGCCCGTCTGCGCGTGTACGGCATTCCGTTCCGCGACTGGTCGGCGGTTGGCGACAACGAGCAAGTCGATCTGGCAGCAGCCCTCAATGGTGGCCGCGCCCTCGCCTGCTCCGACGAACACTTCGGCCGCATGAGCAACATCCTCAACCCGGGCCGTGGCATCAACATGGGCGACGGCTGGGAAACTGCACGTCGTCGCACGCCGGGCAATGACTGGGTGATCGTCGCGCTGGGTCATCCGGGCGAGATCGAGAAGATCGTCGTCGACACCCTGCACTTCAAAGGCAACTACCCGGACACTTGCTCGATCCAGGGCGCGTTCGTGAAAGGTGGTACTGACAGCCAGATCGAAACCCAGTCGCTGTTCTGGCGCGATCTGCTGCCAAGCCAGAAGCTGGAAATGCACGCCGAACACACCTTCGTCGAGCAGATCAAGGCGCTGGGCCCGATCACCCACATCCGCCTGAACGTGTTCCCGGACGGTGGTGTGAGCCGCCTGCGCGTTCTCGGCAAGGTCGCTAAATAACACCGCAATGATCGTTCCCACGCTCTGCGTGGGAACGCATCACTGGACGCTCTGCGTCCGTTCTGGATGTGACGCGGAGCGTCACGGGCTGCATTTCCACGCGGAGCGTGGGAACGATCACTCAACGAAAAGAAGAACAGCATGCGCACACTAACGATTGAACCGCTGAGCAAAGAAGCCTTCGCCCCTTTCGGTGACGTCATCGAAACCGACGGCAGCGATCACTTCATGATCAACAACGGTTCGACCATGCGCTTCCACAAACTGGCGACGGTCGAAACCGCTCAGCCTGAGGACAACGCGATCATCAGCATCTTCCGCGCCGACGCGCAGGACATGCCGTTGACCGTTTGCATGCTGGAACGCCATCCGCTGGGCAGCCAGGCTTTCATACCGCTGCTCGGCAACCCCTTTCTGATCGTGGTCGCGCCAGTTGGCGATGAACCTGTATCAGGCTTGGTCCGCGCCTTCGTCACCAACGGCAGGCAGGGCATCAATTACCATCGCGGCGTTTGGCACCATCCGGTGCTGACGATCGAAAAGCGGGATGACTTCCTGGTGGTTGATCGCAGTGGCACAGGCAATAACTGCGATGAGCATTTTTTCAAAGAGGATGAGCGTTTGATCCTCGCCCCCCACCAATAAGAGAAGGTCTGATCACTCGACAACAAGAGTGACAGGCGAGAGGTAAAGACTGTGGAAGCACATCTGTTGGAATGGCTGAACCTGAGCGTGCGCTGGGTTCACATGATTACTGGCGTGGCCTGGATCGGCGCGTCGTTCTACTTCGTCTGGCTGGAGAACAACCTCAACCGCGTCAACCCGAAAACCGGTCTGGCCGGTGACCTGTGGGCGATCCACGGTGGCGGTATCTATCACCTGGAAAAATACAAACTGGCCCCGCCGGCAATGCCGGAGAACCTGCACTGGTTCAAATGGGAAGCCTACTTCACCTGGATGTCGGGTATTGCGCTGCTGTGCGTGGTGTTCTACTCCAACCCAACGCTCTACCTGCTGGCTCCGGGCAGCACACTGAGCGGCCCTGAAGGCGTGGCCATCGGTATCGGCTCGCTGTTCCTCGGCTGGTTCATCTACTCCTTCCTCTGTGATTCGGCCTTGGGCAAACGCCCTGCTCTGCTCGGCTTCATTCTGTTCGTGCTGATCATCGGCGCGGCGTATGGCTTCAGCAAAGTGTTCAGCGGTCGTGGTGCGTACCTGCACGTTGGCGCGATCATCGGCACCATCATGGTCGGTAACGTGTTCCGCATCATCATGCCGGCGCAGCGTGCACTGGTGGCGGCGATTGCCGAGAACCGCACGCCGGATCCGGCGCTGCCGGCCAAAGGCTTGTTGCGTTCGCGTCACAACAACTACTTCACCCTGCCGGTGCTGTTCATCATGATCAGCAACCACTTCCCGAGCACCTATGGCAGCCAGTACAACTGGTTGATCCTCGCCGGGATTGCAGTGTTGGCGGTGTTGGTGCGTCACTACTTCAACACCCGTCACGACAGCCACAAGTTTGCCTGGACCCTGCCAGTGGCAGCGGTAGGCATGATCACGCTGGCGTACGTCACCGGCCCAACGCCGATGTCGACCGCTCCGGAAGTGGCCAAGGCGCCAGCCAAAATCGAGTATCAACCGCTGCCGGAGACGGCACTGGGCGGTGGCGCGAAACCGGCTGAAGCGGCGGCACCTGCTGCACCCGCAGACGCACCTGCAGCAGCGCCGGCGCAAGCCTCCAACGCAGGTCCGGCCTTCGACAAAGTGCACAACGTGATTCAAGAACGCTGCGCAGTTTGCCACTCGGCCAAACCGACCAGTCCGTTGTTCAGCGCAGCTCCGGCGGGTGTGATGCTCGACACCCCTGAGCAGATCCGCCAGAACGCGGCGCGCATCCAGGCGCAAGCCATCACCACGCAGATCATGCCGCTGGGCAACATCACGCAGATGACCCAGCAGGAACGTGACCTGATCGGTGCATGGATCGCCCAGGGAGCACAGACCAACTAAGCAACAAAGCTTCGCGAGCAGGCTCGCTCCCACAGAGATCGCGCATTTCCTGTGGGAGCGAGCCTGCTCGCGAATCGCCTTAGCGCGGTTTTACCTGATGCAAAGAAACAGCTGTGAGCAACCCGGCAGCTGTTAATCACAAGAATAAAAAGATCCGAGGTGTTGCATGTCCGAGCTGTCCAAAGCGCGCATCCCCGACGCACCCGCCATTCAGCGATTGCCCCTTTTGCAACTGATCCTGGTCGGTTTGCAACATGTTCTGCTGATGTACGGTGGCGCCATCGCGGTGCCGCTGATCATTGGACAGGCCGCTGGCCTGAGTCGTGAAGAAATTGCCTTCCTGATCAACGCCGACCTGCTGGTCGCCGGTGTCGCCACCATCGTGCAGTCCATGGGCATTGGTCCGATGGGCATTCGCATGCCGGTGATGATGGGCGCCAGTTTTGCCGCAGTCGGCAGCATGGTCGCCATGGCCGGCATGCCCGGTATCGGCCTGCAAGGCATCTTCGGCGCGACGATCGCCGCCGGTTTCTTCGGCATGCTCATCGCGCCGTTCATGTCCAAGGTCGTACGCTTCTTCCCACCCCTGGTGACCGGCACGGTCATCACCTCGATCGGTTTGTCGCTGTTCCCCGTGGCCGTGAATTGGGCCGGTGGCGGTGCCGCCGCCGCACAATTCGGCTCACCGATTTATCTGGCCATTGCCGCACTGGTGTTAGGCACCATTCTGCTGATCCACCGCTTCATGCGCGGTTTCTGGGTCAACATCTCCGTACTGATCGGCATGTGCATCGGCTACGTGCTGTGCGGCGCAATCGGCATGGTCGATCTGAGCGGCATGGCCAACGCGCCATGGATTCAGTTCGTCACCCCGCTGCATTTCGGCATGCCGAAATTCGAACTGGCGCCGATCCTGTCGATGTGTCTGGTGGTGGTGATCATCTTCGTCGAGTCCACCGGTATGTTCCTCGCGCTGGGCAAAATAACCGATCAGGAAGTCTGCCCGCGCATGCTGCGTCGCGGTTTGCTGTGTGATGCCGGCGCCTCGTTTGTCGCCGGTTTCTTCAACACCTTCACCCATTCCTCGTTCGCGCAGAACATCGGTCTGGTGCAGATGACCGGCGTGCGCTGCCGTTCGGTGACCATCGTTGCCGGTGGTTTGCTGATCGTCCTGAGCCTGCTGCCGAAAGCGGCATTCCTCGTCGCCTCGATTCCGCCAGCCGTACTGGGTGGCGCGGCGATTGCGATGTTCGGCATGGTCGCCGCGACCGGGATCAAGATTCTCCAGGAAGCCGACATCGGTGACCGTCGCAACCAGTTGCTGGTCGCGGTGAGCATCGGCATGGGCCTGATCCCGGTGGTGCGTCCGGAGTTCTTCGCGCACCTGCCGCTGTGGATGAGCCCGATTACCCACAGTGGCATCGCCATGGCAACGCTCAGCGCGCTGACGCTGAACCTGCTGTTCAACATTCTCGGCGGTAAAGAGCGCGCAGCGATCAACGACTGCCATGCGCACCAGCACTGACAGCAACACCGATGCCCCCTGTAGGAGTGAGCCTGCTCGCGATAGCGTTTTTTCAGTCAACTGATGTGTTGAATGTCACACCGCGATCGCGAGCAGGCTCACTCCTACAAAGGGCAAAAAAAGCTCTGCGCCTCAAACAATAAAAACAAGAGGGAGCAATAGATGATTCGCACGCAAACCAATGTGTTGTTGAGCGGCGGCCTGCTGGCCGCGAGTCAGGCCATGGCCGGCGATCTCCTGCTGTGGCAGACCAATAGCCTCAGCTATCTGTACGGCAAGAATTTCGCGATCAACCCGTCGATCCAGCAAACGCTCACCTTCGAGCACGCCGACAAGTGGAAGTACGGCGACAACTTCCTGTTCGTCGACAAGATCTTCTACAACGGCAAAGAAGATGCGAACAAAGGCCCGCACGCCTTCTACGGCGAATTCACCCCGCGCTTCTCCTTCGGCAAGATCTTCGACCAGAAGCTCGAATTCGGCCCGATCAAAGACGTCTTGCTCGCCATGACCTACGAATACGGTGAAGGCGACAGTGAGGCCTACCTGATCGGCCCCGGCTTCGACCTCAAGGTGCCCGGCTTCAACTACGTCACCCTGAACATTTTCCGCCGCCAGACCGAAGGCCCGCGTCCCGGCGACGGCGTCTGGCAGATCACCCCCGGCTGGTCGTACAGCTTTCCCCTGGGCAATTCCGATGTGCTGATCGACGGCTACCTCGACTGGGTCGTCGACAACGACGAGAACGCGCGTGGCACCTATCACGCCAACCTGCACATCAATCCACAGATCAAATATGACCTCGGCAAAGCCCTGGGCTGGAGCCAGAAGCAGTTGTATGTCGGCACCGAATACAGCTACTGGAAGAACAAGTACGGTGTCGAAAATACGCACAACTTCGACACCAATCAGAACACCGCCAGCCTGCTGGTGAAGGTGCACTTTTAAGATGGCCCGCAACCGTGCCCCATACCTGTCGTCGGTGCTCTGTTGCGGGGCACTTGAGAGCTGGCCGAGGAGTCAGTATTCTCCGCGGCCTCTTGAATTCGGTCTAAAAAAAAGCCCGGATTTAATTCCTGACCGACGGGCCAACTTATCCCGGCCCCGGTCAGTACCGAGGCATCCCGAAAACACGCTCAATCGACTGTTTTTCAGCAGCCGACGGGCGTTTTTTTGCTTTTCGAAAAGCCTTGGCCCAGCTCTTGCTAACAGCATGAAAGCTGACCAATCGGATGACTTTTGCAGCAACGAAAAAAGGCGCCACACCAGAGCGCCGATCTTAAAAAAATAAACGTGGAACACCTACTTTGGGAGCAACCGAATGAAACGTATGTGCACCAGCCTGATGCTTGCGGGATCAATGTTAGCCGGGGGCCAGGCCATGGCCGAAGGCCTGCTGCAATGGCAGAACAACAGCCTGACCTACCTCTATGGCAAGGACTTCCAGGTCAACCCGCGCATCCAGCAGACCGTCACCTTCGAACACGCCGATGCGTGGACGTACGGCGACAACTTCTTCTTCATCGACAAGATCTTCTACAACGGTGACAAGGACTTCAACAACGGTCCGAACACCTATTACGGCGAGTTCCAGCCACGCATCTCGCTGGGCAAGGTGCTCAACCAGAAGATCGAATTCGGCCCGATCAAAGACGTTCTGCTGGCGATGACCTACGAGTTCGGCGAAGGTGATACCGAGTCCTACCTGATCGGCCCTGGCTTCGACCTGGCCATCCCGGGCTTCGACTACTTCCAGTTGAACTTCTACCAGCGCCACACCGAAGGTTCGCGTGCCGGTGACAACGTCTGGCAGATCACCCCGGTCTGGTCCTACACCATTCCCGTGGGCAACTCGAACATCCTGATCGACGGCTACATGGACTGGGTGACCGACAACGATTCCAACTCTAAAGGCGATTACCACGCCAACCTGCACTTCAACCCACAGGTCAAATACGACCTGGGCAAGGCGCTGAGTTTTGGCGAGAAGCAGTTGTATGTCGGTGTTGAATACGACTACTGGAAAGACAAGTACGGCATCGACGACACCGGTGCCTTCAAGACCAATCAGAGCGTGACCAACTTCCTGGTGAAGTTCCACTTCTGATAAAAATCAAAAGATCGCAGGCTTCGCCAGCTCCTACAGGGATAGCGCATTCCAATGTAGGAGCTGCCGCAGGCTGCGATCTTTTGCTTTAAAATGGCAATCCCAAAAACCGGCACAACTCCTCGCGCTTGGCCAACGCATCGCGCCGTCCGAGATCAATCAACTCGCTGCAATACCCCGCCTCGAACAGCAAATAACTCAACACCCCCGCCCCACTCGTCTTCGTCGCCCCCGGTCCGCGCAAGAACAAACGCAACGCCGCCGGCAATTCCTGACGATGCCGCGCCGCGATCTCGTCGATCGGCTGACTCGGCGAGATCACCAAGACGTCCACCGGCGCCACACCCAGCTCGCGGGTCGGCGTGCCAGCAGGCATCAGATGGCTGAACTGGTTGAGACGCTGCAGCAACTCGATATCGCTCTCCAGACTGTCAATGAACGTGCTGTTGAGCATGTGCCCGCCGATCTGCGCGAGTGTCGGTTGCTGCCCCGTGTAAGTGCGCTCCAGCGGCTGCTGCGGATCAAAGCCGCGCGGGTTGCCACTGACACCCACCACCAGCACGCGACTGGCGCCCAGGTGCAACGCCGGACTGATCGGCGCTGATTGCCGCACCGCGCCGTCACCGAAATATTCATCACCGATCTTCACCGGCGCAAACAGTAACGGAATCGCCGAACTGGCCAGCAAGTGATCGACCGACAATTGCGTCGGCACGCCAATGCGCCGATGGCGCAGCCACGAATCAATCGTGCCGCCCCCTTGATAGAACGTCACCGCTTGCCCCGATTCATACCCGAACGCGGTCACCGCCACTGCGTGCAATTGCTTGCGCGCGATGGATTCGGCGATGCCGGGCATGTGCAGCTTTTCATTGAGCAGTTCGCGCAGCGGCGAACTGTTGAGCAACGCGACCGGCATTTGTCGCCCCATACCGAGCAGGCTGTGGCTGACAAAACGACTGGCCTGGTGAATAACGCCGGACCAGTCGCTGCGCAACACCCGGTGGCTGCGAAAGCCCTGCCAGAACAGCGTCAGCCGTTCGATGGCGGCGCGAAAATCCGTGGCACCGCTGGCGAGGCTCACCGCGTTGATCGCGCCTGCGGAAGTGCCGACGATCACCGGAAACGGATTGTCCGCGCCCACCGGCAACAATTCGGCAATCGCTGCCAGCACGCCCACCTGATACGCCGCCCGAGCCCCGCCGCCGGAAAGAATCAAACCTGTTACCGGTTCAGCTGGGCTCATCGCAACACTCCATGGTGCTCAAGGGGATCGATCAATCAACCACGTTTGGCGTACAGCTTCGGCTCGCCGGGTGGCCGGCTCTTGAAGCGTCGATGCGCCCACAGATATTGCTCCGGGCAATCGCGCAAAACGCCTTCGACCCACTGGTTGATGCGGATGCAGTCAGCCTCTTCGGTCTCGCCCGGGAAGTCCTCCAGCGGCGGATGCACGACCAGACGATAGCCGCTGCCGTCGGCCAGACGCTCCTGCGTGAACGGCACCACCAGTGCTTTACCCAAACGGGCAAATTTGGTGGTCGCGGTCACGGTCGCGGCCTGAATGCCGAACAGCGGCACGAAGATACTTTGCTTGGCGCCGTAATCCTGATCCGGCGCGTACCAGATCGCCCGACCGGAACGCAGCAATTTGAGCATGCCGCGCACGTCGTCACGTTCCACCGCCAGCGAATCGAGATTGTGCCGCTCGCGGCCCTGACGCTGGATGAAGTCGAACAACGGGTTTTTGTGTTCGCGGTACATGCCGTCGATGGTGTGCTGTTGGCCGAGCAACGCCGCGCCGATCTCCAGAGTGGTGAAATGCACTGCCATCAGAATCACGCCTTTGCCTTCGCGCTGGGCTTTTTGCAAATGCTCAAGGCCTTCCACATGGGCCAGCTTCGCCAGGCGCTCACGCGACCACCACCAGCTCATCGCCATCTCAAAAAACGCGATACCGGTGGAGGCGAAGTTTTCCTTGAGCAGGCGTTTGCGTTCGGCGGCGGATTTTTCCGGGAAGCACAGTTCAAGATTGCGCTTGGCGATGCGCCGTCGGTCGCCAGCGAGGCGATACATCAACGCACCCAAAACTCGACCGATGGTCAGCAAGGCCGGATACGGCAGCTGCACGATCAGCCATAAAAGCCCCAAGCCGCACCAGAGCGGCCAGAAGCGCGGAGCAAGAAATGCTTTTCGAAAACGCGGGCGATCCATTAAAGCTTCCGTAAATACAGTGGCCGCGCATTCTACATCGTTCGACCCGGCTTGCGGCCTGCGGGCGTTCTCGTTATAAGTCTCGGCACTTTTAGTGACAAGCCGTTGTATGCCGACATGAGCAAAACCGAACCGTTAGACCAAGATCCCGTGTTCCAGTTGAAGGGCAGCATGCTGGCCATTACCGTGCTGGAACTGGCCCGTAACGACCTCGACAGCCTCGATCGGCAATTGGCCGCCAAAGTTGCGCAGGCGCCGAATTTCTTCAGCAACGCGCCGCTGGTTCTGGCGCTGGACAAATTGCCGCCGGGCGAAGGCGCTGTCGATCTGCCGGGCCTGATGCGCGTGTGCCGTCAACATGGCCTGCGCACCCTGGCGATTCGCGCCAGCCGCATTGAAGACATCGCCGCCGCCATCGCCATCGACATCCCGGTGTTGCCGCCCTCCGGCGCCCGCGAACGACCGCTGGAAATGGCCGAAGCCGAAGTCAAAAAGAAGCCGGAAAAGCCGCCTGAACCGACCGTCAAACAGACCCGCGTCATCACCACGCCAGTACGTGGTGGCCAACAGATATATGCCCAGGGTGGCGATTTGGTGGTGGTGTCTTCGGTCAGTCCGGGGGCGGAACTTCTCGCCGATGGCAACATCCATGTATACGGCCCGATGCGTGGTCGGGCGCTGGCCGGCGTGAAGGGTGATACCAAGGCACGGATTTTCTGTCAGCAATTGAGCGCTGAACTGATCTCCATCGCCGGTCATTACAAGGTTTCCGAAGATTTGCGTCGCGACCCAATGTGGGGCTCGGGCGTACAGGTCAGCCTGTCGGGCGACGTGTTGAACATCATTCGGCTTTAACGGATACTGCCGCATTTTCCAAGCATCTCTAAAACGTAGCGAAAACGGCTCAAACGAAGTAGGAAAAAGGCCTAAAGCCAAATTCCAGCCAAGGCTGTCCGACTGCAGTAGTTTTCAAGAGATGTTTTTCAGGGGCTAAAAAGTCCTTCTTCCTTAGGGGTGAAACACCTTGGCCAAGATTCTCGTGGTTACATCCGGCAAGGGTGGTGTGGGTAAGACCACCACCAGCGCCGCTATCGGTACCGGTCTCGCTCTGCGCGGCCACAAAACAGTGATCGTCGACTTCGACGTGGGCTTGCGTAACCTTGACCTGATCATGGGTTGCGAGCGCCGCGTGGTGTATGACTTCGTCAACGTGGTCAACGGCGAAGCCAACCTGCAACAGGCACTGATCAAAGACAAGCGCCTGGAAAACCTCTACGTACTGGCCGCCAGTCAGACCCGCGACAAAGACGCGCTGACCGTCGAAGGCGTGGAAAAAGTCCTGATGGAGCTCAAGGAACAATTCGAGTTCGTCGTCTGCGACTCCCCGGCAGGCATCGAGAAAGGTGCGCACCTGGCCATGTACTTCGCTGACGAAGCGATCGTCGTGACCAACCCGGAAGTGTCCTCGGTACGAGATTCGGACCGTATGCTCGGCCTGCTGGCGAGCAAATCGCGTCGCGCCGAACGTGGCGAAGACCCGATCAAGGAACACCTGTTGATCACCCGCTACCATCCAGAGCGTGTTGAAAAAGGCGAGATGCTGGGCGTTGAAGACGTCAAGGAAATCCTCTCGGTCACCCTGCTCGGCGTGATCCCGGAATCCCAGGCGGTGCTCAAGGCATCCAACCAGGGCGTCCCGGTGATTCTCGACGACCAGAGCGATGCCGGTCAGGCTTACAGCGATACCGTCGACCGCTTGCTGGGCAAAGAAAAAGCCCACCGTTTCCTCGATGTCGAGAAGAAGGGATTCTTCGAGCGCCTGTTTGGAGGTAGGTAATGAACCTTTTTGACTTCTTTCGTGCCAACAAAAAGCCAAGTACCGCCTCGGTAGCGAAAGAGCGTCTACAGATCATCGTGGCGCATGAGCGCGGCCAGCGCAGCACGCCGGATTACTTGCCAGCCTTGCAGAAGGAACTGGTCGACGTGATCCGCAAGTACGTCAACATCGGCAACGACGATGTACATGTTGCACTGGAAAGCCAGGGCAGTTGCTCGATTCTGGAACTCAACATCACCCTGCCTGATCGCTGAGTCGATTTGGCAGTCGCTACGGCGGCTCGGACTATTGATGCTTGTGTAGGAGCTGCCGAAGGCTGCGATCTTTTGATCTTCAACGTCAAAAGATTGCAGCCTTCGGCAGTTCCTACAGGGTTATCAGCAGTTCCGAGCCGCCGTTGGCATTTGTTACGAGGCTGTTTTAATGCCGTTGTCCAACATCCGCATCATCCATCAGGACGCCGCCGTACTGGTGGTCGACAAACCGACGTTGCTGCTCTCGGTGCCCGGTCGCGCCGACGACAATAAGGATTGCCTGATTACCCGTTTGCAGGAAAACGGCTACCCGGAAGCGCGCATCGTCCATCGTCTGGACTGGGAAACCTCCGGCATCATTCTGCTCGCGCGTGACGCCGACACTCACCGCGAACTGTCGCGCCAGTTTCACGACCGTGAAACAGAGAAGGCCTACACTGCCCTGGCTTGGGGTCAACCGGAACTGGACAGCGGCAGCATCGACTTGCCCCTGCGCTACGATCCGCCGACCAAACCGCGTCACGTGGTCGATCACGAATTCGGCAAACATGCGCTGACCTTCTGGCGCGTGCTCGAACGTTGCGGCGACTGGTGCCGCGTCGAGCTGACACCGATCACCGGGCGTTCGCACCAGTTACGCGTGCACATGCTGTCGATCGGGCATCCGCTGCTGGGTGACGGGCTCTATGCCCATGAACAAGCCCTCGCAGCCTGGCCACGGCTGTGCCTGCACGCGAGCATGCTCAGCTTCACCCACCCGCAAACCGGCGAACGCCTGCGTTTCGAGTGCCCCGCGCCGTTCTGACCGCCACTGCAGACCCCTTGTAGGAGTGAGCCTGCTCGCGATAGCGGTGTGTCAGACAAAAATTACTTAATGACATACCGCTATCGCGAGCAGGCTCACTCCTACACGGATCCGGTGCAGATTCAATTCCCCGGCCGATGCGTTAAACTCCCGCCCATTGCTGTCTGGAGTTTCTTATGCGCGAAGAGTTGAACCAAGGCCTGATCGACTTCCTCAAGGCCTCCCCTACCCCGTTCCACGCCACCGCCAGTCTTGTTCAGCGTCTGGAGGCTGCCGGTTTCGTGCGCCTCGACGAACGTGAGCCATGGACCACCGAGCCGAACGGCCGCTATTACGTCACCCGCAACGACTCCTCGATTGTCGCGATCAAAATGGGCCGCACTTCGCCCCTGCACGGCGGTATCCGCCTGGTCGGCGCGCACACCGACAGCCCGTGCCTGCGGGTCAAGCCGCAACCGGAACTGCAGCGTCAAGGCTTCTGGCAACTGGGCGTTGAAGTCTACGGCGGCGCGCTGCTGGCACCGTGGTTCGACCGCGATCTGTCGCTGGCCGGCCGCGTGACCTTCCGCCGCGACGGCAAGGTCGAGAGCCAGTTGATCGACTTCAAGGCACCGATCGCGATCATTCCCAACCTGGCCATTCACCTTAACCGTGAAGCCAATCAAGGCTGGGCGATCAATGCGCAGACCGAACTGCCGCCGATCCTCGCGCAATTCGCCGGCGACGAGCGCGTCGATTTCCGCGCCGTGCTCACCGAGCAACTGGCCCGCGAACACGGCTTGAATGCCGACGTCGTGCTGGATTACGAGTTGAGTTTCTACGATACGCAAAGTGCCGCCGTCATCGGTTTGAATGGCGACTTCATTGCCGGCGCGCGCCTCGACAACCTGCTGTCGTGCTACGCCGGTCTGCAAGCATTGCTGACTGCCGAAACCGACGAAACCTGCGTGCTGGTGTGCAACGACCACGAAGAAGTCGGCTCCTGCTCGGCTTGCGGTGCCGACGGCCCGATGCTCGAACAAACCCTGCGCCGCCTGCTGCCGGAAGGTGATGAATTCGTCCGCACCATCCAGAAGTCCCTGCTGGTCTCGGCCGACAACGCCCACGGCGTGCACCCCAACTATGCAGAAAAGCACGACGCCAACCACGGCCCGAAACTCAATGCCGGCCCGGTGATCAAGGTCAACAGCAACCAGCGCTACGCCACCAACAGCGAAACCGCCGGCTTCTTCCGCCATCTGTGCATGGCCGAAGAAGTCCCTGTGCAAAGTTTCGTGGTGCGCAGCGACATGGGCTGTGGCTCGACCATCGGCCCGATCACCGCCAGCCACCTGGGCGTGCGCACCGTCGACATCGGCCTGCCGACCTTCGCCATGCACTCGATCCGCGAACTGTGCGGCAGCCATGACCTGGCGCACCTGGTCAAAGTGCTGAGCGCGTTCTACGCCTGCCGCGAGTTGCCTTAAAAGCTTCGGCAAAATGCGATTCAATGTAGGAGCTGCCGAAGGCTGCGATCTTTTGATCTTGAAAACAAAATCAAAAGATCGCAGCCTGCGGCAACTCCTACTCAGATCAATACCGGCCGGCAGAAACCGACCTAGACTTACATCATTCATTTCGACAAGGCAGTCCCCATGATCTCGATGTCTTCGTTTCACGCCATGCTCATTCCGATTCTGAGCGGAATGATCCTGCTGGCCATCGGCTTCAACTTCCGCGACAAGAACGCCGGTGTGTTCGCCATGTGGATCGGCATGCTCACGATCCTCGCCACCGTGGTCTACAAGATCCTCGCCAAACTCAACGAATAAATCCGCGCCCGGCTCGCATTGACGGGGTTGGCCTCGTACACTCCAGCGAATCCGCCCCTTGCGAGGTTGACCGCCTAGTGTTCGCTCGTCTTTTTGCTTTGCCCAGTCTGTTCCTCGTCTGCCTGATGACGCTGCTGCCGCTGGCGCCCGCCCATGCGGTCGGTTTGCCCGGTCTGCTCAACACCAACAAGGCGCAGCCCGAAGCCCAGGAACCGCTCGGCCAGTCCCTCGACGAAGTCATCAAGTCGCTGGAAAACGACAAGCAACGCGCACAGTTGCTGACCGATCTGAAAAAGCTGCGCGACGCTACGAAAAAAGCCCAGACCACACCGGAAGAAGGCGTGCTCGGCCTGATCGGCGGCACCCTGGCCAATTTCGAAAAACAGTTTTCCGGTGCCGACAGCCCGATTACCCGTTGGTCCAACGAGTTCGACCTGGCCAAGGAGGAACTCAGCGGCATGATGCTGCCGGCTAACGAATGGCTGCCGATCATCTTCGGTTTCGCCATGATCCTCGCGGTGTGGAGCCTGCTCGCCGCCGCCCTGATCTGGCTCGGCCATCGAGTGCGCATGCGCTTCGGCCTGACCGAAGAGCTGCCACAACACCCCAAAGCCCTCGACATGCTGCGCTTCGCTTTGCGCAAGCTCGGGCCATGGTTGATCGCGCTGGTGATGACCGTTTACATGTCCTACGCTTTGCCATCTTCGCTGGGCAAAAGCCTGGCGATGGTACTGGCCTACGCACTGGTGGTCGGAACGTGTTTCTCGGCGATCTGCGTGATCGCGTTTTCCCTGCTCGATGGCCCGCACCGCCATCGCGCGCTGTATATCCTGCGTCATCAAGCATTTCGACCGCTGTGGCTGATCGGCAGCTTCGCCGCGTTTGGTGAAGCGCTGAACGACCCACGCCTGATCGAAAGCCTCGGCGTGCACCTGGCGCACTCCGCCGCCACTATCGCCAATGTCCTCGCGGCACTCTCTACCGGTCTGTTTATCCTGCGTTTCCGCCGACCGATCGCGCACCTGATCCGCAACCAGCCGCTGTCCCGACGCCTGACCCGCCGCGCCCTCAGCGACACCATCGAAATCCTCGGAACGTTCTGGTACGTGCCGGCGCTGGTGCTGGTCGGCATCTCGCTGTTCGCCACGTTCGTTTCCGCCGGCGACACCAGCACCGCCTTGCGCCAGTCGCTGATCTGCACCGTGTTGCTGGTGTTGTGCATGGTGATCAACGGCCTCGTGCGTCGCCATTCACTGAAACCGCAGCGCGGGGCGAGACGTCACGCCTTGTACTCGGAGCGCCTGAAAAACTTCTTCTACACCCTCGCGCATCTGCTGGTGTGGCTGGCATTCATCGAGCTGGGCCTGCGCGTCTGGGGCAAATCGTTGATCGGTTTCGCCGAGGGCGATGGGCATGACGTCAGCGTCAAACTGTTCAGCCTGGCCGGTACGTTGATTTTTTCCTGGCTGATCTGGATTCTCGCCGACACCGCCGTGCACCACGCCCTCACCCGCTCGCGTAAAGGCCTGGCCAACGCCCGCGCGCAAACGATGATGCCGCTGATCCGCAACGTGCTGTTCGTGGCGATTTTCATCATCGCGCTGATCGTCGCACTGGCGAACATGGGCATGAACGTCACGCCATTGCTGGCCGGTGCCGGTGTAATCGGTCTGGCCATCGGTTTCGGTGCGCAGTCGCTGGTTGCCGACTTGATCACCGGCCTGTTCATCATCATCGAAGACTCGCTGGCCATCGATGACTACGTCGACGTCGGCGGCCACCTCGGCACCGTCGAAGGCCTGACCATCCGCACCGTGCGTCTGCGCGACATCGACGGCATCGTTCACACCATCCCGTTCAGCGAAATCAAAAGCATCAAGAACTACTCGCGGGAGTTCGGCTACGCGATCTTCCGCGTCGCCGTGCCGTACAACATGGAAATCGACGACGCGATCAAACTGATGCGCGAAGTCGGGCAGAAGATGCGTACCGATCCGTTGCAGCGACGCAACATCTGGTCGCCGCTGGAGATTCAGGGGGTCGAAAGTTTCGAGTCCGGCAGCGCGATTCTGCGCGCGCGATTCAAGACCGCGCCGATCAAACAATGGGAAGTGTCCCGAGCCTTCAACCTGTCGCTCAAACGCCACCTCGACGAGGCTGGACTCGATCTGGCAACGCCGCGCATGAGCGTGCAAGTGATCACCGCCGGCGGTGGCGAACCGAAGGAATAGGCACTCAGGCGCGCGGTTGCAGTCACAGGCAGGGAAGCCCGACAACAATAATCAAGGAGAAACCCGATGCAACTGACGCGCATTGCCCAGACCGTTTTGCTCACCCTGGTCGCCAGCCACGCCGGCGCCGCGACGATGGACAGCACCCGCGCTGAAATCGCCGAACAAGCGCAAAAGCTTGAACCGCAACTGCTGGAAACCCGCCGCGACATCCACGCCCACCCGGAACTCGGCAACACGGAAAAACGCACTGCGGAACTGGTCGCCAAACAACTCACGGCCATGGGCCTGGAAGTGAAAACCGGCGTCGCCCGCACCGGCGTGGTCGCCGTTCTCAAAGGCGCCCTGCCCGGTCCTACCGTGGCCCTGCGCGCCGACATGGATGCGCTGCCGGTCAAGGAGGTCGCCGACCTGCCGTTCGCCTCGAAAGCCAAAGGCATCTACCTCGACAAAGAAGTCGACGTCATGCACGCCTGCGGCCACGACGCCCACACCGCAATCCTGCTCAGCACGGCGAAAATTCTCACAGGCATGCGCGACACATTACCCGGCACCGTGGTGTTCTACTTCCAGCCCGCCGAAGAAGGCCCGAGCGACTTCATCCCCGACGGCAAAAACACCTGGGGCGCGAAAATGATGGTCGAGGAAGGCGTGATGAAATCACCCAAACCGGACGCGGTCTTCGGCCTGCACGTCTGGGCCGGCGTCCCCGCCGGCCAGATCGCCTACCGCCCCGGCGCCACCCTGGCCAGCTCCGACGACCTGCGCATCAAAATCCTCGGCAAGCAAACCCACGCCGGCCGCCCTTGGGACGGCATCGACCCGATCACCGTCGGCGCACAAACCATCGTCGGCCTGCAAACAGTGGTCAGCCGCCGCACCGACATCTCGTCTTATCCGTCAGTGGTCAGCATCGGCACCATCAACGGTGGCACCCGCTACAACATCATTCCCGAATCCGTCGACATGAGCGGAACGATCCGCTCCTACGACTACGGCATTCGCCAGAAACTGCATGCCGATGTCCGCCAGACCGTGGAAAAAATCGCCGAAAGTGGCGGCGCGAAAGCTGACGTCACCATCATCGAAAAATACGACCCGACCATCAACAACCCGGCGCTCACCGAAAAAATGCTGCCGACTTTGAAGTGGGCGGCGAAGGATGATGTGGTGAATGCACCGCTGGTGGGGGGCGCGGAAGACTTCTCGTTCTTTGCCAAGGAAGTTCCGGGGTTGTTTGTATTTCTCGGCGTGACGCCGCGGGATCAGGACATGAGCAAGGCCGCGCCGAATCATAATCCCGGGTTCTTTGTGGATGAGTCGGCGCTGGTGGTGGGCGTGAGGACATTGGCGTCGCTGGCGACGGATTATTTGTATGCCAATGCTGGGGCAGGCAAATAGGGACGAGGTGACTGTGGGGGCGCTTTCGCGAGCAAGCTCGCTCCCACATTTGGACCGTGTGCAGCCTGTCAGAAACAGGTCGGCTGTCAGGCCGCCATCGCGAGCAGGCTCACTCCTACATTTGGAACGTGTGGACCCTGTCAGAAACAGGTCGGCTGTCAGCCCGCCATCGCGAGCAGGCTCGCTCCCACATTTGGACCGTGTGCAGCCTGTCAGAAACAGGTCGGCTGTCAGGCCGCCATCGCTGGCAAGCCAGCTCCCACAAGGATTGAGTCCAACCGTAAACCTATATCGCCTTCGCTTCTCACCACTCAACACAATGAGCGTTAGCTCGAGTACCGCTTTTGATCTTGATCCACGGGCGACGTCGGAAGGCTGAGTGGAGGGATTGATCCGGGCGTGGGAGCGCAGCGACCGTTTGGCGCAGCCAAACACAGCGAGAGGAGGTGCAGCGAAGCAAACCGTAGGCGCTGCGCCCGGATCGATCCCGGAGCGAAGGAACCCCGAGCCCCAGCGAGCGGGCCGCACGTAGGAGCAAGCCTTTTGGGTTACCTTTTCGGCGTTTGGAAAAGGTGACCCGCCGTAAGGGCGGAACCCCAAGTAGCCGTTACCGCAGCAACGGATATACACCCAAAACGATCAAACCACATCTACCGATACGTGAATCGCATCATGCCGCCAAAACTCCAGATCACAATCAATCAACCGCTCATGCTGATCATAATTGACCCGAGCAATCCGCAACCCCGGACTCCCCACAGAAACCCGTAAAGCCGCCGCCGCATCCACCGACAACGACGTAGGCACAATCTCGAACCGCACCCGCCCATAGTGCAAATCGTAATGCCGCGCATACAACTCGGTCATCGACTGATTCAAATCAAACTCAAGAATCCCCGGAAAAAACTGCGGATTCAAATAGTGCTCCACATACAACACCAAACGCCCATCAATGCGCCGCGACCGGCAAATCTGAATCACGCTCGACAACGCCGGCAGCTGCAACCACGCACACACCGCCGCCGAGGCCGGCTGCAGCCGCGCCGAAATCACCTCGGTCGACGGCACCCGCCCCTGCGCACTGACCATTGCGTGAAAATGACTGCGCTGCATCAGGTTGTAGGCCAGACGCGGCGGCGACACGAACCAGCCGCGCCGTTCTTCGCGATAAATCTGCCCCTGCGCTTCCAGTTGCAACAACGCCTCGCGCACGGTAATCCGCGTCGTGCCGAACAACTCACTGAGCTTGCGTTCGGCCGGCAACTTGCTGCCCGCCGCCAACAACCCGTGATCGAGTTGTTCCTGCAGCACCTGGCCAATCGCTGTCACCGCTTTTGTTGCCTCATCGCGCATCAACGTTACCTATCTGGACTAGACCAGCACTGTTTCGGGGCAAAACCGCACGGCGATCAAGCCGTTTCCTGATGATGCAAGCCTAGGCAGTGCAGATGACCGAGAGATGACAAAACTACCGAACGGTCGTCTTCACGACTTGCAATACATCGGCCAAGTCCCTGGCCCTGCGGGCCTTTGAGCATGGTCTACGCTTATCTGGCACCCGCCGATACCGGGCAAATAAAGGGCTTTGCGCAAGGCCGCGGACATCAAAGTGTCATCCAGCCCCCTTAGATTGGCTCAGGTATTGCTGACCTAGACCAACCCACACCGCAATCGCAGCGTTGAACACGACCAAGGAGCTTCGGAATGAAACAGCTTTTCCTGGCAACACTGTTAGGCTCGACCATTGCAATGTGCACCTCCGCCATGGCGGCCGGCACCGATCTGAAAACCCTCGAAGCCGCTGCGAAAGCGGAAGGCGCCGTCAACAGCGTCGGCATGCCGGATGACTGGGCCAACTGGAAAGGCACCTGGGAAGACCTGGCCAAGACCTACGGCCTGAAACACATCGACACCGACATGAGCTCGGCCCAGGAAATCGCCAAGTTCGCCGCCGAGAAAGACAACGCTACCGCCGACATCGGCGACGTCGGTGCCGCCTTCGGCCCGATCGCGGTCAAGCAAGGCGTGGTGCAGCCGTACAAGCCAAGCACCTGGGATCAAGTCCCGGACTGGGCCAAGGACAAGGACGGCAACTGGGCGCTGGCCTACACCGGCACCATTGCTTTCATCGTCAACAAGAAGCTGCTGCACGGTTCCGAAGTACCGACCAAATGGGCTGACCTCAAGGGCGGCAAATACAAAGTCTCGATCGGTGACGTGAGCACCGCCGCACAAGCGGCCAACGGCGTTCTCGCTGCGGCACTGGCCAACGGTGGCGACGAGAAAAACATCAAGCCTGCGCTGCTGCTGTTCGCCGACATCGCCAGGCAAGGTCGCCTGTCGATGGCCAACCCGACCATCGCCACCATGGAAAAAGGCGAGATCGAAGTCGGCGTGGTCTGGGACTTCAACGGCCTGAGCTACAAGGCCAAGATGGCCAACCCGGATGACTACGTCGTGCTCATCCCGTCCGACGGTTCGGTGATTTCCGGCTACACCACGATCATCAACAAATACGCAAAAAATCCTAACGCCGCCAAGCTGACTCGCGAATACATCTTCAGCGACGCCGGCCAGACCAATCTCGCGCGCGGCAACGCCCGCCCGATCCGCGCCGAACACCTGCAACTGCCGGAAGACGTGAAGGCCAAGCTGCTGCCAAACGAGCAGTACAAGAAAGTCACCCCGATCAAAGATGCCGACGCGTGGGAAAAGACTTCGAAAGCCCTGCCACAGGCGTGGAACGAAGAAGTCATCGTGGAAATGAAATAAGCGGCTGATCACCATTTTTGTGATCCGAAACAAATCCCCATGTAGGAGTGAGCCTGCTCGCGATAGCGGTAGTTCAGTCAACATTGTCGTTGAATGTTCAATCGCCATCGCGAGCAGGCTCACTCCTACAAGGGATCCAGGTGAATCTGAAATTTCCTGTTTCGCGGAGTTTTTGCCCCTATGAAGCACAACGTCATCCTTGTCGTGCTCGACGGCCTCAACTACGAGGTCGCGCGTCACGCCATGGGGCATCTGCAGGCTTATGTTGGCGCAGGACGCGCCGCGCTCTATCAGTTGGAGTGCGAGCTGCCGGCCCTGTCCCGCCCGCTTTATGAATGCATCCTCACCGGCGTGCCGCCGATCGACAGCGGCATCGTCCACAATAACGTCTCGCGCCTGTCCAACCAGCGCAGCATTTACCACTACGCCCGCGAGGCCGGTCTGAAAACCGCTGCAGCGGCGTATCACTGGGTCAGCGAGTTGTACAACCGCTCGCCGTTCGTAGCCGCCCGCGACCGGCACACCGACAATCTGTCGCTGCCGATCCAGCACGGGCATTTCTACTGGAACGATCACTACCCGGATTCGCATCTGTTCGCCGACGCCGAAAACCTGCGCCTGCGCCACGATCCGAACTTCCTGCTGATCCACCCGATGAACATTGACGACGCCGGGCACAAGCACGGCCTCGATTCGTCGCAGTACCGCAACAGCGCGCGTTCGGCGGACATCATCCTCGCCGACTATTTGCAGAACTGGCTCGAGGCCGGCTTCCAAGTACTGGTGACCGCCGACCACGGCATGAACAACGACCGCTCGCACAACGGCTTGCTGCCGGAAGAGCGCCAGGTGCCGCTGTTCGTCCTCGGCGATGCGTTCAGCCTTGATGCTGGCGCCGCACCGAAGCAGACCGACATCTGCGGCACGGTCTGCGAATTGCTCGGCGTACCCCACGACAAACCTGTGTGCCGGGAGCTGCTCAAGTGAACTCAATGACTCGCGGCAAATGGCTGGCGGCGTTGTGCCTGGTGCCGTTCACGCTGTTCTTTATCGTCTTCGAAATCGCCCCGCTGGCCTGGGTGATGATCAACAGCCTGCAATCGGAAGAGTTCGGTTGGGGCTTGGCCAACTTCAGCAAGATCTTCAGCTCGAAGTTCTATTTGCAGGCGATCCAGTACAGCCTCGAGATCAGTTTCTGGTCGAGTGTATTCGGCATCATCATTGCCGTACTCGGTGCGTATTCCCTGCGCCGGGTCGATTCGAAGCTGCGCAACTTCGTCAACGCCTTCGCCAACATGACCAGCAACTTCGCCGGTGTGCCCCTGGCATTTGCGTTCATCATCCTGCTCGGGTTCAACGGCAGCATCACCATCATGCTGAAGCAGTCGGGGATCATTCAGGACTTCAATCTGTACTCGAAAACCGGGCTGATCATCCTCTACACCTACTTCCAGATTCCCCTTGGCGTGTTGTTGCTCTACCCCGCCTTCGACGCATTGCGTGAAGACTGGCGCGAGTCCGCCGCATTACTCGGCGCCAACGGCTGGCAGTTCTGGCGGCACATCGGTTTGCCGGTGCTGACACCAGCGCTGCTGGGTACGTTCGTTATTCTGCTGGCTAACGCCCTCGGCGCCTACGCCACGGTGTATGCGCTGACGACGGGCAACTTCAACGTCCTGCCGATTCGTATAGCGGCGATGGTCTCGGGCGATATTTCCCTCGATCCGAACCTGGCCAGCGCCCTGGCCGTGGTGCTGGTGGCGCTGATGACCATCGTCACCGTCGTGCATCAACTGCTGTTGAAGAGGAGCTACCATGTCTCGCGCTGAATCCGGCCCGGCCGGCCTCTACCACCGCGTCGTGGTTTATCTGCTGTTCGCCATCCTCTTGCTGCCACTGGTGGGCACCCTGGTCTATTCGATTGCCAGCAGTTGGTCGGCGACCATTCTGCCCAGCGGCTTCACCTTCAAGTGGTACATCCAGCTGTGGAGCGACCCGCGCTTCCTTCACGCTTTCGGCCAATCATTGATTGTGTGTGTCGGCGCACTGGTGCTTTCGGTGGTGTTGATTCTGCCGCTGCTGTTCGTGGTGCATTACCACTTCCCGAAGCTCGATGCGCTGATGAACATCTTGATCCTGCTGCCCTTTGCGGTGCCGCCGGTGGTGTCCTCGGTGGGTCTGTTGCAGCTCTACGGTTCCGGGCCGATGGCGATGGTCGGCACGCCGTGGATCCTGATCGGTTGTTACTTCACCGTGGCGCTGCCGTTCATGTACCGGGCGATCACCAACAACCTGCAAGCGATCAACCTGCGTGACCTGATGGACGCCGCGCAACTGCTCGGCGCCAGCACCTTTCAAGCGGCGGTTCTGGTGGTGCTGCCCAACCTGCGCAAAGGCCTGATGGTCGCGTTGCTGCTGTCGTTCTCGTTCCTCTTCGGGGAGTTCGTCTTTGCCAACATCCTCGTCGGCACGCGTTACGAAACCCTGCAGGTTTACCTGAACAACATGCGCAACAGCAGCGGCCACTTCACCAGTGCCCTGGTCATCTCGTATTTCTTTTTCGTGCTGGTCCTGACCTGGATCGCCAACATCTTGAACAAGGACAAAAGCGAATGAGCTATGTCAGCGTCCAACACCTGCAGAAAAGCTACGCCGGCACCACGGTGTTCAGCGACATCGACTGCGAAATCAACAAAGGCGAATTCGTCACCCTGCTCGGCCCGTCCGGTTGCGGAAAATCCACCCTGCTGCGTTGCATCGCCGGCCTGACGCCAGTCGATGGCGGCAAGATCCTCCTCGATGGCGTCGATATCGTGCCGTTGAGCCCGCAGAAGCGCGGCATCGGCATGGTGTTCCAGAGCTATGCGCTGTTTCCCAACATGACTGTCGAACAAAACGTTGCGTTCGGTTTGCGCATGCAAAAGGTCAATGCCGACGACAGCCACAAACGCGTTTCCGAGGTGTTGAAACTGGTTGAACTGAACGACTTCGCCAACCGCTATCCGCATCAGTTATCCGGTGGTCAATGCCAGCGGGTTGCCCTCGCCCGTTCGCTGGTCACGCGTCCGCGCTTGTTGCTGCTGGACGAGCCGCTGTCGGCGCTCGACGCACGGATTCGTAAACACCTGCGCGAACAGATCCGCCAGATTCAACGCGAACTCGGCCTGACGACGATTTTTGTCACCCACGATCAGGAGGAAGCGCTGACCATGTCTGATCGCATTTTCCTGATGAATCAGGGAAAAATCGTACAAAGCGGCGATGCCGAAACCCTCTACACCGCCCCCGTCGATGTCTTCGCCGCCGGCTTCATCGGCAACTACAACCTGCTCGACGCGCAAGCCGCTTCGAAACTGTTGCAGCGCCCGATCAACCATCGCATCGCCATTCGCCCGGAAGCCATCGAACTGAGCCTCAACGGCGAACTCGACGCGCAGATCCGCAGCCACAGCCTTCTTGGCAACGTCATCCGTTACCGGATCGAAGCGCGTGGCGTAGAACTGGTGGTGGATGTGCTCAACCGCTCGGCCGCCGATCTGCATCCCGACGGTCAGCGTCTGGCGCTTTCCATCGATCCGACGGCCCTGTGTGAGGTAGCCTGATGACTTTGCTGACGTTGAAGAGAGAACTGCACTGATGGCTCTGGCAATTTTTGATCTGGACGAAACGTTGATCCACGGCGACTGCGCCACCCTCTGGAGCGAGCAGATGGGGCGCCTGGGCTGGGTCGATCCTGAATCGTTCATGCGCAAGAACAACGAACTGATGGACGCCTACAGCCATGGCAAATTGCGCATGGAAGACTACATGGAATTCAGCCTGGAGCCGTTGATCGGGCGTACGCCGGAAGAAGTCGAGCACCTGGTCGGGCCATGGGTTGAAGACTTCATCGAACCGATCATCTTCAGCGACGCCACCAAAACCATCGCTGCCCACCGCAAGGCCGGCGACCGCATTCTGGTGATTTCGGCGTCGGGCACACACTTGGTAAAACCGATTGCCGATCGCTTGGGTATAGATGAGATTCTCGGCATCGAACTGGAAGTCGCCCATGGCGTGTACAGCGGCCACACCGTCGGCACCCTGACCTACCGCGAAGGCAAGATCACCCGGTTGCTGGAGTGGCTGGATGCCGAAGAAGAGAATCTCGAAGGCGCGAGTTTCTATTCCGACTCACGCAATGATCTGCCGTTGTTGCTGAAGGTGGATTTTCCGCACGTGGTCAACCCGGACCCAGTGCTGCTTGAACACGCTGAAAAAGCCGGCTGGCCAATCCACCTCTGGAAATGACAAAGATTTAATCTGCACAGGCAGGCTGATATTCCAAACCTGAGTTCGACCCGATGCATCAGGTCGATGTAGCCCGACAGAACAACCCGGTCAGTCCCCTCTCCCTTTGGGAGAGGGGCTTTTTCCCTGTTCTCAGCTCAGACTGTCGTCGATCACCAAAACCAGTTTTCCAGCAACAGTGTTGCTCGCCAGTTCTGCAAACGCCGCCTCGGCATCCTTCACCGCAAACGCTTTGGCCAACTGCGGACGCAATCGCCCTTCGGCAAACAACGGCCACACGTGCTGGCCCAGATCACTCAACAGATCCGCCTTGAATTGATCGTCACGGCTGCGCAAGGTCGAGCCGAGCAATTGCACGCGCCTGCCTAACACCTGCGCCAGGTCCAGCTTCGCCTCACGGCCGCCCATCAAACCAATCAACACCCAACGCCCGTCCAGCGCGATCAGTTTCAGATTGAGCGCCGAATAATTACCACCCACCGGATCGAGGATCACATCGAACGGCCCGAAATCACGCAGGCTCTCCAGATCATCGGTGCGCACCACCCCGCCCTGCGCGCCCAGCGCCTCGCAATACGCCAAACGCTCGGCTGAACCGACGCTGACCCAGCAAGGATTGCCAAACGCCTTGCACAACTGAATGGCGGCTGAACCGATCCCACTCGCCCCGGCGTGCAAGAGAACTTTCTCACCCGGTTTGAGCGCCGCAAGTTGAAACACATTCAACCAGACTGTTGCGTAAACCTCGGGCAATGCCGCCGCCTCGATCAGCGAAACGCCTTCGGGCACCGGCAGCACATGCCGCCCGTCGACCACCACCTCTTCGGCCATGCCGCCCCCGGCCAGCAAGGCGCAAACGCGATCGCCGACCTGCCACGAACTGCCCGCACCGACCTCACTGATGACCCCGGAGCACTCAAGACCGAGCACTTGGCTGGCCCCCGGCGGTGGCGGATAGAGCCCCGCTTTCTGTAATAAATCGGCGCGATTTAGGCCGGCTGCCGCCACTCGAATGCGGACTTGTCCTACATCACACGTAGGACTCGGCTCCTCAACCCATGCCACTTGACCTTCAACGCCTTGCAATGCCTTCACAGTGCCTCCATAGTGAGTCTGGACTGAGCCCGAAGCTGTAGCGCCGGGCTTTTTGCATTATGCGACCGGCTCTCGTAGACCGGCGACTTCAAAGACGGCCTAATATGCGTTATCAATTGTCCCCGCGTCGAATCAGCATGAAGCATTTGCTCCCCAGCACCGCCCTCGCTCTTTTCATCGGTATCGGCCTGTTGCCGGTGTCGGGCAGTACATTCGCAGCCAACAGCTGGGACAAGTTGCAGCCTGATCGCGATGAAGTCATCGCCAGCCTGAACGTCGTCGAATTGCTCAAGCGTCACCACTACAGCAAGCCGCCGCTCGACGATGCGCGCTCGGTGATCATCTACGACAGCTACATCAAGCTGCTGGATCCGTCGCGCAGCTATTTCATGGCCAGCGACATCGCCGAATTCGACAAGTGGAAGACCCAGTTCGACGACTTCCTCAAAAGCGGCGATCTCAACGCCGGGTTCACCATCTACAAGCGCTACCTGGACCGCGTCAAAGCGCGTCTGGACTTCGCCATTGCGGAGCTGAACAAGGGCGTCGACAAGATGGACTTCACCACCAGGGAAACCTTGCTGATCGATCGCAAGGACGCCCCTTGGCTGAAATCCACCGCAGAGCTTGATGACCTGTGGCGCAAACGCGTCAAGGACGAAGTCCTGCGTCAGAAGATCGCCGGCAAAGAGCCGAAGCAGATTCAGGAAACCCTGACCAAGCGCTACAAGAACCAGTTGGCGCGCCTGGATCAGACCCGTCCGGAAGACATCTTCCAGGCGTACATCAACACCTTCGCCATGTCTTACGATCCGCACACCAACTATCTGTCGCCGGATAACGCGGAAAACTTCGACATCAACATGAGCCTGTCCCTCGAGGGCATCGGTGCCGTGTTGCAGAGCGACAACGACCAGGTGAAAGTCGTGCGTCTGGTGCCGGCAGGCCCGGCCGACAAAACCAAACAAGTCGCCCCGGCCGACAAGATCATCGGCGTTGCCCAAGGCAACAAAGAGATGGTCGACGTGGTCGGCTGGCGTCTGGACGAAGTGGTCAAGCTGATTCGCGGTCCGAAAGGCACCGTGGTGCGCCTGGAAGTGATTCCGGCCAGCAATGCGCCGAACGACCAGACCACCAAGATCGTGCCGATCACCCGTGAAGCGGTGAAGCTCGAAGACCAGGCCGTGAAGAAGTCGGTTCTTAACCTGAAACAGGACGGCAAGGACTACAAGCTCGGCGTCATCGAGATCCCGGCCTTCTACCTCGACTTCAAGGCGTTCCGTGCCGGCGATCCGGACTACAAGAGCACCACCCGCGACGTCAAGAAGCTGTTGACCGAGCTGCAGAAAGACAAAGTCGACGGCGTGGTCATCGACCTGCGCAACAACGGCGGCGGTTCCCTGCAGGAAGCCACCGAGCTGACCAGCCTGTTCATCGACAAAGGCCCGACCGTACTCGTGCGTAATGCCGATGGCCGTGTCGACGTGCTGGAAGATGAGAACCCGGGCGCGTTCTACAAAGGCCCGATGGCACTTTTGGTCAACCGCCTGTCCGCCTCGGCTTCGGAGATCTTCGCCGGCGCGATGCAGGACTACCACCGCGCGCTGATCATCGGCGGCCAGACCTTCGGCAAAGGCACCGTGCAGACCATTCAGCCGTTGAACCATGGCGAACTGAAACTGACCCTGGCCAAGTTCTACCGGGTGTCCGGTCAGAGCACCCAGCATCAGGGCGTGCTGCCGGACATCGACTATCCGTCGCTGATCGATACCAAGGAAATCGGTGAGAGCGCACTGCCGGAAGCCATGCCGTGGGACACCATCCGCGCGGCAATCAAACCGGCGGCCGATCCGTTCAAACCGTTCCTGGCCCAGCTCAAGTCCGAACATGACACCCGCACCGCCAAGGATGCCGAGTTCGTGTTCATCCGCGACAAGCTGGCCCTGGCGCAGAAACTGATGGAAGAAAAAACCGTCAGCCTCAACGAAGCCGATCGTCGTGCCCAGCACGCCGACATCGACGCCAAACAGCTGACGATGGAAAACATCCGTCGCAAGGCCAAAGGCGAAGAGCCGCTCAAAGAGCTGAAGAAAGAAGACGACGACGCCCTCTCCGCCGCCGAGCCGGACAAGGTCAAACCGGAAGACGATGCCTACCTGAGCGAAACCGGGCGCGTGCTGCTGGATTACCTGAAGCTGAGCAATCAGGTGGCCAAGAAGTAAGTGATGGCAATTTAATGCTGACGATCCCCGGATCGTCATCAAACAGTCATCATTCTGTCGTGCAATAAAGGACTGGGAGCCACTCTCTTCAACGAGAGCGCTCCCAGTCCTTTTTTTATCGCCAGAGATTGCCATGACCACGACCGAACAGCTGAGTGCCTTGAGCTCGATCCTGACTCAAAGCGGATTGCACAGCCTGTTCCAGCCGATCATCAGCCTCTCGGAGCGACGTATTCTCGGTTACGAAGCCCTGACACGCGGACCTTCCAACAGCCCTCTTCACTCACCGATTGCGTTGTTTGCTGTTGCGCGACAATCCGGGCGCTTGAATGAACTGGAAATCGCCTGCCGGCAAAGCGCCTGCCGTCGTTTTAACGAACAGCAACTGCCGGGCAAGCTGTTTCTCAACGTCTCGCCCGAATCTTTGCTCGAAGCCGCCCATCAACCGGGACGCACGCTGCAACTGCTGCAGGACTTCGGCATTCCACCCAGTCAGGTCGTTATCGAACTGACGGAACAAACGCCAATCGACGACTTCCAGTTACTGCAAACCGCGCTGCATCACTATCGGGCGATGGGATTTTCGATTGCGCTGGATGATCTTGGCGCTGGCTATTCGAGCCTGCGACTGTGGTCGGAGCTTCGTCCGGATTACGTGAAGATCGACCGACACTTCATCGACGGTATTCATCAGGACGCATTGAAGCGCGAATTCGTCGGCTCGATCCTGCAAATCGCCAAAGCCTCTCGCGCACAAGTCATCGCTGAAGGCATCGAACTGCCAGAAGAACTCGCCGTACTGACGGAAATGGGCGTCGACCTGGTGCAAGGTTATCTGCTCGGCCGTCCACAAGAGCATCCACCGCGCGATGCCCGCGCCTTGATGCCGAAACATGACAGCAGCGCGGTGGCGCTCAACGACGAAGGCAGCGACCTCAGCGCCTTGCTCAACGACCAACCGGCGGTCCATCGCGATACACCGACCGCCACCGTGCTGGAAGCCTTCCGTCGTCAGGCCAACCTCAACTCACTGGCGGTGCTCGACGAACAAGGCCAGCCCTGTGGCATCGTCCACCGCCATTCGCTGTCCGACGCACTGCTCAAACCCTTCGCCACCGACCTGTTCGCACGCAAACCGATCAGCCGCCTGATGAACGACGACTTCCTCGCCGTGGAAATGAGCCAGTCGCTGCAACAAGTCAGCCGCCTGATCACCAGCCGCGCCCGACAACGCATCGAAGAAGACTTCATCATCACCCTCAACGGCAGCTACCTCGGCCTCGGCCGGGTGATCGATGTGCTCAAACTGATTACCGAACTGAAAATCCAGCAGGCTCGCTACGCCAACCCGCTGACCTTGTTGCCGGGCAATGTGCCGATTCAGCAATGCCTGACGCGGTTGCTGCAACAAGGCCGCGAGTCGGTCATCTGCTACGTCGACATCGACAGCTTCAAACCCTTCAACGACATCTACGGCTACGGTCGCGGCGATGAAGTGTTGCTGTGTCTGGCGCACTGTCTCAACGAACGCGTAGACCCTACCCGCGACTTCGTTGGCCACATTGGTGGCGACGACTTTCTCCTGGTCCTCGGCCCCGAAGACTGGCGCAAACGCCTCAACCAATTGCTCGACGATTTCCAGAGCCAATGCCGACGGTTCTATCGCACTGAACACCTCGACGCGGGCTGCTTCATCGCCCCGAATCGCCAAGGGGTGCGCCAGGAGTTTGCGCTGTTGTCGCTGTCCATTGGCGTCGTGCATCTACACCCCGAGGCCTGCGCACAACTGGATGCCAGTCAGCTCGCTGAGATGGCATCGCAGGCGAAGCATCATGCGAAGAATGTTCCGGGGTATAGCGTGCATGTGATTGATAGTCTTGCTGCTGCAGACCTTCATCCGTCGCAGCTAACCGTGTAATACAGACTTATAACTACCCCCCTTTCTTCACTATGAAACAAGCACTCCTTCCAACGTTCCTAATGCCTTTATAAAGCTCCTAGAGACTACCAAAGCGCAACATCTTCAGATTTAGCTTTTTGCAAATCATCTTCCCAAACCTTCGACGCAAGACGAAATACATCTTCAAAAAAAACCCTAGCGCTATGCATCTCATCCCAGCCACTCGGAAAGGAAGAGTATGATTCTGGGTCATACAAAAACAACGACTGAAAATCGTATTCCGAGTCAGCCAGCGCTGCCTCTAGACTTTTATAAGCAAGATATTTATGGCGATAACTCCGCTTCGTTGGCAGGCAATATCTCAGAACAATCAGTTCTCGATCATCAGGATTATCTGGATTTAGCTTATCCAGTTCCTCTCCTAGCGATTCCTCTCGATCATATATATCTATTCCAGCCAAGAAAAAAGACGGTGTAGGTTGGAATGGTAGGCCATCAGCTGGATCTATAAACACTTCATCAGTCCTATTTAATCGGAAACAAGGTGAAAGGTTTCCCCGTCACGGGATCGAACTTCATCTCAAACCGGTTCAACTCAATCAATCTGGGATTATTTTTTGATCTTGGGTCAGGCATATAACCTTTGCCTGCCCCCGGTAGATCCATTCTTACGATGTCCGCTGACTGGGCGTCCTTACCCGTAAATTGCGGCAGTCCTCGTTCTAACCGCGTTGTTGCAAGAATGTAAGCCTTGAGCATAATTTCGTAACTATTGAACTTTGAACTGGGATTACCTCTCCTGTTACGTGGCGTTATCCCCGTTATGGGATCTGTGCCATCAACTGCTCGTCGCTTCCACTTAGCATCTAGCACGTCCGGACCATGTTTCCCAACCATGTGCATGCGCTGACTGTTATTCAATCTGATGATCTCAATCTTCGCCTTCTCTTCAACGGTTAGCTTAGGCCTTGGCAGCGCGGGCTCACCCTCATCAACCTTAGCGCCACTAATCCCACCCGGCACCTCACAACCCGGCCTGTTCGGCGGCGGACAATTGGAACTCAACCCCAACGGATCCACCCACCCCGTCGGATTCGGCACGTACTGGTACTGATTCAACCCACCCGCCAGCTTGATGGGATCCGGCGTCAGATACCTTCCCAACCGCGGGTCGTAATACCGGTGCCGGTTGTAATGCAGCCCA